>NZ_JADDOJ010000013.1 GCF_015159745.1 Ramlibacter aquaticus | reverse complement strand
AAAGGGCTGGGGATCAGGGATTGCTAGGATTGTGCCTTGCGGTCTGGCGTCGGCATGATCGTTAGCATACCAACCAGGACGCCGATGTTCACCAGAATCCTCCGGTTCGCCGCCGCGCTCTCCATCGCGGCCGGCTTCGCCGCGGCCCCGGCCGCGCACGCCCAGTCGCCCGCCACGGGCAGCAGCGGGGGCCAGGGCACCCTGCGCCTTATCGTTCCCTTCACCCCCGGGACGGGCATCGACCTCATCGCCCGCACGGTCGCGCCACGCCTGGCCGAGAAGCTGGGCCGCGCCGTCGTGGTCGAGAACCGGCCTGGCGCCTCGGGCAACATAGGCACCGAAGCCGTGGTGCGCGCGCCGGCCAACGGCACCACGCTGCTGGTGAGCGTGAACACCCTGGTGATGAACCGCAGCCTCTACCCCAAGCTGCCCTTCGACCCGGTGCGTGACCTGGTGCCGGTCTCGCTCACCAGCTGGGGCCAGCTGGTGCTGGTGGCCTCGCCGCACACGGGCTGGCACAGCGCGGCGGACCTGCTGGCCGCGGCGCGCGCGCGGCCGGGCGCGATCAACTACGGCAGCCCCGGCGTGGGCACGCCGCACCATCTCTCCATGGAACTGCTCAAGGCCACCAACAAGGTGTTCCTGACCCACATTCCCTACCGCGGCACCGCACCCCTGGTCACCGAGCTGGTCGGCGGGCAGGTCGACGCCGCCTTCCTGCCCATCCACGTCGCGCTGCCCCTGATCCGGGCCGGCCGGCTGGTGCCGCTGGGCATAGGCAGCGCCAAGCGCCACCCGCTGCTGCCGCAGGTGCCCACGCTCGCCGAGGCGCACGCCGGCCAGGTCGACGTGGACATGTGGTACGGCATCTTCGCGCCGCCCGGCACGCAGCCGCAGGAAGTGACCCAGCTCAACCAGGAGCTGCGCGAGATCCTCGCCGCGCCCGCCGTCAAGACGGCCTTCGAGAACCAGGGCATGGACCCGGCCACCAGTTCGCCTCAGGAGTTCCAGCGCCTGGTCGAGAAGGACGCGGCGCGCTGGGCCCAGGTCATCCGCGCACAGGGCATCACGGCGGAATGAGCATGGCTGAACCGAACAAGCCGGAAGTGGCCATCGTCGGCGGTGGCATCGGCGGGCTGGCCCTGGCGCTCTCGCTGCACCGCGTGGGCATCGCCTGCCAGGTCTACGAGGCCGTGCCCGCGCTGCAGGAGGTGGGCGTGGGCATCACCCTGCTGCCGCACGCCATGCGCGAGCTGCAGACCCTGGGCCTGGCCGGGCAGGCCGAGGCCGCCGGCATCGAGAACCTGGAGAGCGTGTTCTTCAACCGCTTCGGCCAGTACATCTACCGCGAGCCGCGCGGACGCCACGCCGGCTACCCCTTGCCGGAGGTGGGCATCCCGCGCGGCCGGCTCCACCGCATCCTGCTCGATGCTTTCCTGGAGCGCGTGGGCGCGGACCGCCTGCACCTGGGGCGGCGCTTCCAGGCCCTGACGCAGGACGAGCAGGGCGTGACGCTGGGCTTCGCCGATGGCAGCAGCGCCACCGCCTCGCTGGCCGTCGCCAGCGACGGGGTGAACTCGGCCGTGCGAGCCCAGTTCTACCCCGGCGAGCCGCTGGCCTTCGGCGGCATCAACACCTGGCGCGGCGTCACCGTGCGCCCACCCATCCTGACCGGCCGCAGCTACATGCGCATCGGCTCCATCAACACCGGCAAGATGGTGATCTACCCGATCGCCGACAACGTGGACGGGCAGGGCAACCAGCTCATCAACTGGGTGGCCGAGATCCGCCGCGAGGGCGCGGCCATGAACGACTGGAACCGGCCCGGCAACCCGGAAGACTTCGTCGAGCTCTTCGCGAGCTGGCGCTACGACTGGCTGGACGTGCCCGCGCTGATCCGCGGCGCCCAGCGCGTCTTCGAATACCCCATGGTCGACCGCGACCCGGTGCCGCGCTGGACCTTCGGCCGCGTGACCCTGCTGGGCGACGCCGCCCACCCGATGTACCCGCGCGGCTCCAACGGCTCCGCGCAGGCACTGATCGATGCCCGGGTGCTGGCCGAGGGCCTGGCCGCCGCGGCGCAGCCTGCACAAGCCCTCCAGGCCTACGAGCAGGCCCGCCTGCCCACGACTGCGCGCATCGTGCAGACAAACCGCAGCGTGCCGCCCGACTTCATCAACATCCGGGTCGAGGAGCTGACCGGCGACCGGCCCTTCGGCCACATCGACGAGGTCATCAGCCAGGACGAGCTGCGCAAGCTGTCCGACGACTACAAGAAGGTGGCCGGCTTCTCGCTCGAGGCCGTGCGGCGCTGAGGGGCGCGCGCTGGCCGCGGGCACCGGCCCGGGCCCGGGCCCGGGTCCGGGCGGCTGGCCTCAGTTGAGCCAGCGGCCGCGCCGCGTGCCGTCGCCGCCGGGCTCAGCCGCCTCCTCCGGGAGGGCGGGCTGGCCCTCCATCGGGGCCCGCCAGTTGGCGCGCTCCACTGCCTGCTCCAGCAGCCGCACCAGCCCCAGGGCCAGGCGAGGCTCCAGCGTCATGGCGAAGCTGCGCGGCTTGGCCTTGCCGGGCAACTGCTCGTTCAGCGACAGCCGCAGCCGCCCGCCGGCCTGCAGCTCGGCATCCACGTCGGTGACCAGCAGCGGCCGTGCGCCCAGCGGCAGCGCGGCCGGCTTGTCGGCGTAGGGCGTCTCGAAGTCGGCGTCCAGCAGCAGCTGCTCCATGCGGAAGTCGGCCAGCATGCGCTTGAGGTCCTCATCCTCCACCGGGTTGCCGTCGCGCTGGAGCACCAGCCGGGTCTGCAGGCGCTGCAGCAGGGGCCCCAGGCCCACCATCAGCCGGCGCGTGAGCCAGAGCCGGATCTCGTGGGCGCCAGCCGTGTTCAACCGCAGCAGGATGCGGTCCTGCTCGGCAAGGTAGCTGACCGCGAGCTGCCTGATCTTCATGGCTTCTTGATTTTAGTCAGCGCATGTTCCCCGGGGTGGGCCAGCATGCATCTTGAAAAACGCGGGCCCCAGCCTGAACTGACCCGCAGAACGGAGCTGAACGCCCATGCGACTCGACAAACTGACCACCAAGTTCCAGGAAGCCCTCGCCGAGGCCCAGACCCTGGCCCTGGGCGGGGACAACGCCTATATCGAACCGGCCCACCTGCTGGTGGCCATGCTGCGCCAGGAGGACGGTCCCCGGGCCTTGCTGCAACGCGCGGGGGTGAACACGCCGGGGCTGCTGGCGGGCGCGGAGGGCGCCATGCACAGGCTGCCCCAGGTGCAGGGCCAGGAGCAGGTGCAGGTCGGCCGCGACCTGGTGAGCCTGCTGCAGGCCGCCGAGAAGGAGGCGCTCAAGCGCGGCGACCAGTTCATCGCCAGTGAGCTCTTCCTGATCGCCCTTGCCGACAGCAAGCAGGACATCGCCCGCATCGCGCGCGAGAACGGGTTGTCGCGCAAGGCCCTGGAATCCGCGGTGGACGCGGTGCGCGGTGGCCAGAAGATGGACAGTGCCGAAGCCGAAGGCCAGCGCGAGTCCCTCAAGAAATACTGCCTGGACCTCACCGAGCGTGCCCGGCTGGGCAAGCTGGACCCGGTGATAGGCCGCGACGACGAGATCCGCCGCGCGATCCAGGTGCTGCAGCGGCGCACCAAGAACAACCCGGTGCTCATCGGCGAGCCCGGCGTCGGCAAGACGGCCATCGTCGAGGGCCTGGCCCAGCGCATCGTGGCCGGCGAGGTGCCGGAGTCGCTGAAGAACAAGCGCGTGCTGTCGCTGGACATGGCGGCCCTGCTGGCGGGCGCCAAGTACCGCGGCGAGTTCGAGGAGCGGCTCAAGACCGTGCTCACCGAACTGGCCAAGGACGAGGGCCAGACCATCGTCTTCATCGACGAGCTGCACACCATGGTGGGGGCCGGCAAGGCCGAGGGCGCCATGGACGCGGGCAACATGCTCAAGCCGGCGCTGGCGCGCGGCGAGCTGCACTGCGTGGGCGCGACCACGCTGGACGAGTACCGCAAGTACATCGAGAAGGACGCCGCGCTGGAGCGCCGCTTCCAGAAGATCCTGGTCGGCGAGCCCACGGTGGAGGCGACCATCGCCATCCTGCGCGGGCTGCAGGAGAAGTACGAGGCCCACCACGGCGTGGACATCACCGACCCGGCCATCGTGGCCGCGGCCGAGCTCTCGCATCGCTACATCACCGACCGCTTCCTGCCCGACAAGGCCATCGACCTCATCGACGAGGCCGCCTCCAAGATCAAGATCGAGATCGACTCCAAGCCCGAGGCCATCGACCGGCTGGACCGCCGCCTGATCCAGCTGCAGATCGAGCGCGAGGCCATGAAGAAGGAGAAGGACGAAGCCTCGCAGAAGCGGCTCGGCCTGATCGAGGAGGAGATCGGCAAGCTGGGCAAGGAGATCGCCGACCTGGAGGACATCTGGAAGGCCGAGAAGGCCACCGCCCAGGGCAGCGCGCAGATCCGCGAGGAGATCGACAAGGTCAAGTTCCAGATCGAGGAGTTCAAGCGCAAGGCCGACTTCAACAAGGTCGCCGAGCTGCAGTACGGCCGCCTGCCGGAGCTGGAGAAGAAGCTCAAGGACGCCCAGGCGCAGGAGAACGACAAGGCCAAGACCGGCCGCCCGCAGCTGCTGCGCACCCAGGTCGGGGCCGAGGAGATTGCCGAGGTGGTGGCCCGCGCCACAGGCATCCCGGTGTCCAAGCTGATGCAGGGCGAGCGCGAGAAGCTGTTGCTGATGGAAGACCGCCTGCACCAGCGCGTGGTCGGCCAGGACGAGGCGATCAGCGCGGTCGCCAACGCGATCCGCCGCTCGCGCTCCGGGCTGTCGGACCCGAACCGTCCGACGGGAAGCTTCCTGTTCCTGGGCCCCACCGGCGTGGGCAAGACCGAGCTGTGCAAGGCGCTGGCGAACTTCCTGTTCGACAGCGAGGAGCACCTCATCCGCGTCGACATGAGCGAGTTCATGGAGAAGCACTCGGTGGCCCGCCTGATCGGCGCGCCCCCGGGCTACGTGGGCTACGAGGAGGGCGGCTACCTGACCGAGGCCGTGCGCCGCAAGCCCTACAGCGTGATCCTGCTCGACGAGGTCGAGAAGGCGCATCCGGACGTGTTCAACGTGCTGCTGCAGGTGCTGGACGACGGCCGCCTGACCGACGGCCAGGGCCGCACCGTGGACTTCAAGAACACCGTGATCGTGATGACGAGCAACATCGGCTCGCACCGCATCCAGGCCATGGTGGGCAAGCCCTACGAGGACGTGAAGGAAGCGGTGTGGGACGAGCTCAAGAGCCATTTCCGGCCCGAGTTCCTGAACCGCATCGACGAGACCGTGGTGTTCCACGGGCTGGGCGCGCAGGACATCGCGAAGATCGCCGCGATCCAGCTGCAGGTGCTGCAGCAGCGCCTGGCCAAGATGGACCTGGCGATGGAAGTGACGCCGGCCGCGCTGGAGGAACTGGCCAAGGTCGGCTTCGATCCGGTGTTCGGGGCGCGTCCGCTCAAGCGCGCGATCCAGCAGCGCATCGAGAACCCGCTGTCGCGGCTGATCCTGGAGGGCCGCTTCGCGCCCAAGAGCCAGATCCGCGTCGAGGTGGACCCGGTGCGCGAGCCCGGCGTCTTCCACTTCGAAGGCGCGCTGGCGGCGTCGCAGGACGCAGCGCACGCCTGAGCCCGGCGGCGTCCGGGCATGAAAAAGGCGGCCCTGGGGCCGCCTTTCTTCTTGGGCGTGCCCGGCGCTTACTCGGGGCTCTTGACGATGCGCAGGTAGGGCTTGGGCGCCTTCCAGCCGGCGGGGAACAGCTTCTTCGCATCCTCGTCGTTGACCGAGCCCGAGATGATCACGTCCTGGCCCTTCTGCCAGTTGGCCGGCGTGGCCACCTTGTACTTGGCCGTCATCTGCATGGAGTCGATCGCGCGCAGGATCTCGTCGAAGTTGCGCCCCGTGGTCATGGGGTAGGTCATCATCAGCTTGATCTTCTTGTCCGGGCCGACGACGAACACGGTGCGCACGGTGGCGTTGGCCGCGGCGGTGCGGCCGTCCGCACCGCCCGCTTCCTCGGCGGGCAGCATGTTGTAGAGCTTGGCGACCTTGAGCTCGGGGTCACCGATCATGGGGTAGTTGACCTTGGCGCCCTGGGTCTCCTCGATGTCGGCGGCCCACTTGCTGTGGTTGTCCACCGGGTCCACCGACAGGCCGATCAGCTTCACGTTGCGCCGGGTGAACTCGGGCTCGATGCGGGCCATGTAGCCCAGCTCCGTGGTGCACACCGGCGTGAAGTCCTTGGGGTGCGAGAACAGCACGACCCAGGAATCGCCGATCCACTGATGGAAATCGATCGCTCCGTGCGTGGTCTGGGCCTGGAAGTTGGGCGCGGTGTCGTTGATGCGCAGGGACATGGTGGCTCCTTGTTGTGGCTGGGTTCTCTGGAAAAACCGGGCAGCGCGGCAGGGCCGCAGGCTGCAGCGGGGATTGTGCGGCAGCCATCGCGGCCGCGTTCCACCGATTTGGAATTTGCATATGAACGGATGGGAGAAGCGGCCGTTGGTATGCTCGCGGCCAGCAACAAGGAGAGCCCCATGTTCCAGGCCCTGGTCCTCGAGAAGAACCCCGATTTCAGCGCCAGCGTGCGCGAGGTGGACGACAGCTTCCTGCCCGACGGCGACGTCACGGTGGCGATCGGCTGGTCCACGCTGAACTACAAGGACGGGCTGGCCATCACCAACCGCTCGCCGGTGGTGCGCAGCTGGCCCATGGTGGCCGGCATCGACGGCGCTGGTATCGTGCTGGAAAGCAGCTCCCCGCGCTGGAAGGCCGGCGACGCGGTCATCCTGAACGGGTTCGGCGTCGGCGAAACACACAAGGGCTGCCTGGCGGGCAAGGCCCGGCTCAAGGGCGAGTGGCTGGTGCGCCGGCCCGAGGCCTTCACCGAGCGCCAGGCCATGGCCATCGGCACCGCGGGCTACACCGCGATGCTGTGCGTGCTCGCCCTGGAGCGGCACGGCGTGAAGGCCGGCGATGGCGAGGTGCTGGTGACCGGCGCGACGGGCGGGGTCGGCTCGGTGGCGGTTGCGCTGCTGTCGCGCCTGGGCCATCGCGTGGTGGCCGCGACCGGCAAGGCGAGCGAGGAGGCCTACCTCAAGTCCCTGGGCGCGACCGCGGTGATCGACCGCGCCGAGCTCGCGGCCCCGGGCAAGCCGCTGCAGAAGGAGCGCTGGGCCGCGGTGGTGGACGCGGTGGGCAGCCACACGCTGGCCAATGCCTGCGCCCAGGTGCGCTACGGCGGCGCGGTGGCGGCCTGCGGGCTGGCGCAGGGCTTCGACCTGCCGGCCACGGTGATGCCCTTCATCCTGCGCGGCGTGGCCCTGCTGGGCGTGGACAGCGTGATGGCCCCGCTGGCGCGCCGCGAGGAAGCCTGGACCCGCCTGGCCCGCGACCTGGACCCCACGCTGCTGGAGGCCATCACCAGCGAAGTGGCGCTCGCGGACGCCATCGCCGCGGCCCAGCGCCTCATGGCCGGGCAGGTGCGCGGCCGCATCGTGGTGCGCACCGGCGTCTGACGCCCGGCGTCGCCCGCCGACTACGGCCCGGCCCGCGCGGCTGGGCCAGGATGCGCCTGATCGTCACCCCACGAAAGGCGCGCCATGAACCTCGACCTTCCCCACATCGGCCCGGTGGCCGCGCTCGTGGCGGGCGTGCTCATCCTCCTGATCCCGCGGCTGCTCAACTACATCGTCGCGATCTACCTGATCGTGATCGGCGCGGTCGGCCTGTTCGGCCGCTGAATCAGCCCTTGAGCTTGCCGGCGTAGCTGGCGTACAGCTTCTGCATGCCGCCCAGCCAGCGGTCGTAGTCGGTCGCCTTGGCCAGCGCGTACTGCGCCACCACGGGGTGGGGCAGCACCAGGAAGCGCTCCTCGCGCATGGTGTCCACCACGTCCTGGGCAACCTGCTCGGCCGAGAGCACGCCGTTGATGCCGGCCGAGCCGGCGCCGCCGGCCGTCATGTCGGTCTGCACCGACTGCGGGCACAGGCAGGAGACGCGGATGCCGCGGCGGCCGTAGGCGATGCGCAGCCATTCGGCCGCGGCCACGGCCGCGTGCTTGGTGACGCCATAGGGCGCCGATTCCACGATGTTGAGCAGGCCGGCCGCCGACGCCGTGACCACGAAGTAGCCCTCGCCACGCTCCAGCATCTCGGGCAGGACGGCGCGTGCGGCCCAGATGTGGGCCATGCCGTGCACCTCCCACATCTTCTGCCAGAGCGCGTCGTCCAGCTCCAGCCCGCCCGGGCGGCCCAGGATGCCCGCGTTGGACATGAAGATGTCGATGCGGCCGAAGCGCTGCCGTGCCGCCGCGGCCAGGGCCTGGATGTCCGCCTCGCGGCTCACGTCGCAGGCGATGGCGACGGCCTGCGGCCCGATCGCCGCCGCGACGCCCTGCGCGCGCTCCAGGTTCAGGTCGGCGACCACGATGCCTTGCGCGCCCTCGGCCGCGAATTTTTGGGCCAGTGCAGCGCCTATGCCGCTGGCGCCGCCGGTGACGACGGCGACCTTGCCTCGAATGTCCATGGTGTGCTGTCTCCTTGACGCCGCAGTATGCGACGCCGCCGGCCGCCGGGCCAGCCACGCAGGCGACAGGTCAGCGCGCGGGGGTGGCGCTGGTGAGCACCTGGCCGGCGGCGCGAACGCCCGGCATGTAGCTCTTGTAGACCACGGTGCCTATCGCCGCCGCGCTGAAGGCGATGGTGCCGAACAGCAGCCACCAGGGCCAGGCGCGGTCGTGGGCCCGCACCTCGTCCAGGCTGGCCGGCCGGCTGTGGCTGAAGCCGGAATCCAGGGCACGGTCGTAGTCGGCGCGCTGGGCGGGATCGGACAGCACCGCGTAGGCCTGGTTGATGGCGGCCATCACGCGCTCGGCGTCGGCATTGCCGCGCTGCTTGTCCGGGTGGAACTGCTGGGCCAGCCGGCGGTAGGCCGCGCGCACGCCTTCGGGCCGCTCGCGGCGCGAGACGCGCAGCAGCTCGTAGTGGGTGATCGTGGCCCCGGTGGTCATGCTGCGGAAAGTATAGTGACGGCCCCGTGTCCGGCGCGGCTTGCAGCCTGTCCAGGCCCGCCGAGTGTGGCGCCCGCCCGACAGCCGGGCAGGCTCAGCCGGGGCCCTGCGCCAGGGCCAGGCGGTCCAGGAAGGGGGTTTGGGCCGGCGCGATGCGCTCGCGGGCCTGGGCCAGGTCGAACCAGGCCACGCGGTCGATCTCGGGAAAGGATTGCATGCGCCCCGAGCGCGGCGGCCACTCGATCTCGAAGCCGTTGCTCCGCAGGGCCAGCGGGTCGGCATCGCCCTCGAAGGCCCAGGCGAGCACGCGCTTGCCACTGCGCAGGCGCACCTCGCCGAGCGCGGCGAAGGGGCCGCCCGCCGCGAAGCCCGTCTCTTCGCGCCACTCGCGCAGGGCCGCCTGCAAGGGGTCCTCGCCGGTTTCGATCTCCCCCTTGGGCAAGGTCCAGGCGCCGCTGTCCTTGCGCTGCCAGAAGGGGCCGCCGGGGTGGGCGAGCAGCACCTCCAGGCCCGCCGCGGCGCGCCGGAACATGAGCAGGCCCGCGCTGGACTTCATGGGCTGGCCTGGCCCTGGAAATGGCTGGGCGGCTGGCCCATGGCCGACTTGAACATGGCGGTGAAGGCGCTGTCGCTGGCATAGCCGCTGGCAGCAGCCACCTCGCTGACCGGCAGGCCGCGCGCCAGCAGCGGCAACGCGTGCGCCAGTGCCGCCTGCTGGCGCCAGCGCTGGTAGCTGGTGCCCAGCTGCTCGCGGAAGAGGCGCGCCATGGTGCGCTCGCTGGCCCCGGCGGCGGCGGCCGCGCTGGCCAGCGTGCCACGCACCGAGGGATCGCGCAGCACGGCCTCGCACAGCGCGCGCAGGCGCTTGTCGCTGGCCTCGGCATGGGGCAGGGGCACGCCCAGGGCCTGCACGTCCGCCTGGGCGACCTCGTCCAGCACCAGCGCCGACAGGTGCTGCTCGCGCACCCGCGGCAGGCCGGGCGCGTCCAGCGCCTGCACCAGCTCGCGCAGCAGCGCCGAGACCACCAGCATGCGGCAGCCGTGCCAGCCGCTGGGCGTCGCGTCGGGATGGATGTAGAGGGTGCGAAGCTGCGCGTCCTCCAGCACGTGAATGGCATGCCGGGCCCCCGGCGCGATCCAGACGGCGCGCGAGGGCGGCACGATGTAGCTCACCTGCTCGCCGCCCTCGGCCTGCCGTTCGGTGCTGACCTGCACGATGCCGGTGGCGCAGTAGGCGAGTTGCGACCAGGCGTGGCGGTGCGGCTCGAGGTGCGTGTCGGCCGGCATGTTGCGGGCGCGGATGCGCACCGGACGGGCGCGGCTGGGACGGAAGGCGTCCGCGTCGCCCAGGGGCGTGTTCTTGGAGGCACGTTCACGCATTGGCCGATTTTCGCAGAAAGCTGTCGTTTTGTCGCTTTTCGGAAATGGGGCGCGCCCCGACAATTCCAGCCATGAGCACCCGCACCGCACAGAGTTTCGCCACGCCCGTCCCGCTGCGCGAGGACGCACAGGTCATCGGCCTGGTGGGCGTCGCGCACATGGTGAGCCACTTCAGCCAGCTGCTGCTGGCGCCGCTGTTCCCCTGGCTGAAGGACGCCTTCCACGTGGGCTACACCCAGCTGGGCGCGCTGATGTCGGTCTTCTTCGTGGTCTCCTGCGCGGTGCAGGCATCCTCCGGCTTCCTGGTCGACCGCTGGGGTCCGCGGCCCATCCTGCTGGGCGGCCTGGGGCTGATCGCCACCGCCGCCTTCGGCTTCGCCACCAGCCCCAGCTACGAGGTGATGGCGCTGTGGGCCGTGGTGGCCGGGGTGGGCAACGGTGTCTTCCATCCGGTGGACTACACCCTGCTCAACCGCAAGGTCAGCGCGCCGCGCCTGGGCCACGCCTACAGCGTGCACGGCATCACCGGCAACCTGGGCTGGGCCCTCGCGCCCGCGCTGGTGGTGCCCGTCGCCATGGCTTTCTCGTGGCGGCACGCGCTGGCGGCCGCCGGGACGCTGGCCCTGGCCGTCTTCGTGCTGGTGTGGTTCAACCGCGGCCGGCTGGCGCTGGCGCCCTCGCACCGTCCGGGCGCGTCCGTGCAGGCGGCCGGCAGCAGCTTCGGCTTCCTGCGCATCCCGGCGGTGTGGATGTGCTTCTGGTTCTTCTTCCTCTACGCCGTCGTGCTCAGCGTGGTGCAGGCCTTCGCGCCCGAAGCGGCACGCCAGCTGCACGACGTGCCGGTGGCGCTCACCGCGGCCTGCCTCACGGTGTACATGGTGTGCAGCGCGGGGGGCATGGTGCTGGGCGGCTTCCTCGCGTCGGACCCGCAGCGCTGCGAGCGCATCGTGGGCGCCGGGATGGGCATGGCGGCCACGGTCGCGCTGGTGGTCGGGCTCGCGCCGGTGCCGGCGCTGGCGGTGCCGGCGCTGTTCGGCGCCATGGGCTTCTGCGCCGGCATCGCCGGCCCCTCGCGCGACCTGCTCGTCAAGCGGTCCACGCCGGAGAACGCCACCGGCCGCGTGTTCGGGGTCGTGTACTCGGGCCTGGACATCGGCCAGGCCATCGCGCCGCTGGTGTTCGGCGCCCTCATGGACCACCGCCAGTACCAGGGCGTGTGGCTGGGCCTGGTGCTCACCCAGGCCGTGCTCATCACCAGCGCCTTCAACGTGCGCCGCGTGCGCCGCACCGCCAGCCCAGCCGTGGCCTGAGGCCGGACGCGCCGCCGGGCGGGCCCTCGCGCTATCCTCGGCCCATGTACGCAGCCTTCTTCGGCCTGGAACGCGAGCCGTTCTCGATCGCGCCGGACCCGCGCTACCTCTTCATGAGCGAGCGCCACCGCGAAGCCCTGGCCCACCTGCTGTACGGCCTGGGCGGCGGCGGCGGTTTCGTGCTGCTCACGGGCGAGATCGGCACCGGCAAGACCACCTTGACCCGGCTCTTCCTCGAGCAGGTGCCGCGCAGTTGTCACGTGGCCTACATCTTCAACCCCAAGCTGACGGTGGCCGAGCTGCTGCAGACGGTGTGCGAGGAATTCGGCATCGCCGCCGCGAGCGGGCGCGACGCCACCGTCAAGGACCGCGTCGATGCGCTGAACGCGTTCCTGCTGCAGGCGCACGCCGCCGGCGAGAGCAGCGTGCTGGTGATCGACGAAGCGCAGAACCTGTCGCCCGAGGTGCTGGAGCAGCTGCGCCTGCTGACCAACCTGGAAACCACCGAGCGCAAGCTGCTGCAGATCGTGCTGGTGGGCCAGCCCGAGCTGCGGGACATGCTGGCCGGGCACGGGCTGGAGCAGCTGGCCCAGCGCGTGATCGCGCGCTACCACCTGGGCCCGCTGTCGGCGCCCGAGACCGCGCAGTACGTGCAGCACCGGCTGGAGGTGGCGGGACTGCAGCGCGCGCTGCCCTTCGACCGCCGCGCGGTGCGCCGCATCCACGCCCATTCGCGCGGCATCCCGCGACGCATCAACCTGCTGTGCGACCGGGCCCTGCTCGGCGCCTACGCCCACACGCGCGATCGGGTGGACGCGGCCACGGTCGACCAGGCCGCGCAGGAAGTTTTCGGCCGGCCCCGGCGTGAGCGCATGCCGGGCCGGGTGGCCCTGGGCCTGGGCGCCGTCGGGCTGGCGGCCGCGGCAGGCCTGTACGCGGCGGTGAGCCACGTGCGGGACGGCCGGGTGGCGGCGTCCAGCGTCGCGCAGCGCGCGCCAGCCCCGGCAGCGCGTGCCGCCAGCGGGGCCTCTTCGCCCGCCTCGGCCACGGCCGCCGGCCCGGCCCCGGCCCCGGCGGCCTCCGCTGCGTCCTTCGGCGCGCCCGGCGGCGCCGTGGCCCGCGGCTGGCCCGTCCACCTGCAGGCCAGCATGGACGCGGCCTGGCGCGAGCTGGCGACGGCCTGGCAGGCCGAACCGACGGCAGGGGAAGCGGCGTGCCCCGCGCTGGCGCGCCAGGCGCTGCAGTGTTTCCAGAAGCCCATGACCTTGCCGCAACTGCAGTCGCTGGGCCGGCCCGGCATCGTCACGCTGGACGACGGCCCGGGCGGTGCGGGCCATGCCATCCTGGCCGGGCTGTCGCCGCGCGAGGCGCTGTTGGAGGTGCAGGGGTCCCTGCATGCCGTGCCGCTGGCCGCCTTCGCGGCGCGTTGGCACGGCGACTTCGCGACGCTGTGGCGCAGCCCGGCCGGCTACGAGGGGCGCACCCCCGCGGCGCTGGACGCCTGGGTGGCGCAGCGGCTGGCGCAGGCCCATGCCGAGCCCGAGGATGACGCCGTGCCCCTGCGCACGCGCCTGCGTGCCTTCCAGCTGGCCCACGGCCTGCCCGGCGACGGCCAGCCCGGGCCGCTCACCTACATGCAACTGAACCGTGCCACGGGCGTCGCCGAGCCCGCGCTGCGCGTGCAACCCTGAGACCCGCCCATGTCGTACATCCTCGATGCGCTGCGAAAGGCTGACGCCCAGCGCGAGCGCGACCCCGCGCGCGGCATCCACGCCCAGGCAGTGGCCGCGGTGGGCGAAGGTGGCCGCCCGCCCGCAGGAGGCCGCTGGGTCTGGGCCGTGGCCGGCCTGGTGGTCCTCGGGCTGGCGGCCGGTGGGTGGTGGGTGGCGTCGCGGGGTGCGCGTCCCGTCCCGGCGGGCACCGTCGCCGTGGCCCAGGCGCCTGCGCAGCCGCCGCAGCCCAGCACGCCCACGCCCCCGGCCGCCCAGGTGCAGGCACCGGTCCAGGCGCCCCCGGTGGCGCAGGCGGTGCCGCCCGCTGTGCAGGCCCAGCCCGGCGCACGCGTCCCACCGACGGGCGAGGCGCCGGCCTCGGTGCCGCCCATTCCCGCCCTGCCGCGACCGGCCGTGGCGCCCGTACAGCGTGGCGCAGCGCCCGCTCCCGCGTCCGCCGCAACCGCGGGCGGGCAGGGTAGCCCTGGGCCGGTGATGGCGCAGCCTGGGCCCGCGCGCGGCCCTTCCCGGGGCACGGCGCAGGCGCAGCCCTCGCCGCAGCCGGCGGGCCAGCCCCAGGCCCAAGCCCAGGCCCAGCCCCAGGCCGTGCCTCTCCCGGCCGATGCGCCCCGCGTGGTGGTGTCCGGCGGCGTCTACTCCGCCGACCCCTCGCAGCGCATGCTGATCGCCAACGGCCAGGTGTTCAACGAGGGCAGCGAGATCGCAGCCGGCGTGCGCCTGGTGCAGATCCAGCCCCGCACCGCCGTGCTGGAATTCCGCGGCGGCCGCTACACCGTCGCCTACTGAAGCACGGCCGCGATGCGGCTGGGGGCCTGCCAGACCGACCAGTGGCCGCCCCGGAACAGGTAGAGCGCCGAGGAGATCCGGGTGCCGCCCGAACCCGCGTGCAGCGCCGCGGCGGCAAAGCGCAGGCTCGCCAGGGCGCGCGCATCGCCCGCATCGGCGAACACCAGCCCGGCGCGCCGCGGCACCGCGGCGACCAGGCCGTGCGGGTGGCTGGCCTCGAGCGCGGACCAGAACGCACGGTCCAGGAAATAGCTGCTCACGAGCTCGGGCGCCTGGCCCTCCACCTGCAGCAGCCCGTCACCCCAGTCCGTGACTTCGGGCGCGCCGTAGCGGCGCCTGAGGTTGGCCACGGCCACGGCCAGCGCGTCCTCGGGCGTGAGGCGCAGGCGCTCCAGGTCGGCGGGGTCGGCGCTCTCCAACTGCGCGCCCGCGTCGAACACCAGCCGCAGCTGCATGTCGCCCAGGTACCGGTACCAGCTGGGCGCGATCTGCACGCGCCGGCCGTCGGCCAGCACGGCGTCGAACCAGCCCCAGGGCTGCAGCTCCTCGTCGGGCTTGTCCTGGCCCTCGGCCTCGCGCAGCACCGCGAGCAGGGCGCCGGCCTCGTTGGCGTGCACCCCCGCGGCCCGTGCGGCGCACGAGGCGCCCATCGCGAGCAGGCAGGCCAGGGCGTGGCGGCGGTTGGCGCGAATGTGCATGTCGAGTCCCCTTTGCCCTGCATCGTCCGCGCGCGCGGCACAAGGGGCAACAGGCCATTACGCAAGTCGAGAAATTTGTCGCACGCGCGTGGCGCGCCGTCGGTACGCGGCAACGAATTCGGTTACCGATCTTTCGCTTGCGGACTAGGTGTGGAGCAAGGTCATCCTTAGCATCCGTGGCTCCCACAACGCCCGATCCAGGAAGTTCACATGGCACTGCAATCTCCCTTCTTCAACAAGCGCGAAGACACCCCGCCGCAGCGCGGCGCCGCGCCCGGCGCCACCGGGTCCACGGGCTCCACGAGCTATGCCGCGACGGCCGCGCCGGTCGCCCCGGCCGCCAACACCGCCGCCACGGCCGCATCCGCCGCCAAGGAAGGTGAGAGCAAGCTGACCGTGGGTCCGAACATCAAGCTCAAGGGCGTCGAAATCACCGATTGCGACACGCTGGTGGTGGAGGGCTCGGTCGAGGCCACCATGGATTCCCGCGTCATCCAGATTTCCGAGCGCGGCGCCTTCAAGGGCTCGGCCGAGATCGACATCGCCGAGATCCATGGCGTGTTCGACGGCAACCTCACCGTGCGCCAGAAGCTGACCATCTTCTCCACCGGCAAGGTGACGGGCCAGGTCCGCTACGGCAAGATCGTGATCGAGGAGGGCGGCCAGCTCTCCGGCGACATCGAGGCCGGCATCAGCGCGTCCCGCGCCGCCGGCACCAGCGCCGCAGGCCTGCGCGTCGCCAACGGCGCCTGAGCCCCGGCGCACCGCCCCCCGTGGGGTGGTGGCGCTGGCTAAGATGCGGCCCATGTCGCAGAACCACGCCCAGCCCGCCGGCCACCTCATCGTCGAATGCCTCGCCGCCCAGGGCGTGACCCACGCCTTCGGGGTCCCTGGCGAGAGCTACCTGGCCGTCCTCGACGGCTTCCATGCCTTTCGTGACCGCATCGCCTTCGTGGTGAACCGCCAGGAGGGCGGCGCCGCGTTCATGGCCGAGGCCGCGGGCAAGCTCACGGGCCGCCCCGGCGTGTGCTTCGTCACGCGCGGGCCCGGCGCCACCAACGCGTCCATCGGCGTGCACACGGCCTTCCAGGACTCCACGCCCATGGTGCTGTTCGTCGGCGACGTCGCCAGCGACCAGCGCGACCGCGAGGCCTTCCAGGAGGTCGACTACGGCAGTTTCTTCGGCCCCAGCACCAAGGGCATGGCCAAGCGCGTGGAGCGCATCGACGACGCGGACCGCATCCCCGAGTACGTGCAGCGGGCGTTTGCCACGGCGATGAACGGCCGCCCCGGCCCCGTGGTGCTGGTGCTGCCCGAGGACATGCTGGTCAAGCCCACCAGCGCCCGGCCCCTGCCGCGCGTGGAGGCCGTGCAGGCCTGGAGCGATCCGGGGGCGCTGCGTGAACTGCGCGAGATGCTGCTGGCCGCCCGCAAGCCCTTCGTCATCGCGGGTGGCGGCGGCTGGACGCCCCAGGCCGCCCAGGCGCTGCAGCGCTTCGCCGAGAACTGGAAGCTGCCCGTGGGCAACGCCTTCCGCTTCCAGGACACCTTCGACAACCACCACCCGCTGTACGCGGGCGACGTGGGCATCGGCATCAACCCGAAGCTGGCCGCCCGCATCCGCGAGAGCGACCTGGTGCTGGCGATCGGTCCGCGCCTGGGCGAGATGACCACCGGCGGCTACACCCTGCTCACGCCGCCCCGGCCGGTGCAGAAGCTGGTGCACATCCACGCCAGCGCGGAGGAGCTGAACCGCGTCTACCGGGCCGACCTCGCGATCTGCGCCACCATGAACGCGGCGGCGCGCTCCCTGGAAGTGCTGACCGCCCCGCCCGAGCTGCTCTGGGCGGCCTGGACCGAGGCCGCCCACGCCGACTACGAGGCCAACGTGCAGCCGCAGGCGCTGCCGGGGCTCACCGGCGATGGCGAGCGCGGCCTGGTCGACATGCCGGCGGTGGTGGCGCTCCTGCAGAAGCACCTGCCGGCCGACGCGGTGCTGACCAACGGCGCCGGCAACTTCGCCAGCTGGACGCACCGCTACTTCCGCCACCACGGTCTCGCCAAGGGCCACAAGACGCAGCTCGCGCCCACCGGGGGCGCGATGGGCTACGGCGTGCCGGCGGGCATCGCGGCCAACCTCTTGACCGGCCGCACCGTGCTCACCATGGCCGGCGATGGCGACTTCCTGATGAACGGGCAGGAGTTGGCCACCGCGGCGCAGCACGGCGGGCGCAGCATCGTGGTGCTGCTGAACAACGGCATGTACGGCACCATCCGCATGCACCAGGAGCGCGAGTACCCGCAGCATGTGAGCGGCACGCGCCTGCAGAACCCCGATTTCGTCGCGCTGGCCGCGGCCTATGGCTGGGTCGGCAGCCGGGTGCGCCGTATCGCGGACTTCGAGGCCGCCCTGCTGGCGGCGCTGGGCTGCGAGACCGGCAGCCTGATCGAGATCGTGCTGGACCCCGAGGTCATCAGCACCCGCGGCACCCTGGGTGCGATCCGCGACGCCGCCCTGCAGAAGGCCGGCAGCGCGGCTTGACCCCTGCGCGTAGCGGGCCTTGCGGCCCGTGCGGCGCCGCAGCACCGGGGCCATGCCCACAATCCGGCCGATGAACCGCAACGGCCTGCAACGCGCCCTGGGCGCCCTCGTGCTCTGTCTGGCCTGCGCTGCCGCTGCGCAGCAGCTGCGGCCCCCTGCATCGCTCGCGAGCGTGCTGGGTCCCTCCTCGCTGGTGGGGCAGGGCCAGCTGCGCTGGTTCGGCCTGCTGATCTACGACGCCCGGCTGTGGTCGTCGCGCAAGCTGTCGGCGCAGGACTGGAGCCAGCAGCCCTTCGCGCTCGAGCTGGAATACCAGCGTGCCTTCCGTGCCGGCGACATCGCGCGGCGCTCGCTGCAGGAGATCGAGCGCGCCGGGGAACTGCCGCCGGCCCAGGCCGAACGCTGGGAGGGCCAGCTGCGCACGCTGCTGCCGGATGTGGCGCCGGGCGACCGCGTCGCCGGGGTGTACCTGCCGGGCAAGGGCGCGCGCTTCCTCGTCAACGGGCGCAGCGTGGGCGAGATCGACGACGCCGAGTTCGCCCGCCGCTTCTTTGGCATCTGGCTGGGCCCGGCCACCTCCGAGCCCGGCCTGCGCGACGCGCTGCTCGGGCAGGGCCGCACCGGCTGACGAAGGCGCAGCCGGCCCCGGCGGGATCGCAGCGCCACCATGAAAAAAGCCGGCTTGCGCCGGCTTCCCTGTGCAACGCGGCGCGAGCCGCGCGGCATCACTTGACGTGCTTGCCGATCAGGCCGGCCATCTCGAACATGGAGACCTGGGCCTTGCCGAAGATTTCCTTCAGCTTGGCGTCGGCGTTGACCATGCGCTTGTTGACGCTGTCCTGCAGCTTGTTCTTCTTGATGTAGGCCCACAGCTTGCTGACCACTTCGGTGCGGGGCAGGGGCGCGTTGCCGACCACGGCCGCCAGTTGCGCGCTGGGCGTGAGCGCCTTCATGAACGCGGCGTTCGGGGTGCGCTTCTTGGCGGGCGCCTTCTTCGCGGCGGCCTTCTTGGCCGGCGCTGCCTTCTTCGCGACAGCCTTCTTCGCGGGGGCGGCGGCCTTCTTCGCCGGCGCGGCCTTCTTGGCCGGGGCCTTCTTCGCGGCGGCCTTCTTCGCCGGGGCGGCGGCCTTCTTGGCGGGGGCCTTCTTCGCGGGAGCGGCCTTCTTCGCAGCCTTCTTTGCAGTTGCCATGATTGATTTCCTCTTCTAGAAGTTGATTGACCACCATTGGGAGATCACCCCTCTGGCAAGGCGGATGCTACTGGAGAAAAAACGCGTTTCCAAGCGGAAGAAGCGCTTTTTCATTGGGGGATGTCGTTTTTTTCCCTCTGGAGAAGAGCGCTTTTCCCTCTGGGAAGCAGGGTGCGGACGCTGCGGCTGCCCCAGGGAAGACGCGCGGCGAGGGCCGGTGCGCGGGCCGCGCGGTGACCCGCGCAGCTCAGGTGGCACCCGAGCAGGGCCTCGCAAGCGGCTGTCGCGAATGGCTTTCCCGCTATGCTCGCGAGCACGATTTCCCCTCGAGAAACGCCCATCCCATGACCCAGTTCAGCACCTGCGACCTCTGCGATTCGCACGAGGACGACCGCTCCGGCAGCTTCCGCGTGCTGCCGCCCGTGTTCAGCGATTTCGGCAGCTCGGCCCGCTTCTGCGGCGAGGTGCTGACCCTGCGCTGCCCCGAGGACAACTCCCGCGTGCGCGAGGCCGTGGCGCAGCCGGGCCTGGGCCGCGTGCTGGTGGTGGACGGTGGCGGCTCGCTGCGCCGGGCCCTGGTGGGCGGCAACCTGGCCAGCCTGGCGGCGAAGAACGGCTGGGCCGGGCTGGTGGTGCACGGCGCCGTGCGCGACCTGGCCGAGCTGCGCGCCGCCGGCATCCCGGTGAAGGCCATGGCCCTGGTTCCCATGCGCACCGCCAAGCGCGGCGAGGGCCAGGCCGGCGAACCGGTGGAGATCCAGGGCGTGGTGGTGCGCACCGGCGACTGGCTCTACGCCGACGAGGACGGCGTCGTGCTCAGCGCTGCGAAGCTCGCCTGAGGGGAAGCGTGGCGAGCAGCACGCTCGCCAGTGCGAGGCCGAAGGCGGCCAGCTGCAGGGGGCCCACCGGCTCGCCCAGCACGAACACCCCGACCAGCGCGGCCGAGACCGGCAGCATCACGGTGAACACACCGCCCTGGGACGCCGGCACCGTCTTCAGCCCGGTCATCCACAACCACACGGTCCACACGCTGGCGGCCAGCGCGTAGAACACGAGCAGCAGCCACAGGCCCGGCCGCACGCTCGTGAAGTCGAAGCGCAGCGCGCCCCAGACGCCCAGGGGCGTGACCAGGGCGAAGCCCCACAGGTTGATGAGCGCCGTGATGCGTCGGGGCGAGAGCACCCCCGTGAGCTTCTTGCCGATGACCGCGTAGGACGCCTCGCAGAGCACGGCGCCGACCAGCAGCAGGTTGCCCAGCCAGGCATGTCCCTGCGCGGGCCCGGGCCCGCCGCGCGCCAGACCCAGCAGCGAGATGCCGCCGATCGCGCAGGCCACGGCGACCCAGGTGCGGGGCGCCACGCGCTCGCGCAGGAAGGCCCAGCTGAGCACGGCGACGGCGCCAGGGATGGCGGCCATGATCACGCCCGCCGCGACCGCGCTGGTCAGGCTCACGCCGAACAGCATGCACAGCGAGAACAGGAAGTTGCCGAGAAAGGACTCGAGGAACAGCAGGCGCCGGGTCTGCGGCGTCATGGGCGCTTCCCCGAAGGGCTTGCGCAGCCAGTGCAGCATCGCGAGTCCGCCGATGCCGAAGCGCAGCCAGGCCAGCACGAAGACGGGGAAGGCCGCGGCCAGCGGCTTGGACAGGGCCACGTAGCTGCCCACCAGGGACATGCTCAAGGCCAGGCAAGCGTAGGCCAGGGGGCGCGCCAGGCGGGGGCTCATCGACAATGGGAGGCATGGAACAGCACGCCGAGATCATGCCCCAGGCCCGCCACGTCTTCGTCTACGGCACGCTGCGCCGCGGCGGCAGCAACGACATCAACCGGCTGCAGCCCGCGCCGCAGCCGGTGGGCATGGCGCAGGTGCAAGGCACGCTCTACACCCTGGGCGCCTACCCGGGGCTTCGGCTGGGCGGCGATGCGCCCCAGGCGGTGCTGGGTGAGGTCTATGCGATCACGCCCGCCCTGGAGGCGGTGCTGGACCGCATCGAGGGCATCGAGGAGGGCGAGCACAGCGAGTACTTCAAGCGCGAGGTTCTCGTGCAGGTGCAGGGCCGCAGCCTCACCTGCCTGGTCTACGAGATCAACGCGGCACGCGTGCAGGGGCGGGCGCCCGTGGCGCATGGCGACTGGATGCGCTGTGCGCAGCTGTAAAAATGCTTTTCACTATACGGAACACGACAATGGTGCGGCGCGCCAAAATTTCTCAATACAAGAAATTAAATTCCACATTGAGGAAAGACGGCTGAAGATCATTGATTTAAAACGAAATATTTTTTGTCTTGTATAAGACATAAGAGCTTCCACAACTCTTGTAGAAGACTTAAAGTTCATTCCATCGGCATCGGCCCTGAAACCCGGTTCCGCCCCCTTGCCAACTTCAACGGAGTGAACGCCATGAGCAACTGGACCCACCTGACCCGCGAACAGCAGATCGCCCAACTCGAGAAGGACTGGGCGGAGAACCCGCGCTGGAAGGGCATCAAGCGCGGCTACAGCGCCGCCGACGTGGTGCGCCTGCGTGGTTCGCTGCACATCGACCACACGCTGGCCAAGCGCGGTGCCGAGAAGCTGTGGAACCTGATCAACACCGAGCCCTTCGTCAACTCCCTGGGCGCGCTGACGGGCAACCAGGCCATGCAGCAGGTCAAGGCCGGCCTGAAGGCCATCTACCTGTCCGGCTGGCAGGTGGCCGGCGATGCCAACAGCAACGGCGAGATGTACCCCGACCAGTCGCTGTACTCGGTGGACTCCGTGCCGAAGGTGGTGAAGAAGATCAACAGCACGTTCGCCCGTGCCGACCAGATCCAGTGGAGCGAAGGCAAGGGCCCTGGTGACGAAGGCTACGTGGACTACTTCGCCCCCATCGTGGCGGACGCGGAAGCCGGCTTCGGCGGCGTGCTGAACGCCTTCGAGCTGATGAAGGCCATGATCGAAGCGGGCGCCGCGGGCGTGCACTTCGAAGACCAGCTGGCGGCTGCCAAGAAGTGCGGCCACATGGGCGGCAAGGTGCTGGTGCCCACCCGTGAGGCCGTGTCCAAGCTCGTGGCTGCCCGCCTGGCCGCCGACGTGATGGGCACCCCCACCGTGCTGCTGGCCCGCACCGACGCGGAAGCCGCCGACCTGGTGACCACCGACGTGGACGAGAACGACAAGGCCTTCTTCACCGGCGAGCGCACGGTCGAGGGCTTCTACCGCAGCCGCAACGGCATCGAGCAGGCCATCAGCCGCGGCCTGGCCTACGCCGAATACGCCGACCTGATCTGGTGCGAGACCGGCACGCCCGACCTGAAGTTCGCCAAGGACTTCGCCGACGCGATCCATGCCAAGTTCCCCGGCAAGCTGCTGGCCTACAACTGCTCGCCCTCGTTCAACTGGAAGAAGAACCTGGACGACGCCACCATCGCGAAGTTCCAGAAGGAACTGGGCGCCATGGGCTACAAGTTCCAGTTCATCACGCTGGCCGGCTTCCACAGCCTGAACTACTCCATGTTCAACCTGGCCTACGGCTACGCACGCAACCAGATGAGCGCCTTCGTTGAACTGCAGCAGGCCGAATTCGCCGCTGCCGACAAGGGTTTTACGGCGGTCAAGCACCAGCGCGAAGTGGGTACCGGATACTTCGACGCCGTGACGACGACCATCGAGGCGAATGCCTCCACCGCGGCGCTCAAGGGCTCCACGGAAGATGCGCAGTTCTTCGACGAGAAGAAGGCGGCTTGAAGCTGTCCCGGGGGCCCAGCCCCTGGAGCAGCCGATGCAGGGAAAGGGCCGGGCGATCCCCGGCCCTTTTTTCTTGGGTGCCCAAGGTTAGAATCGATCTTTCCCAGGCGATCAACAAGGGCGAGAAAGGCACGTTGGTTATGACACCGCGAACTTCCAGCAAAGGGTTGACGGCCCCCTGAAGGGCCGGGCGGTCGCGCGTGCACTGAATCCCCGAGGGTTTCCTGGAACGAAAGCGCGGCCGCGGTCCGCGCTTTTTCTTTTCCAGAACACCGACACAGGATTTCCCCGCATGATCAACGTCACGCTTCCCGACGGCTCGCAGCGCCAGTACCCCGGCCCGGTCAGCGTCGCCGAGGTGGCCGCCTCCATCGGCCCGGGCCTGGCCAAGGCCGCCCTCGCCGGCAAGGTGGACGGCAAGGTGGTGGACACCGCCTACCGCATGGAGCGCGATGCGCAGCTCGCGATCGTCACCGCCAAGGACCCGGAAGGCCTGGAGGTGATCCGCCACTCCACGGCCCACCTGCTGGCCTATGCGGTCAAGGAACTGTTCCCCGAAGCCCAGGTCACCATCGGCCCGGTGATCGAGAACGGCTTCTACTACGACTTCGCCTACAAGCGCCCGTTCACGCCCGAGGACCTGCAGGCCATCGAGAAGCGCATGGCCGAACTGGCCGCGAAGGACGAGCCCGTGACCCGCCGCGTGCTGCCGCGCGACGAGGCCGTGGCCCACTTCAAGTCCATCGGCGAGCAGTACAAGGCCGAGATCATCGCCAGCATCCCGCAGGGCGAGGACGTCTCGCTGTACCGCGAGGGCGGCTTCGAGGACCTGTGCCGCGGCCCCCACGTGCCCAGCACCGGCAAGCTGCGCCACTTCAAGCTGATGAAGGTGGCCGGCGCCTACTGGCGTGGCGACCACCGCAACGAGATGCTGCAGCGGGTCTACGGCACGGCCTGGGCCAGCAAGGAAGAGCTGCAGCAGTACCTGGTGATGCTGGAGGAGGCCGAGAAGCGCGACCACCGCAAGCTCGGCCGCGAGCTGGACCTGTACCACATCGACGACGTGGCGCCGGGCGTGGTGTTCTGGCACCCCAAGGGCTGGGCCATCTGGCAGCAGGTGGAGCAGTACATGCGCCAGGTCTACAAGGACACCGGCTACCAGGAGGTCAAGGGCCCGCAGATCCTGGACAAGAGCCTGTGGGAGAAGACCGGCCACTGGCAGAACTACCGCGAGAACATGTTCACGACGGAGAGCGAGAAGCGGGACTACGCGCTCAAGCCGATGAACTGCCCCGGCCACGTGCTGATCTTCAAGTCGTCCCTGCGCAGCTACCGCGACCTGCCGTTGCGCTACGGTGAATTCGGCCAGTGCCACCGCAACGAGCCCTCCGGCGCGCTGCACGGCATCATGCGCGTGCGCGGCTTCACCCAGGACGACGGGCATGCCTTCGTCACCGAGGACCAGATCCTGGACGAATGCGTGGCCTACACCACCAAGCTGCAGCAGGTCTACAAGGACTTCGGCTTCACCGACATCCTCTACAAGGTCGCGACGCGGCCCGAGAACCGCGTGGGCTCGGACGAGCTCTGGGACAAGGCCGAGCACGCCGTCATGGAGGCGCTGCGCCGCTCGGGCGTGGACTTCGTCATCTCGCCCGGCGACGGCGCCTTCTACGGCCCCAAGATCGAGTACACGCTGAAGGACGCGATCGGCCGCCAGTGGCAATGCGGCACCATGCAGGTCGACTTCAACACGGCCGAGCGCCTGGGGGCGGAATACGTCACGGAGACCAGTGGCCGCGCCCATCCCGTGATGCTCCACCGCGCCATCGTGGGCAGCCTGGAGCGCTTCATCGGCATGCTGGTGGAACACCACGCCGGCGCGCTGCCCGCCTGGCTCGCGCCGGTGCAGGTGGCGGTGCTCAACATCACCGATTCCCAGGCGGATTACGCCCGGGACGTGGCCAATTCGCTGCAAAATCAAGGGCTTAGGGTTGAGCTTGACCTGCGCAACGAGAAAATTACGTATAAAATACGGGAGCACTCGATGCAAAAGCTGCCCTACATCCTTGTCGTGGGCGACAAGGAGCGGGCGGCTGGTGCCGTCGCAGTGCGCGCCCGGGGCAACCAGGACCTCGGCGTGATGCCCCTGGCGGCGTTCTCCGAACGCATCGCCGCGGACATCCGGGACAAAAGCTGAATCCCTGAGGGTTCGAGGCTATTGCCAGCGCGCACGGCGGCGGTTTCGCTGCCGTGTGGCAGCCCTTTGAACAGGAACTGAGACCATCGCTACTGATTTCCGCGACCGCCGCCAACGCGAAGAACGCAAGCACCGCCTGAACCGGGAGATCATGGCTCCCGAAGTCCGCCTGAGCGGACCCGAGAACGAGCCCTTGGGCATCGTGAGCCTTCAGGAGGCGCTGCGCATGGCGGGCGAGCTGGACGTCGACCTCGTCGAGATCGCCGCCACCGCCAATCCCCCTGTCTGCCGGCTCATGGACTACGGCAAGTTCAAGTACCAGGAGCAGAAGAAGGCGGCCGAGGCGAAGTCCAAGCAGACGGTCATCGAGATCAAGGAAGTCAAGTTCCGTCCGGGTACCGACGAAGGCGACTACAACATCAAGATGCGCAACATCCGCCGCTTCCTCGCGGAGGGTGACAAGTGCAAGATCACGCTGCGCTTCCGGGGCCGCGAGATCACGCACCAGGAGCTGGGCATGGCCCTGCTCAACCGTATCCGGGACGAGCTGGCCGACCTGATCCAGGTCGAGCAGTTCCCCAAGCTGGAAGGCCGGCAGATGATCATGATGATCGCGCCGAGCCGCAAGCAGCAGCAACAGAAGGCGACCAAGCCGCAGGCCGAATCCGCGCAACCCGCGTCGGCCTGAAACTGGAAACGGAGCGGCGGCTCCACTAACAACCGCCGACAAGTGGCTCGGGGCCATCAAGGCGCGGGATCGCTCCCGCGACGCCTCACGAGCACAACGTAGAGAAAGTGGAGCATTTACATGCCCAAGATGAAGACCAAGAGCGGCGCGAAGAAGCGTTTCCGCGTCCGTCCGGGTGGCACCGTCAAGCGGGGCCAGGCGTTCAAGCGCCACATCCTGACCAAGAAGTCCACCAAGAACAAGCGTCACCTGCGCGGCGCCGTGAACGTCCATGAGACGAACATGGGCCACATGGCGCAGATGCTCCCGTTCGCGGGCCTCTGATCACTGACGGACAAGGAGAAAACACATGCCTCGCGTCAAACGTGGTGTCACGGCTCGCGCCCGCCACAAGAAGGTTCTCGCCCTCGCCAAGGGCTTCCGCGGTCGCCGCGGCAACGTCTTCCGCATCGCCAAGCAGGCGGTGATGAAGGCGGGCCAGTACGCCTACCGTGACCGCCGCACCAAGAAGCGCGTCTTCCGCCAGCTCTGGATCGCCCGTATCAACGCGGCGGCCCGTGAACTCGGCATGACGTACAGCCAGTTCGCCAACGGCATCCGCAAGGCCGGCATCGAGATCGACCGCAAGGTTCTCGCCGACATCGCGGTGCACGACAAGGCGGCTTTCGCCGGCATCGTGGAGCAGGTCAAGGCCAAGCTGGCCGCTTGAGTCACGGCGGCGCCTCGCGCGCCGCTCGCATCAGGACAGGGGCCAGGCCGCCATGCGCGCTGGCCCCTTTCTTTTTCTCTGCCCGGAATTTGACATGAACGAGCTGGATTCCATCGTCGCCGCCGCCCACGAGGCCTTCGCCCGCGCCGGCACGCCCGCGGACCTGGAAAATGCCAAGGCGCAATTCACCGGGAAGTCCGGCCGCATCACCGAGCTGATGAAGGGCATGGGCGCCCTCAGCGTGGAAGACAAGAAGACGCGTGGCGCCGCCATCAACGCGGCCAAGCAGGCGATCGAGGCCGCCCTGGGCGCACGCCGCCAGGCCCTGGCCGATGCCGAACTGGAGGCCCAGTTGCAGGCCGAGGCGCTGGACGTCTCGCTGCCCGGCCGCCTGCGCGAGCCCGGCGGCCTGCACCCGGTCAGCCTGACGCTGGAGCGCATCGAGCAGATCTTCGCCAGCATGGGCTTCGACGTCGCCGACGGCCCCGAAGTCGAGAGCGACTGGCACAGCTTCACCTCGCTGAACAACCCGCCCAACCACCCCGCGCGCTCCATGCAGGACACCTTCTACGTGGACCTGCAGGGCGACGATGGCATCCCGTACAACCTGCGGCCGCACACCAGCCCGATGCAGGTGCGCTACGCCCACCAGCACATCAAGAAGCACGCGGGCAAGGCCACGATGCCCGAGATCCGTGTGATCGCGCCGGGCCGCACCTACCGCGTGGACAGCGATGCGACCCACTCGCCCATGTTCCACCAGTGCGAAGGCCTGTGGCTGGGCGAGAACGTGAGCTTCAAGGACCTGAAGGTCGTCTTCACCGACTTCTGCCGCACCTTCTTCGAGAGCGACGACCTGGCGCTGCGCTTCCGGCCCAGCTTCTTCCCGTTCACCGAGCCCAGCGCCGAGATCGACATCCAGTTCCAGAGCGGCCCGCTGGCCGGCCGCTGGCTGGAGGTGGCCGGCTCCGGCCAGGTGCACCCGACGGTGGTGCGCAACATGGGGCTGGACCCGGAGCGCTACATCGGCTTTGCTTTCGGCATGGGCCCGGACCGCTTGACGATGCTGCGCTATGGCGTCAACGACCTGCGCCTGTTCTTCGAGGGCGATGTCCGCTTCCTGAAGCAATTTAGATGACCCCCCGATGCGCCTTCGGCGCCTCCCCCCAGGGGGCGGCACCAGCGGCCCGGCGGAGCCGGTTCCGCGGCGCCCTTGAACGGGCGCCGCAACTTAACCGATAAAAAGATCATGCAATTTCCCGAGTCCTGGCTGCGCGAGTTCTGCAACCCGCCGCTGACCACGCAAGAGATCGCCGACACGCTCACCATGGGCGGGCTGGAGGTGGAGGAACTGCGTCCTGCGGCGCCGCCTTTCAGCAAGGTGGTGGTCGGTGAGATCAAGGACGCCGTGCAGCATCCCAACGCCGACCGCCTGCGCGTGTGCCAGGTGGACGTGGGGCAGGGCAGCCTGCTGAACATCGTGTGCGGCGCGCCCAACGCGCGCGTTGGCATCCGCGTGCCCTGCGCGCTGGTGGGGGCCGAACTGCCGCCCGGCGAAGACGGCAAGCCCTTCCAGATCAAGCTGGGCAAGCTGCGCGGCGTGGAGAGCCAGGGCATGCTGTGCTCGGCGCGCGAACTGCAGCTGTCGGAAGACCATGGCGGCCTGCTGGAGCTGGCCGCCGACGCACCGGTGGGCCAGGACATCCGCGAAGTCCTGAAGCTCGACGACCACATCTTCACCCTCAAGCTCACGCCCAACCTGGCGCATGCGCTGTCGGTGTACGGCGTGGCGCGCGAGCTGTCCGCACTCACCGGGGCGCCTCTGAAGGCGCCGTCGTTTCCGCCGGTGGCGCCCGCGAACGATGCGCGCCTGCCGGTGAAGGTTTCTGCGCCCGACCTGTGCGGACGCTTCTCCGGCCGCGTGGTCCGCAACGTCGACACGAAGGCGCAGACGCCGGCCTGGATGGTGGACCGCCTGGCCCGTTGCGGCCAGCGCAGCGTGACGGCGCTGGTGGACATCTCCAACTACGTGATGTTCGAGTTCGGCCGGCCCTCGCACATCTTCGACCTGGACAAGATCCACGGCGGCCTGCACGTGCGCTGGGGCAGCGAGGGTGAAGCCCTCAAGCTGCTCAACGGCAACACGGTGACGGTGGACGGCAAGGTCGGCGTGATCGCCGACGACCAGGCCGTGGAGTCGCTGGCCGGCATCATGGGCGGCGACGCGACCGCCGTGTCCGACGACACGCGCAACGTCTACGTCGAGGCCGCATTCTGGTGGCCCGAGGCGATCCAGGGGCGCTCGCGCCGCTACAACTTCTCCACCGACGCCGGCCATCGCTTCGAGCGCGGCGTGGACCCGGCGCAGACCGTGGAGCACATCGAGCACATCACCCGCCTGATCCTCGAGATCTGCGGCGGCGAGGCCGGCCCCATGGACGACCAGGTGCTGCAGCTGCCCGAGCGCAAGCCGGTGACCCTGCGCGTGGCGCGGGCTGCGCAGGTGATCGGCATGCCGCTGACCGAGGCCCGCTGCCGCGAGGCGCTCACGCGCCTGGGGTTCCCGGTGGAAGGCGAGGGCGGCGTGCTGCGCGTCACGCCGCCGAGCTGGCGCTTCGACCTGGCCATCGAGGAAGACCTGATCGAGGAGGTGGTGCGCATCATCGGCTACAACGAGCTGCCGACGACCCCGCCGCTCGCGCCGACCACGGCCCGCGTCGCGCCCGAATCGCGTCGCAGCCGCTTCGCCGTGCGCCGCCTGCTGGCGGGCCTGGGCTACCAGGAAACCATCAACTTCAGCTTCGTCGAGGAGCGCTGGGAGCAGGAGCTGGCGGGCAATGCCAAGCCGGTGCGCCTGCTCAACCCGATTGCCAGCCCGATGTCGGTGATGCGCTCCACGCTGCTCGGCTCGCTGCTGGGCGTGCTGCGCTTCAACCTGGACCGCCGCGCCGAACGCGTGCGCGTGTTCGAACTGGGCCGCGTCTTCCTGCGCGACGACAGCGTGCAGACCACCGACACCACGGTGCGCGGCGTGCACCAGCCGATGCGCGTGGCCGGCCTGGCCTACGGGGACGCCGACGGCCTGCAGTGGGGCCGCAAGGCCACGCCCGTGGATTTCTACGACGCCAAGGGCGACGTCGAGGCACTGCTCGCGCCGCGCAAGCCCGAATTCCGCGCCGCCGCGCATCCGGCCATGCACCCGGGGCGTTGCGCCTCGGTGTGGCTGGACGGCCGCGAGGTCGGCGTGGTGGGCGAACTGCACCCGCGCTGGCGCCAGTCCTGGGAGTTCGCCCACGCCCCCGTGCTGTTCGAACTCGATCTCGATGCCGTGATGCAGCGCGAGGTGCCCGCCTTCGAGCCGGTGCCGCGCTTCCAGCCGGTGCAGCGTGACATCGCCGTGATCGTGGCCGATGCGGTCTCGCACGATGCGGTGCTGGGCGCGATCCGCTCCGCCCCGACGGGCGGCCTGCTGCGCGACGCGCAGCTGTTCGACGTGTACAAGCCCAAGCAGGCCAGCGCGGGCCTCGCGCTGGGCGAAAAAAGCCTGGCCGTGCGCTTGACGCTGGCGAGTGCGGACGCGACACTGACCGACCAGCAGATCGACGCGGCCGTGGCCGCCGTCGTCGCGCGCATCGCCACCGCCCTCGGTGGCCGCCTGAGGGGATGAGCTTGGATTCGCTGACCAACGCCAACAAGGCGCAGGACATCATGGAATTTGCGGTCGAGAGCCTGGAAACGCCTGCGCTGACGAAGGCCCAGCTCGCCGAGCTGCTGTTCGAGCAGATCGGCCTGAACAAGCGCGAGTCCAAGGACATGATCGACGCCTTCTTCGACCTGATCTCGGCCAGCCTGGTCGAAGGCCAGGACGTGAAGATCTCGGGCTTCGGCAATTTCCAGATCCGCACCAAGGCGCCGCGGCCGGGCCGCAACCCGCGCACGGGCGAGGCGATCCCGATCGAGGCGCGGCGCGTCGTCACCTTCCACGCGAGCCACAAGCTCAAGGAACAGATCCAGGCCGGCGACAAGGCCTGAGCGGTCGCACGCCGCTGCGCATCGCGGGGCAGAACGTGACACGGCGCGGCAGGATGCTGGCCGCGCCGTGATTTCCACCACAAGGTTTCGCGCCGCTGCACGATCTTTTGCGCGCTGCCCCTTTGCACCCGGTGTGGCTTAGAGTAACCTCGAAGCTTTCCGCCGTACCGCATTGATTTCAATGGAGAAAGCCCTCCCGGCCATTCCCGCCAAGCGCTACTTCACCATCGGTGAGGTCAGCGAGCTGTGTGGCGTCAAGCCGCACGTGCTGCGGTACTGGGAGCAGGAGTTCACGCAGCTGCGTCCCATGAAGCGCCGCGGCAACCGCCGGTACTACCAGCACCACGAGGTGCTGATGATCCGCCGCATCCGTGACCTGCTCTACGACCAGGGCTTCACCATCAGCGGCGCGCGCAACAAGCTGCAGGAGATCGTGCAGGTCGAGCGCGACCGCCGGCGCGCCGGCGAGGTGATGCTCGAGGGGGTCGAGGTCATCGAGGTCGAGGACGAAGCCGCGTTCGAAGAAGCCGGTGGCAGCGTCGCTGCCGAGCCGGATGCCTACTCGCAGCAGATCCTGCTGGTGCGGCGCGAGCTGTTCGAGATCCGTGACCTGCTCTCGTCCGCACATTGATTTTCAAGCCCGGCCGAAAAGCCCGCCAAGGCAGGCTATAATCTGAGGCTTGTCGGCGTGTAGCGCAGCCTGGTAGCGCACTTGCATGGGGTGCAAGGGGTCGCGAGTTCGAATCCCGCCACGCCGACCATTCTTCCAGACGGGCCGCAGCCAACGCTGCGGCCCGTTTTCATTGCGGACCGCACGCATAGAATGGCTGGGCTGCGGGCCCATGCCCGCCAGCCCCAGGAGCAGCGTGACCACCGTCGTATTCGCGGACCTTGTCGGCAGCACCGGCATCTTCGAGCGGCTCGGCGACCAGACCGCCGGGCGCTTCGTCACGCAGTTCACCACCTCTCTCGCGCACAGCTTCGAGCACCACCACGGCCGCGTGGTCAAGCTGCTGGGCGACGGCGTGTTCGCGGTGTTCGCCCACGAGCATGACGCGATCAACGCGTGCATCGCCATCCAGAAGCGCCTGCAGGAGCGCCCGGTCTTTGCCGGCGGCAGCGGCCGGCCGGTGCAGATGCAGATCGGCATCGAGTCGGGCGACGTGGTGGAGATCGCCGGGGACTGCTATGGCGACGCCGTGAACAGTGCGGCGCGCCTGGCCGACCTGGCCGGTGCCGACCAGATCCTCACCACGGCGCGCGTGCGCGAGGCGCTGCCCGAGGAACACCGCAAGCTGCTGCGCGCCCTGGGGCCCATGTTCCTGCGCGGCAGGAGCAAGGCCACGCAGGTGTTCCGCGTGCACTGGCAGATCGGCCTGGACACCGAGGCCACCGTCATGGGCATCACCATGGGCGAGCCGGCGCACGAGGCGTCGCTCGAGCTCTATGCGAATGGCCGCTCGCTGCGGCTGGAACCGCGCGGCGAGACGATCACCCTGGGTCGCGCGCCCACCTCCTCGCTGGCCCTGAACGACGGGCGGGTCTCGCGCATGCATGCCACGGTGGAGTGGCGGGGCGGCCACTTCGTGCTGACGGATGCCTCGAGCTTCGGCACCTGGGTGTACCTGGGCAGCCAGGCGGAGCCGCTGGTGCTGCGACGCACCGAGTGCTACCTGGTCGGGCAGGGCACCATCACGCTGGGCTGCGAACGCGGCGCCGAAGCCCCACCGACCGTGCGCTTTGTCGTCCACGCCTGAAGCGGTGGACGCTCTTGGGCCTAGAATGGCCCGAACCTTACAGGACGCACCCCCGACGTGAGTTCAAAGAAGCTTGGCAGGTATGAGCTGATCCGCGTCCTGGGCCGTGGCGCCATGGGCATCGTCTACGAGGGCCGTGATCCCAACCTGGATCGCCGCGTCGCCATCAAGACCGTGAAGGTGCAGGAAATGCCCGCGGGCGAGGCCGCCGACTACGAGGCCCGCTTCCGCACCGAGGCGCGCTCCGCCGCACGGCTCGCGCACCCCCACATCGTCACCGTGCACGACTGGGACCGGGACGGCAACATCGCCTTCCTGGTCATGGAATTCGTGCAGGGGCACGACCTCAAGCACGACCTGGACCGGGGCCCCGGCCTGGACCTGGGCAGCGCCACGGCCGTGATCGAGGACCTGCTGTCGGCGCTGGCCTATGCGCACGAGCGCGGCGTCGTGCACCGCGACGTGAAGCCCGCGAACCTGCTGGTGGATGCCAGCGGCCGGGTCAAGCTGACCGATTTCGGCGTCGCGCGCATCCAGGACAGCGGCGACCTCACGCGCACGCAGGGCAGCATGATTGGCACCCTGAAGTACATGGCCCCCGAGCAGGTGCAGGGCCTGAAGGTGGACGCGCGCGCGGACCTGTTCTCGGCCGGGGTGGTGCTCTACCAATTGCTCACCAACCGCCGGCCCTTCGATGCCGACAACGATTTCTCCATCATCCAGCAGATCATCAGCAGCGAGCCGCCGCGGCCCAGCCAGCTGAACACGGGGCTGGGCGAGGCGATGGACGCGGTGGTGGCGCGCGCGCTCGCCAAGGACCGCGACCAGCGCTTCCAGTCCGCCGATGAATTCGCCCAGGCCCTGCGGGATGCGATGCAGGCGCAGACGGACCGGGCACTTCGGCCGCCCCCGCCCGAGCGCCGGACTCCTGCCGAAGGCGCGCAGCGGGAGGAGGACAGCAGTCCCTCGACGCCGGCGTCGGCACCGATGTCCTCGCCGGGGCTGCGCTCCAGCATCACCCAGGAGCTGGAGCTGGTCTACTGGAAGGACGTGCGCGAATCGGCGGACCCCGAGGAACTGGAGTCCTTCCTGGTCCGTTTCCCTCAAGGCATCTACGCCGACCTGGCGCGCAAGCGGATCGCGCGGCTGCGCGACGCCTCCAGCGGGACCGACACGACGATCCTGACCGGCATGGCTGGCGCCGGCGCCGGTGCGTCGGCGGGCGAAGAGCCGGTGGCGGGTTCGCCGCGTTCAGCGGATGCTCCAGGCTCGGCGGCCGGCGGGCTCGCCGCTGCCGCCGAGGGCGGCGCCGTGGCGCCGGGCAACCCGGCCCAGGACACGTGGCCGGCTGGCGCGCCCCTCACCGGGCGGCCGGGCGATGACGCCCCTGCCTCCGCCCGGGCGGCACAAGGTCTGCCCGGGGCGACCTCCGCCGCGGACCCGTCCCAGCCCCAGGCTGCCGCGTCGGCCTCCGGCGCAGCAGCCCGGCCCGCGCGCCGCAGGGGGCCTGTGCTCGCGCTCGCAGGCCTGCTGCTGGCGGTGGGGACTGCCGCGTGGGTGTGGCGCGCGCCGCTGTCGCCAGCGCCCTCCGCTTCGGCCGATGCTGCGGCACCGGCCGCTCACAGCGCCGCCTCGCAGCCGCCTGTGACGAAGGAGCTGACGGCGGAAAGCCGTTCACCGGCCGGTGCCGTGGCCGCCTCGTCGGCACCCGCGGTGGCCGTGGCGGGCGGTGGCGCGTCGCATGCCGGGGCGGCGCCGTCCGCCGCGTCCCCCTCCCACAACGCCTCGCGGCCCGCCACGCACAAGACGCGCGAGACTGCGGTCGCGTCCCGGTCCGAGCCGTTGCCCCAGCCCCAGGCCAGCGGCACGGCCCCGGCGCCCGTGGCCAACGTGGCCGCGGCGCCGTCGCAGCCTGCGCGCGAGGCGGCCCGTCCGGCGAACTGGAGCGCCGTGGATGCCTGCCGCGACCGTGTGTTCCTGATGCGTGAGCTGTGCCTGGTGGATGCCTGTGGCAAGCCCGGCACGCAGGCCCATCCGCTGTGCGTGCAGCACCGCGAGGAAGTTCGCGTGCGGGAAGCCAGCCGGCGCGTCGACCACTGAGCCCGGCGCGGCCGGGCTTCAGTCGATGACGAGTTCGTGCACGCTGAAGCTGCCCCGGCGCCTGTCCTCGAAGTAGCAGCGCAGCGTCTCGCGCACCGTGCGGAAGGCGAGCTCGTCCCAGGGGACCTCGTCCTCCGTGAACATGCGCGTCTCCAGCGTTTCGTGGCCGGGGTTGAAGGTCTCCGAGAGCAGGCGCGCGCGGTAGTAGATGTGGACCTGGCCCACGCGGGGCACGCTGAGCATGGACTGCAGGCCTTCCATGACGATCTGGGCGCCGGCCTCCTCGTCGGTCTCTCGCGCGGCGCCCTGGGCCGTGCTCTCGCCCAGCTCCATGAAGCCGGCCGGCAGCGTCCACTTGCCCCAGCGCGGCTCGATGTTGCGCTTGCACAGCAGCACGCGGTCCCCGAGGTAGGGCACGGTGCCCACCACGTTCAGCGGGTTCTGGTAGTGGATGGTGTTGCAGACCGGGCACACCGCGCGCTGGCGTGTGTCCCCGTCGTCCGGCACCCGCAGGACCACCGCGGCGCCGCAGTTGCGGCAGTGTTTGATCGGGAGCTGCAGTTTCAGGCCTTCGTCGTCTTGGTGTGCTTGTCGATCAGCGCGCGCGCCGTCTCCAGCAGCTTGCGGCCGTCGAAGCCGCGCTTGTTCATGTCCTCCACCCATTCCACCTCGATCTGGCGCGAGCGGCGGCGGAATTCCTGCGCCTCGGCGGCCGGCACGGTGAAGATGGTGTTGCCGTGGTCCACCGCGGCCTTGCGGCCGGCGGCGTCGCCGGCCTGCTGGGTCTTGCCCAGCCAGCCCGAGGTGGCCAGGCCGGAGTTGGCGTCGATCACCTTCTTCAGGTCGGGCGGCAGGCTGTTGTACTTCGCCTTGTTCATCGCCATCACGAAGGTGGTGGTGTAGAGCGATCCGCCCGCCGGGTCGAACTCGGCGTGGTACTTGGTCAGCTCGTGGACCTTGACCGAGGGCACCACCTCCCAGGGGATCACGCAGCCCTGGATGGTGCCCTTGGACAAGGCGTCGGGAATCTGCGGCAGCGGCATGCCCACCGGCGTGGCGCCCAGGGAGCCCAGCAGCTTGGTGACCTGGCGGGTAGGGGCGCGCATCTTCAGGCCGCGCAGGTCGTTGATGGACTTCACCGGCTTTTCGGCGGTGTGGATCACGCCCGGGCCGTGCACCTGCAGCGCCAGCACCTGCGTTTCCTTGAATTCGTCCGGCGCCATGGTCTGCACGTACTCCCAGTACGCCTTCGAGGTGGCCTCGGCATTCGTCATCATGAAGGGCAGCTCGAACACCTCCACCCGCGGGAAGCGGCCGGCGGTGTTGCCGGGCAGCGTCCAGATCACGTCGACCACGCCGTCGCGGGCCTGGTCGTACAGCTGCACCGGCGTGCCACCCAGCTGCATGGCCGGGTAGCCCTCGAACTTGATGCGGCCGTTGGACTCCTTCTCGACCTTGTTCATCCACGCCTTGTGCATGTTCAGCCAGACGTTGGATTGCGGCGCCATGAAGGTGTGGAACTTCAGGGTCACCGCCTGCTGGGCGAGTGCGGCCAGCGGAGCGCCGAGGGCGGCGCCGGCGGCGGCGGTCTTGAGCAGGGTGCGGCGTTGGATCATGGCGAGTCCCGGTGGAATGGTAATGCAGGGACCATAGCCCCATCGGCCCGGGCTCGCCTCCGTGTCATCCCCAAGCCGGCACCTCTGCCGTCAGGACATGAACCGTACCAGCCAGAGGGCGATGCCGGGGAAGGCGAGGATCAGGCCGATGCGGATGAAATCGCTGACCAGGAAGGGCAGCACGCCGCGGAAGGTCTCCGTGAGCGGCACGCCGCGCGCCATGCCGTTCACCACGTAAACGTTCAGGCCCATGGGCGGCACCAGCATCCCGAAGGAGACGACCATCAGGATCAGGATGCCGAACCAGATCGCGAGCGGCTCCTTGGCCATGCCGAAGTCCAGGCTCATGACCAATGGGAAGAAGATCGGGATCGTCAGCAGGATGATGGAGAGCTCCTCGGTCACCGTGCCGAGCAGCAGGTGCAGGACGACGATGCCCACCATGACCCAGATCGGCGAGACCTGCCAGCCCTGCACCACGGTCACGAGCTGGGCCTGCACCTGGGTGAGGGCGATGGCCGAATTCAGCACGTCCGCGCCGATGAAGATCAGGAAGATCATGGCCGTGCTCTCGGCCGTCGCGTAGAAGCTGTGCAGGAACTTCGCCCAGGTCATCTCGCGCTTGAGGAGCGCGGCCAGCAGTGCCGCGCCCGCGCCCACGCCGGCGCCCTCGGTGGGCGAGAAGAAGCCGCCGTAGATGCCGCCGAACACCACCAGGAACACCAGCGCGATGGGCAGCAGGCCCAGCACCGTGCCCCAGGCGAAGGGCGGCGGGTCGTCGTCCAGTTCGGGGGCGTGGCCGGGCACCAGGCGCACGTAGATCGCGATGACGATCATGTAGCCGACCATGGCCAGCACGCCCGGGACGGTGGCGGCCAGGAACAGCTTGGCGATGTTCTGCTCGGTCAGGATGGCGTAGATCACCAGCGGTACCGAAGGCGGGATCAGGATGCCCAGCGTGCCGGCCGTGGCCAGCGTGCCGGTGGCCAGGCGGCCGGAGTAGCCGTGGCGCTTCATCTCGGGCAGGGCCACGCCGGTGATGGTGGCCGCCGTGGCCACCGAGCTGCCGCAGATCGCGCCGAAGGCCGCGCTGGCCATCACCGCGGCCATGGCCAGGCCGCCGCGCAGCCGCCCCACCACCGCGGCGGTGAACTCGAACAGCGACTTGCTGATCCCGCCCTGGGTCGCGAACTGGCCCATGAGGATGAACAGCGGGATCACCGACAGGTCATAGCTCGCGAAGCGCGCGAAGGCCATGCTGTTCATGAAGTTGGCGTACGGGCTCCAGCCCGCCTGCAGCACGTAGCCCAGGGAGCCAGAGATGAACATGGACACGGCGATGGGCGTGCGCAGCGCCATCAGCGCGAACATGACGAGGATCATCACCAGGCTGAGCGTCATGCGGGCTCCCCGCCGTGGTGCGCCGGCCTGTCGAAGCCGAACAGCGCCTGCCTGAAGCCGATCACGGCCGTGAGCGCGAAGCCCGGCACCATGGGGGCGTAGGCCCACCACTCGGGCACGCCCAGCAGCATGGTGCTGGAGCTGGACTGGAAGGAGCTCCAGCCGCCCAGCGCGGCGCGCCAGGCCAGCAGCGCGCAGGTGAGCGCCAGCAGCAGGGCGCCGACGCGGTCCAGGCCGGCGTTGAAGCGGGGCGGTGCCTTGGCGGTGAAGAAGTCGACCACGATGTTGCCCCGGTGCAGCTGGCACAGGGGCATGAACAGCCCGACCGCCGCCCCCGTGGCCAGGCCCACCAGCTCGAAGTCGCCGGTGATGGTGCGACCCACGGTCTCGCGGCCCAGGATGCTGCCCACCGTGAGCAGCACCATGAAGGAAACCAGCGCCCCGGCGAGGAGGGCGCACAGCTTGGCCAGGCGTTCTAGCATCGGTGGCTGTCTTTCTGCGAATGCGACAAGGCCCGGCGCAGGGGCCGGGCCTGGGTGATGCTAGGGCAAACGGCTGGCTTGCCGCTTGGGGAAAACGCCGCTCTCAGGCGACGCGCACGCGCAGCTCGCCCAGGCCGGCGACGCCGCCCACCATCGTGTCGCCGGACACCACCGCGTTCACGCCCTCGGGCGTGCCGGTGAAGATCAGGTCGCCGGGCTGCAGCTCCCAGGCCGCGGACAGGTGCTCGATCGTCTCGGCGATGTTCCAGATCAGCTTGGCGATGGTGCTGCGCTGGCGGTCCTGGCCGTTCACCTGCAGCCAGATCTCGGCGTTCTCCACGTCGCCGGCCTGCGCGGCGGGCGTGATGGGGCCGGCCGGGGCCGAGTGGTCAAAGCCCTTGCCGATGGACCAGGGACGGCCCTGCTTTTTCATCTCGCCCTGCAGGTCGCGGCGCGTCATGTCCAGGCCCACGCCGTAGCCGAAGATGTGCTTCTTCGCGTCGGCGGCCCGGATGTTGCGCCCACCCGTGCCTATGGCCACCACGAGTTCGATCTCGTGGTGGAAATTCTTGGTCAGGCTGGGGTAGGGGATGCTGCCGGTCTCGCCCTGGGGCACGGCGACCACGGCGTCAGCCGGCTTGAGGAAGAAGAAGGGCGGCTCGCGGCCGGTGAAGCCCATCTCCTTGGCGTGCTCTTCGTAGTTGCGGCCCACGCAGTAGACCCGGTGCACGGGAAAGCGCTCTGCCCGGCCGGCGACCGGCAGGGAGACGACGGGCGCCGGGTTGAAGACGTAGCTCATGACAACCTTTCTTCTCGGTGGATGCCCAGTGCCTGCTGCACCGGGCGGTCGGAATAGCTGAAGAGGACGCAGCCGCCCTCGGAAGCGAAGCGCGCAGTGTGCCACGAGGGCACCACGAAATGATCCCTGGGCGAGAGCGTGAAACTGTGCGAGCCCGAGGGGCCTTCGACCACCGCCGTTCCCGTGCCTTCGACCACGCTGTAGACCGCGCCATCGGTCTGGCGCCAGGGCTTGCCGGCGAAGCCGGGCGGGATGCGCTGCATGAAGGTGGCCATGGTCGGCATGGGCGAGCCGCCGGTCTGTGGATTGACGTAGCGCAGCTTCACGCCGTCCCACGCGTCGATGGGCGCGCTGCGCTCCAGCGTGTCCAGGGCCTCGCGGCTGCGGTCGTAGGGGTAGCTGAAGATCGGCGAGGTGGCGCCGAAGGGCGCCTCATGGCGCACCGGCGCCATGTTGTGGCCGTAGCGCGCGAAGCTGGTGCCCTCCGGCTGCGTCACCGCCTGGCTGCGGCTGGCCCCGTTCTCCGCGAAGCCGGCATCGAAGAAGCGGATCATGGGGATGTCCAGCCCGTCCAGCCAGACCACCGGGCCGTCGGCATCGCTGCCGTGGTCGTGCCAGGCCCAGCTCGGGGTGATGATGAAGTCGCCCGGCCGCATGGTGGTGCGCTCGCCATCGACCGCGGTGTAGGCCCCGGAGCCCTCGACGATGAAGCGCAGCGCGCTCTGCGTGTGGCGGTGCGCCGGCGCGACTTCGCCGGGCAGGATCAGCTGCAGGCCGGCATAGAGCGACTGCGTCGCCGCCGACTGCCCGCGCAGGGCCGGGTTCTCCAGGATCAGCACCCGACGCACTGCTTCCTCGGCGGAGATCAGCTCGCCCGAACGCATCAGGAAGGGGCGGACCGCGTCGTACTGCCAGTGCACGGGCACGCAGGGGCTGCGGGGCGCGGGCGGCACCAGCGCATGCAGCACCTCCCACAGCGGCGTGAGGTGCAGCGGGGCCATCTCGTCGTAGAGCTGCCGGCGCGCGGCGGGCAGCGGGTGGGGGGCGTTCATTTCGTCTCCTTGACTGCGGGAGCCGGCCCGTGGGCGGCGATTGATAAGAATACTTATGATGGCCGCCGTGCGCAAGCGCACCTACACTCCGCCCATGCCGAAGAGCTTCGATTTCCAGCACGCGCCCGGCCACCTGATCCGGCGCGCCCACCAGGTGTCGGTGGCGCTGTTCATGGAGGAAACCGCCGGCTTCGGCGTGACGCCGGTGCAGTACGCCATCCTGAACGCGTTGATCGACGGGCCCGGCGAGGACCAGGTCACGCTGGCGGCCAAGGTGGCCTTCGACGCCGCCACCTTCGGCTCGGTGATCGGCCGGCTGGAAGCCCGCGGATGGGTGCGGCGGGAGGCGGACGCGGCCGACCGGCGACGCAAGCGGCTGTGGGTCACCCCCGAGGGGGAGGCCGCGGCCCAGGCCATGCGGCGCGCCGTCACGCGCACGCAGCAGCGCATCCTGGAGCCGCTGGAGGCCGGCGAGCGCGAGCAGTTCCTCGCGCTGCTGGCCAAGCTGGTCAGTCCGGCGACTTGAGCGCCAGCTCGAAATGCTCCACGTGGGGCGGCTGGGCGAAGAACGGGCCCACGATGCCGCGCCACTGCGCGAACAGCGGACCCTGGCGGAAGCCCACCGTGTGGTCTTCCAGCGTGTCCCAGAAGATCTGCAGCACATAGCGCTGCGGCGTCTCGATGCAGCGGTTCAGCTTGTAGCCGCGCATGCCCTTGGCCTGGGCCACCACCGTGCTGGCCGCGTGGTTGAAGGCTTGTTCGAAGGCGGCCTCCTGGCCTGCGGTGACGCGGATGTCGGCGAGTTCGAGGATCATGGTTTCTTCCGGGTTGGGGTTCAGTACTGGCGCTCGGGCAGGTCGGCCACCAGGCCGTCCAGGCTGTCGTCCAGCACCAGCTGGCAGGACAGGCGGCTGCCGGGCCCGCGCGGCACGGCGGTGAATTCGAGCATGGCGAGTTCGTCGGCCGAGGGCGCGGGCAGGCGCGAGGCGAAGGGCTCGCGCACCCGCACGTGGCAGGTGGCGCAGGTGAGCGAGCCGCCGCAGTCGGCGGCGATGCCTTCCACGCCGGCGTCCACGGCGGCCTGCATCAGGCTGCGCCCGGGCCGGGCCTCGAGCGGGATGGCGGCATCGCTGCCGGCGGGGTGGAGGGTGACGCGGACCATGGGCGGATTGTCCTAGATGCGGCTGAAGTACTCGCGCCGCATGAAATCGTCCTTGTCCTGCGCCTCCTCGAAGCGCAGGTGCTCGGCCTGCTTGATGCGGCTGAAGTAGTCGCAGAACGGGCCGCCGAAGGCCTGCACCAGCGCGTCGTCCCCGGCCAGGGCCTGCAGCGCCTCGCCCAGGCTGGTGGGCAGCATGGGGGCGCCGGCGCCGTAGGGCGCGTCGGTCGCGTGGGGCGGCACCAGGCCGCGTGCCACGCCGTCCAGCCCGGCGTGCACCTGGGCGGCGAAGTAGAGGTATGGGTTGGCCGCGGGCTCGCCGATGCGGTTCTCGATGCGTGTCGCCGGGTCGCTGCAGCCGCCGATCACGCGCAGCATGGCGCCCCGGTTGTCCCGGCCCCAGAGCACCGCCTGCGGCGCCAGCGCGTTGGGCCGGAAGCGGCCGAAGCCGTTGGCCGTGGGCGTGCAGAACACGGCCATGCCCCGGGCGTGGGCCAGCAGCCCGGCCAGGAACTGCGCGCCCAGTTCGCTCAGGGTGTGCTGCGCGTCCCCGGCCGTGCTGCCCGGCGCGGGCGCCTCGCGCATGAAGGCGGGCCGCCCATCCTCGTGCAGCAGGGACTGGTGCAGGTGCCAGCCGCTGGACATGATGTTGGGGAAGGGCGGCCGGCAGGTGAAGCTGGCGTGGAAGCCCGCGCGTTGCAGTGCCTGCCGCACGGCGCTGCGGAACAGCACCATGGTGTCGGCCGCGGTGAGCGCATCGGTGGCGGCGAACACGGCCTCCACCTGGCTGGGGCCGAGCTCGATCTCCAGCGAGGTCAGGGGCAGCCCCAGCGCCTCGCAGGTGCGCTGCACGATGCGCAGCGGTTCGTCGGCCATGTCCTGCCAGCCCTCGGCCAGCAGGTTGTAGCCCGGGTGCACCAGCGCCAGCTCGGGCGGCTGGCCGGGCCAGGCGGCTTGGGCCGGGTCCAACTGCGGGCCGGGCTCGCGGACGCGGTAGATGTGGAACTCCACCTCCAGCCCGCACTGCATGCGCAGCCCGTGCGCCGCCAGTCGGGCCAGTGCGGCCTGCAGCACGCGGCGCGTGTCCAGCGGCACCGGCGTGGCGTCCTGGAACCAGGGCTGCGCCTGCATCCAGCCGGTGCGTTCGCACCAGGGCAGCTGGCGGAAGCTCTCCGGGTCGGGCACCAGCACCAGGTTGTTGGCGAAGCCGAAGCCGGGCAGGGCGGCGGTGCCGCCGGGCTCGAAGACGCGGAAGGCGGTGCGGTCGGCGCTGTCCTTGAGCATCAGCGTGCTGACCATGCCGATGCCCTCGCGCAGCGCCGAGGCGAGGGCGCGGCGCGTCACGGCCTTGCCGCGCGTGACGCCGTGCAGGTCGCACCAGACGATGCGCACCTGTTCCAGCGCGCCCGCTTCGGCCAGCCGCAGCACGCGCGCGGCCGAGGCCTCGCGTGCGTCGTCGTGCACGCCGCAGCGCGCGGCGAAGCCCGTCATGGGGCCAGGGCTTGCGTGGCGCCCGGGCGGGCGGTCCAGGGCGCACCCTCGCGCTTGGCCTGCACCTGCGCCCGCCACCAGCCAGCCCATTCGCCGGCGGGCGCGATGCCGTCCACGGTGTCGGGGCCCTGCATCTGCGCCGCCAGGCCCGCGTCGGCCACCCCGGGCGCGGGGCCTCCCTGCTGCACCGCCTCGATCGCCTGCAGCAGCATGCGGCGGTTGGCCATGATGACCTTGTCGCTGGTGCCCAGGTGCTCGCGGGTGCGGTCCTGGATGGGGCCCATGCTCTCCACCGCCCACTGGTCGTGCACGTTGATGTCCTCCTCGCCCATGCCGAGGTAGGTGCGGGTGCGCTGCTCCTCGGGCCGGAAGCCCCAGCCGTTGTGCCGCCCGGCCTTGGGGATGTAGTCGGGCAGGCTGATGAACTGCAGCCGCTGCTCGCGCATGGCCGCCTTGTCCACCGGCCCGGCGAAGCTGGTGAAGAGGCTGTACCAGTAGGTGTGGGTGTCATCCACCGGCACATGGACCTGCGTGATGGTCAGGGTCTCCGACAGCGGGATGACGAAGGTGTGCGGGAAGATCGCCTGGGTGATGCGCACGTGCGTCAGCGCCTCGGTCATGGGCCGCAGGGCCGTGAGGCGCAGGCCCCAGGGCGTGGGCTCGGCGCTGATCTCGGGCTGGCAGAACTCCCGCATGATGCGCGTCATGGGCCAGCGCTGGCCGTCCCATTCGCCCACGCTGGCGCTGCGGAACTGCTTGCCGGCCGGGTTGTCGCCGATCTCCTCCAGCGGCGCGTCCTGCAGGAAGCGGTGCAGGAAGCTCGGGTGGGCGGGGTCGATGCCGACCTCGAAGGCCTGCAGCCAGTTGCACTGCCACAAGCCCTTGAAGGCGAAGGTGTGCGTGCCCGGCGCCGTGAAGCAGTCGAAGCCGGGCAGGGGCGGCGGCGCCAGCCCCTCGTCGCCCAGCCAGGCGAACAGGATGCCGCTGCGCGCCTGCACCGGGTAGCTGCGCTGGCGCACGCGCTCGCACAGGCGGCTGCCGGCCGGCTCGGCCGGCGTTTCCAGGCAGCGCCCCGCGGCGTCGAACTTCCAGCCGTGGAAGGGGCAGCGCAGCCCGCCCTCTTCGAGCCGGCCGAAGGCGAGGTCGGCGCCCCGGTGCGGGCAGTCCCGGTCCAGCAGGCCCCAGCGCCCGCCCTCGTCGCGGAACAGCACCAGGTCCTGGCCGAGTACGCGCACGGCCTTGAGCGGGCGCGGGCCCATGCGCGGGTCCAGCACGGGGTCGAATTCGTCCACCAGCGCCACGGGCTGCCAGTAGCGCCGCATGAGCGCGCCGCAGGCCGTGCCGGGGCCGATGCGGGTGATGAGCTCGTTCTGTTCTGCCTTCACGGATGACCTCCAGCGTGACCCTCGCCCCAGTGTGCGCGAGGCCCGCGCCCGTGCCCATCGGGCGGGACCCGCAGTGGCGGTGCGGCGCGTGCCCGGCGTTATGCTTGATGCATGAAGCTTTACAACTACTACCGCTCGTCCGCGTCCTTCCGCGTGCGCATCGCGCTGGAGCTCAAGGGGCTTTCCTACGACTACGTGCCGGTGCACCTGGTCAAGAACGAGCACCAGCAGGAGGGCTACGGCGCGGTCTCGGCCAGCCGCCTGGTGCCCTCGCTGGTGCTGGACGACGGCGAGTCGCTGGGCCAGTCCATGGCGATCATCGAATACCTGGACGAGACCCATCCCGAGCCGCGCCTGCTGCCTGCCGACGCGCTGGCCCGGGCGCGGGTGCGGGCGCTGGCCCAGCTCATCGCGTGCGAGATCCACCCGCTCAACAACCTGCGCGTGCTGCGCTACCTCACGCGGCAACTGAAGGTGGACGAAGAGGCCAAGAACACCTGGTACCGCCACTGGGTGCGCGACGGGCTGGAACTGCTGGAGCGCGAGCTGGCGCGCGGGCCGGGCGGTGCGTACTGCTGGGGTGACACGCCCACGCTGGCCGACTGCGTCCTGGTGCCGCAGATCTTCAACGGCCAGCGCTTCAACGTCGACTTCAGCGGCCTGCCGCGCACCATGGGCGCCTTCGAGGCCTGCATGAAGCTCGCCGCCTTCCAGAAGGCCCAGCCTTCGGCCTGTCCCGACGCCGAGGCCTGACGTGCTGCCCGCAGGCTGGCTGCTGCCGCAATGGGATGCGCCGGCCACGGTGGGCGCGGCCTGCAGCGTGCGCACGGGGGGCGACTCGGCCCCGCCCTGGGACAGCCTGAACCTGGGCGATCACGTGGGCGACGACCCGGGCGCCGTGGCGCGCAACCGCGCCCGCTACGCGCAAGCCCTGGGCGCGCGCCCGGTGTTCCTGCAGCAGGTGCATGCCACCGGCGTGGTGCGCCTGGAGGCCGGCACCCCGGACGGCACCGTGGCCGACGCCTGCTTCACCACCGCGCGCGGCGTGGCCTGCACCATCATGGTGGCCGATTGCCTGCCCGTGCTGTTCAGCGCCGAGGGCGGCGAGGCGGTGGGCGCGGCCCATGCCGGCTGGCGCGGGCTGGCCGGGCAGGGGGGACAGGGCGTGCTCGAGTCCCTGGTGCACACCCTGGGGCGCGAGGCGGGCGTGCCGCCGGGAGCGCTGCGGGCCTGGCTGGGCCCCTGCATAGGCCCGGCCGCGTTCGAGGTCGGCCCCGAGGTGCGCGAGGCCTTTCTTGCCGCCGATCCCGGCGCCGGGCACGCCTTCGTGCCGCATGGCGACGGCAAGTTCCTGGCCGACCTTCCGGCGCTGGCCCGGCGCCGCCTGGCCGCCCTCGGTGTCAGCCGGGTGTCGGGAAACGATGGCACCGTGCGCTGGTGCACTGTCTCCGACGCCTCACGTTTCTTCTCGCACCGGCGCGACCGGCGCAGCGGCCGCTTCGCCGCCAGCACCTGGCTGCGCTGAGTCCGCATGGGCCGCGCGCTCGGCCTCTTCGCGTTCGCGCCGGCGCCGCTTGCGTGCCGGCGTCGCCATCAGGTACGCGGCGATCGACACAGGCAGCACGCCATAGAGTACAAAGGTGACGATGGCGCCGAGCACGGTTCCGCTGGGGTTGGTGGCTTCGGCAACTGCCATCATCAGGGCGACATAGGCCCAGGCGATGATCAGGATGTACATGCGATGGACGTCACGCAGTTGGATGTTGCACTGCAACATTCGATATGGAAGAATCAGGGTTAACCCGGAACTCTTAACAAACCGGGCCCAGGAGACAAGACGATGAATTCTGTACCGCAGTGGGGGCAGGGCGCCCAGCAGTTCCAGCAAAACATCACGCAAGGGTGGGCACAGGCCCTGCAATCCTTCGGTGGCCTGGCCGGCAACACCGGCCAGGCCCTGCCGCAACTGGCCTTCGATCCCGCCCGGCTGGAGGCGCTGCAGAAGGCCTATGTGGAGGAAGCCTCCCAGCTCTGGAACCAGGGCCTGACCGCCAAGGCGCCGCTGCCGGACAAGCGCTTCGCCGCCGAGGCCTGGGCCACCAACCCGGTGTCCGCCTTCACCGCCGCCGTCTACCTGCTGAACGCCCGCACGCTGCTCGGGCTGGCCGAGGCCGCGGAGACCGACGAGAAGACCAAGGCCCGCCTGCGCTTCGGCATCGAACAGTGGCTCGCCGCCTCGGCGCCCAGCAACTTCCTGGCGCTGAACGCGGAGGCCCAGCGCAAGGCCATCGAAACGCGCGGTGAAAGCATCGCCAAGGGTGTGCAGAACCTGCTGGCGGACCTGCAGCAGGGCCATGTCTCGATGACGGACGAGAGCGTGTTCGAGGTCGGCCGCAACGTCGCCACCACCGAGGGCGCCGTGGTGTTCGAGAACGAGCTGTTCCAGCTGATCGAATACAAGCCCAGCACCGCCAAGGTCTATGAGCGGCCCTACCTGGTGGTGCCGCCCTGCATCAACAAGTTCTACATCCTGGACCTGCAGCCCGAGAACTCCCTGGTGAAGTACCTGGTCGACCAGGGCCACCGCACCTTCGTGGTCAGCTGGCGCAACCCGGACGCGACCCTGGAGGACAAGACCTGGGACGACTACATCGCCGAGGGCCCGATCCGCGCCATCGACGTGGTGCAGGAGATCACGGGGGCGCAGCAGGTGAACGCGCTCGGCTTCTGCGTGGGCGGCACCCTGCTGGGCACGTCGCTGGCGGTGCTGGCGGCGCGCGGCGAGAAGCCCGTCGCCTCGGCCACCTTCCTCACGACCTTCCTCGACTTCACCGACACCGGCGTTCTGGACGTGTTCATCGACGAGGCCTTCGTCAAGTTCCGTGAGATGCAGATGGGCCAGCGCGGCATGCTCAAGGGCCAGGACCTGGCGTCCACCTTCAGCTTCCTGCGGCCCAACGACCTGGTCTGGAACTACGTGGTGGGCAACTACCTCAAGGGCGAGACGCCGCCGCCCTTCGACCTGCTCTACTGGAACAGCGATTCCACCAACCTGCCGGGCCCCATGTACGCCTGGTACCTGCGCAACACCTACCTCGAGAACAACCTGGCCAAGCCCGGCAAGTGCACGGTCTGCGGCGAGAAGCTGGACCTGCGCAAGCTCGACATGCCGGCCTACATCTACGGCTCGCGCGAGGACCACATCGTGCCCATCGCCGGTGCCTACGGCAGCACCCAGGTGCTGACGGGCAAGAAGCGCTTCGTCATGGGCGCTTCCGGCCACATCGCCGGCGTGATCAACCCGCCGGCGAAGAACAAGCGCTCCTACTGGACCAACGACAAGCTGCCCAAGACCCACGCCGAGTGGCTGCAGGGCGCGAAGGAGCACCCTGGCAGCTGGTGGACCGACTGGTCGGCCTGGCTCAAGCCGCACGGCGGCAAGCTGGTGGCCGCGCCCAAGTCGTACGGCAGCCGCAAGTACAAGGCCATCGAGCCCGCCCCGGGCCGCTACGTCAAGGCCAAGGCCTGACGCGGATGACCTGAACAATGCCCCGGCGCCACAGGCCGGGGCCCCATCACCCAAGGAGCAGAGACATGGAAGAGATCGTCATCGTATCGGCGGCGCGCACCGCCGTGGGCAAGTTCGGCGGCAGCCTGGCCAAGGTGCCGGCGCCTGAACTGGGCGCCGTCGTGATCCGGGAGGCCCTGGCCCGCGCCGGCGTTTCGCCGGACCAGGTCGGCGAGGTCATCATGGGCCAGGTGCTCGCGGCCGGCAGCGGCCAGAACCCGGCGCGCCAGGCGCTGCTCAAGGCCGGCCTGCCCAAGGAAGTCCCGGGCCTGACGATCAATGCCGTGTGCGGCTCCGGCCTGAAGGCCGTGATGCTGGCCGCCCAGGCCGTGGCCTGGGGCGACTCCGAGATCGTGGTCGCCGGCGGCCAGGAGAACATGAGCGCCGCCCCGCACGTGCTGATGGGTTCGCGCGACGGCCAGCGCATGGGCGACTGGAAGATGATCGATTCCATGATCGTCGACGGCCTGTGGGACGTCTACAACCAGTACCACATGGGCATCACGGCGGAGAACGTCGCGCGTGAGAACCAGATCGACCGCGCGGCCCAGGACGCGCTCGCGCTGGCCAGCCAGCAGAAGGCCGCCGCGGCCCAGGACGCCGGCAAGTTCAAGGACGAGATCGTTGGCGTCTCGATTCCGCAGAGGAAGGGCGACCCGGTCGTGTTCGACGCGGACGAGTTCATCAACCGCAAGACGAACGCGGACGCGCTGGGCGGCCTGCGCCCCGCCTTCGACAAGAACGGCACCGTCACCGCCGGCAATGCCTCGGGCATCAACGACGGCGCCGCCGCCGTGGTCGTCATGAGCGCGAAGAAGGCCGCCGCCCTCGGGCTGGCGCCGCTGGCGCGCATCGTGTCCTTCGGCACCAGCGGGCTGGACCCGGCCACCATGGGCATGGGCCCGGTGCCCGCCACCCGCAAGGCCCTGCAGCGCGCCGGCTGGAAGGCCTCCGACGTGGACCTGTTCGAGCTGAACGAAGCCTTCGCCGCCCAGGCCTGCGCCGTGAACAAGGCGCTGGACATCGACCCGGCCAAGGTCAACGTCAACGGCGGCGCCATCGCCATCGGCCACCCGATCGGCGCCTCGGGCTGCCGCATTCTCGTCACCTTGCTGCACGAAATGAAGCGCAGCGGCGCCCGCAAGGGTGTCGCAGCCCTGTGTATCGGCGGCGGCATGGGGGTTTCCCTTGCCGTGGAACGCGCCTGAAAGCGCTACAAAGAAGACACCCGAACACCAAGGAGAGAACAACATGGCCAAAGTAGCGTACGTGACCGGCGGCATGGGGGGCATAGGCACCGCGATCTGCCAGCGCCTGCACAAGGAAGGCTTCACCGTCATCGCGGGCTGCGGCCCCACGCGTGACTTCACCAAGTGGCTGGACGAGCAGAAGGCGCTGGGCTACACCTTCTACGCCTCGGTCGGCAACGTGGGCAACTGGGAGTCGACGGTGGAAGCCTTCGGCAAGGCCAAGGCCGAGCATGGGCCGATCGACGTGCTGGTGAACAACGCCGGCATCACGCGCGACCGCATGTTCCTCAAGATGACGCGCGAAGACTGGGACGCGGTGATCGAGACCAACCTCAACTCCATGTTCAACGTCACCAAGCAGGTGGTGGGCGACATGGTGGACCGGGGCTGGGGCCGCATCATCAACATCAGCTCGGTGAACGGCGAGAAAGGCCAGGCCGGCCAGACCAACTACTCGGCCGCCAAGGCCGGCATGCACGGCTTCACCATGGCGCTGGCCCAGGAACTCGCCAACAAGGGCGTGACCGTGAACACCGTGAGCCCGGGCTACATCGGCACGGACATGGTCAAGGCCATCCGCCAGGACGTGCTGGACAAGATCGTCGGCACCATCCCGGTCAAGCGCCTGGGCGAGCCCTCGGAGATCGCTTCCATCATCGCCTGGATCGCCTCGGACGAGAGCGGCTACTCCACCGGCGCCGATTTCTCGGTGAACGGCGGGCTGCACATGGGCTGAGACGGCGCCCTGAGGCCCCGCTTCGGCAGGGCCCAGGGCACCGACGCTCGGCCCTGCCAGCCCAGCCGGCGGGCCGGCCCCCGATGCGCTCGACCCACGGCGAAGGCCGGCCCCCCGGGGCCGGCCTTCGTGTTTGGGGCCGAGGCAGCAGCACCCTGGCCCTGCCGCTGAGCCGGCGGCCCCAACCGTCGCGCTTGCAAGCTCATCCCCAGCATTTCGAGCCGCAACACCCGCAACAAGAGGGTGCCTGCGGCCCCTGAATGTGAAGGCCGGGAACGCCACTGACATCCGGACGCGAACTCGGAGGAGGCTGCCGGAACAATGCGCTTTCCATGGCAGAACCCGCCGCCGCGGCGCCGCGCCACATCCTCATCGTCGAGGATGACACGCGCCTCGCCACGCTGCTCTCCCGATTCCTCTGCGAACACGGCTTCACCGCCGACATCGTGGGCAACGGCCTGCAGGTCGAGCCCGAGGTGCGGCGTGCCGAGCCCGCGCTGGTCCTGCTGGACCTGCTGATGCCCGGCATGGACGGCATCGAGGTCTGCCAGCAGCTGCGGCGTTTCTCCTCCGTGCCCATCATCGTGCTCAGCGCGCGCACCGAGGAGATCGACCGCCTGCTCGCGCTGGAGATGGGCGCCGACGACTTCGTCGCCAAACCCTACAGCCCGCGCGAACTGCTGGCCCGCATCAAGGCGCTGCTGCGCCGCGTCGAGGGGCGGCTGGGAACGCCCACCGCGACGCACGGCTTCCGCATCGACGAGGCGGCGCAGCGCATCGCCTGGGAGGACAGCTGGCTGCCGCTCACCCCGGCCGAGTACCGGCTGCTGCGCAAGCTGATCTCGCGCCCGGGCCAGGTGTTCCGCCGCGCCGACCTCAACGAGAGCGAGGAAGGACAGGCCGGCGACCGGGTGGTGGACAGCCATGTGAAGAACCTGCGCCGCAAGATCGCCCAGGTGCGGCCGCAGGGCAGCGCCATCGTGTCGGTGTACGGCCTGGGCTACCGCTTCGATCCGCAGTCGGCCCAGGACGCGTCCTGAGGCGGCCCGCCGTCCCACGCCCAGGTGGGAATGCGCCTACCGATTTCCTCCACGATTCCTCCACAGTCGGTTTCCACAATGCGCGGCTTTCGCACATTGGAGATCACTGCCCATGGCCGAGCCATTCCTTCGCCGCCGCCGCGCGTCATTCGCCGCCTGTGCCGCTGCCGTCTTCCTTGCCGCCTGTGGCGGCGGGGGCGGCGACGGCACGCCGAGCGCTGCCGCTCCCGGCGGTGCCGGCGCTGCGGCCGCGACGCCGCAGGTGGCACTGTCCTCCTCGGCCTCGCAGTTCCTGAACCTCGACATCGCCCAGGTGCTGGACTATGCACCGCACCTGCCACCCTTCTACGATGCCGGCGTCGCGGCCCTGGACAACACGCCCGCCGACAACGCCCTGGACAACAAAGTGGCCACGCTGGGCCGGGTCATCTTCCATGACGTCCGCCTCAGCGTGGGGGACAACGTGGCCTGCGCGACCTGCCACCAGGCGGCCAACGACTTCGCCGACAGCAAGCGCTTCTCGGTCGGCTTCGACGGGTCGGTGGGCACCCGCCATGCCCCCCGCCTGGCCAACCTGCGCTACTGGAAGCCCGGCAACATGTTCTGGGACCGCCGCGCCCCCACCCTGGAGGCCCAGTCCACCCTGCCGGTGCAGAACCCGGTCGAGATGGGTTTCGACGTCGCCCACGGCGGCATGCCCATCGTGCTCGACAAGATGACCCGCCAGCCCTACTACCCGGAGCTGTTCAGCTTCGCGTTTGGCGATCCGCAGATCACCGAGGCCCGGGTGCAGAAAGCGCTGGCGCAGTACATGCGCGCCATGGTCTCCACCGGCAGCCGCTGGGACGATGGCTACGCGCAGACCTTCGACCCCAGCCTGCCGGACAAGGGCCTGGACAAGCCCGTGCCCACGCTCACCGCGCAGGAAGACCGCGGCCGCCACCTGTTCATGGCCCTGCCCAGCGCCGGTGGCCTGGCCTGCGCGGTGTGCCACGTGCCGCCGACCTTCGCGCTCGCCGCCAACTCGCTGGGCAACGGCCTGGACGCCGGCGAGACCACCGTGTTCAAGGCCCCCTCGCTGAAGAACGTGGGCCGCTCCACCAACTTCATGCACGACGGCCGCTTCACCACGCTGGAGGAGGTGGTGGACCACTACGCCAGCGGCGTGCAGGACGGGCCCGCGCTGGACCCCCGCCTGAAGGGGCCGGACGGCAAGCCGCGGGTGCGCACCATCACGCCCGACGACAAGGCCGCCCTGGTGGCCTTCCTGAAGACCCTGTCGGACCCGGTGCTCTCGGCCGACCCGCGCTTCGCCGACCCGTTCCGCCATTGAGCGCGGGCAGGGGGGGCGGGCGGCTAGACTCGGCCCCCATGCCCCGCTTGCGCGACATCCTGACCCAGGCCCTGGAATGGACCCGCCCCAGCGATGGCCAGCGCATGCTGCTGTGGGCGGCGCTGGTGGGCGTGGGCGGGGCGCTGGCGACCCTGGCCTTCCGGGAGGGCCTGGTGGCCCTGGAGGGATGGCTGTACGGCACCCGCGAGGGCCTGGTGCAGGCGGCCATCGGCCTGGTCTGGTGGCAGCGCCTGCTGGTGCCCGCCGTCGGTGGCCTGCTGGCCGGTGGGGTGCTCCTGCTGGCCCAGCGCCTGCCGCAGGGCGAGGGCCGCGACGGCGACTACATGGAAGCGGTGGTGCTGGGGCGGGGTCGCCTGGGCACGCGGCACTCGCTGCTGCGGGCGCTGTCCTCGGCCTGCTCGGTGGTCAGCGGCGGCGCCATAGGCCGCGAGGGGCCCATGGTGCAGCTGGCGGCGCTGGCCGGCTCCTGGGCCGGCCATTGGCGCGACCTGCCCCTGCCGCGGCGCAGGCTGCTGGTGGCCTGCGGCGCGGCTGCGGGCCTGACCACGGCCTACAACGCGCCGGTCGCCGGCGCGCTGTTCATCGCCGAGATCGTGCTGCAGTCGCTGGCCACGGACACGCTGGCGCCCCTGCTGGTCGCCGCGGTGATGGCCGAAGTGACGCTGGCGGTGGCCGGCCATGCCACCCCGCTGTACCTGGTGCGGGACGTGCCAACCGTGGGCGCGAGCGCCACGCTGGCCTGCGCAGTCCTGGGGCTGCTGGCGGGGCTGGCGGCACCCGTCTACCTGGGGCTGCTGGACGCGGCCAAGGCGCTGTTCGCCCGCTGGCACGCGCCCCTGCCCCTGCAGCTCGCGGCGGGCGGCCTGGTGGTGGGGGCGCTGTCCATCCGCGCACCGCAGGTCTGGGGCAACGGTTTCTCGGTCGTCAGCAGCATGCTGGTCAGCCCCTGGACCTGGCAGGCGCTGCTGGCCGTGCTCGTGTTCAAGCTGCTGGCCGTGGCGGCGACCACGGGCTCCGGCGCGGTGGGCGGCATCTTCACGCCCACGCTGTTCATGGGGGCCGTCGCCGGCGCGCTGTTCGGCCTGGCCATGCAGGCCGTGGCGCCGGGCCTGCTGCCGCTGCCGGCGGCGATCGCCATCGGCATGGGGGCCCTGCTGGCGGCCAGCACGCACGCGCCGCTGATGTCGGTGCTGATGATCTTCGAGATGACGGCCGACTACGCCGTGGTCGTGCCCCTGATGCTGGCCTGCGTGCTGGCGTTCTCGGTGTCGCGCCTGCTGCGCCCGGCGTCCATCTATGCCACTTCGCGTGCGCGCGAGGCGGCGGTGGTGCCGCGCCTGGCCACCGCGGGCGCCCTGATGCGCCGCGAGAGCATGACCATCCAGCCGGGCCAGCCGGTGGCCGAGCTGGAGTCGCGCTTCCTGGCCGGCCGCTGGCGCCACACCTACGTGCTGGACGCGCAGGGACGCTTCCTGGGCGCGGTCGCCCTGCACGACTTCACCTCCTTCCTGAAGGCGCCGCACGATGCCGCCGCGCCCTGGCCGGCCGTCTTGCTGATCGCCGACTTCCCCCGCCTGCGCGAGGACATGCCCCTGTGGGAGGTGCTGGACGCCTTCACCCGCCACCCGGGCGAGCGCCTGCCCGTGGTCGACGGGCGCGGCCGGCTGCAGGGCCACGTGGCCAAGACCGACCTGGTGCTGATGCTGCGCGAGCAGCTTGCGGTGGGCTGAGCCGCGGCCTGGGCGTCAGGCGGGCGGCGCCACCCGCACCACGGCCTCCAGCTCGCAGGGCGCGAGCAGCGACTGGGTCACCAGGCAGGCCCGCTTGCTCTTGGCCAGCGAGGCCTCGGCCAGGGCCTGCGAGGCCGCATCCTCGACCTCGAGCGCGGCGCTGATCTCGAAGTGCGTGAAGCGCGTCACGCCGTCGGTCCGGTCCAGCGTGGCCTGCACGTCCACCTCGAGGTCGCGCCAGGCGAGCCTGGAGGCCCGGGCGACCGCACGGAAGGTGAGGGCGAAGCAGTCGGCCACGGCGGCCGACAGCAGGGTTTCAGGCGACCAGTGGCCGGGCGGCCCGTCGAACTCGGGCGGGGCCGAGGTCTGCAGTTCGGGCAGGCCTTCCGAACGGACGGGCACCAGGCCCTGGTCGGTGCAACGGGCGCTGACGCTGTAGCGGTGGGGGAGGGGATGCATGGATGTCCTTGGGGTTTGATACGCGGTCGGGTCAGCCGGCCATCTCGGGCTGGACCAGCCATTCCCGACCCTTGAGCATGCCCTGCCAGTACAGGGGCGGCATCAGCCGCTCCTTCAGGTACCACGCCAGGCGGGATGGGCGCCGGCCGTCGATGAGCCATTGCGGGAACGTGGGGGCGACCTTGCCACCGTACAGGAACTCGGCGAGCACGATCTTCCCGCGCTCCACCGTGAGCGGGCAGGAGCCGTAGCCGTCGTAGCGCGCTTCGCCGCTGGCCTGGCCGCGCTGGGCGAGCAGGTTGTGCGCCACCACGGGCGCCTGCTTGCGCGCGGCCGCCGCGGTCTTGGCATTGGGGGTGCTGCCCGCATCCCCTAGGCCGAACACGTTCTCATACTTGCGGTGCCGCAGCGTCACCGGGTCCAGGTCGACCCAGCCGGCCGCATCGGCCAGCGGGCTGACGCGGACGAAGTCAGGCGCCTTTTGCGGCGGCACCACGTGCAGCATGTCGAATTCGCGCTTCACCAGCGAAGTCGACCCGTCGGCGCTGCCGACGCTGAAGGTGGCCGTGCGGGCGGGCCCGTCCACCGCGACCAGGTTCTGGCCGAACTGCAGGTGGATCCCGTAGGCCTTCACGTACTCCATCAGGGCGGGCACATAGTCCGCCACGCCGAACAGCGCAGCGCCAGCGTTGCAGAACTGGATGTCCACCGACTGCAAGTGCCCCGCGCGCCGCCAATGGTCGGCGGCGAGGTACATGGCTTTCTGCGGCGCGCCCGCGCACTTGATGGGCATGGGCGGCTGGGTGAACACGGCGCGTCCGCCGCGCAGGGATTCGACCAGTTGCCAGGTGTAGGGCGCCAGGTCATAGCGGTAGTTGGACGTGACGCCGTGGCGCCCCAGGGTTTCCGGGAGGCCCTGCACGGCCTGCCAGTCCAGCTTCAGCCCGGGGCAGACGACCAGCTGCCGGTAGCGCACGACCCGGCAGCCGTCCAAGATCACGCTGTTGCTTTCGGGTTCGAAGGCCGCCACCGCCGATTTGATCCACTTCACACCGCGGGGCAGGATGGAGGCCATGGTGCGCGCCGTGGCGGACGGCTCGAACACGCCGGCGCCCACCAGGGTCCAGCCGGGCTGGTAGTAGTGAATGTCGGCGGGGTCGATGATGGCGACGTCCAGGTCCCGCTCGCGCGCCAGCAGGCTGGCGGCGACCGAGATGCCGGCCGCGCCGCCCCCGATGATCACGACCTCGTGGCTGGCTTCGGCCACGTCCAGCGGCGTGCGGCCGCCATTGGCGATGCGCCGCGCCAGCCCGCGCAGGTCGAAGCCCGCCTGCGCCGCGCGTTCCAGCACCTGCGGAACCGGCAGCGTGGCCGACTGCCACAAGGCCCACATCGTGATCGAACGCATGCCGGTGCGGCAGTACGCGAACACCGGCTTCGGCAGTTCGGCCATGAGAGCGCCGAACTGCGTTCCCTGCGCGTCGGTCACCTTGCCCGACTCTGCCGGCAGGAAGCGCGTCGCCAGGCCCAGCGCCCGTGCGGCCTCTTCAATTTCGGCATGGCCCGCCTGGTCGGCGCCTTCGCCATCGGGCCGGTTGCAGATGAGCGCACGGAAGCCCAGGCGGGCCAGTTCGGCCACGTCCGCGGGCTTCAGTTGCGGTCCTATCGAAAGTTGCTCGTCGATGCGACGGATGTCCATGCCTGTCTCCTTGCTGCTGTGTCTGGGTTCCGGGCCCTGCAGTGCTACAGCACGTCCAGCGGGATCTTCAGGTAGCGCCGGCCATTCGGTGACGGCGGGGGAAGGTGACCGGCGCGCATATTCACCTGCACCGAGGGCAAGATCAGCACCGGCATCTCCAGCGACTTGTCGCGGGCCTCGCGCAAGGCCACGAACTGCTCCTCGCTGATGCCGTCGCGCACGTGGATGTTCGATTCACGCTCCTCGGCCACGGTGCTCACGTAGCGCAGCGCGCGCCCGGCGGGGCGGTAGTCGTGGCACATGTAGAGCCTGGCCTGCGGCGGCAGGGCCAGCAGTCGATTGATGGAACGGTAGAGCGTGCGGGCATCGCCGCCGGGGAAGTCGCAGCGAGCCGTGCCGTAATCGGGCATGAAGAGCGTGTCGCCCACGAAGCAGGCGATGTCCTCGCCGTCCGCCACCACGTAGGCCATGCAGGCGGGTGTGTGGCCCGGCGTGTGCAGGGCCTTGCACTGCAGGCCACCGATGCTGAATTCCTCGTTGTCGGCGAACAGGTGGTCGAACTGGCTGCCGTCCCGCGCGAAGCCGGGCTCAGCGTCGAACAGGTCGCCGAACACGTCCTGCACCGTCGTGATGCCGGCCCCGATGGCCACGCGGCCGCCCAGGCGCTCCTTCAGCCAGGGCGCGGCGGAAAGGTGGTCGGCGTGGACGTGGGTCTCCAGGATCCAGTCGACCGTGGCACCGAGTTCGCGCACGCGCGCCAGCAGGCGGCTCGCGCCCTGCGTTCCCGTGCGGCCGGACTTTGGGTCGTAGTCGAGCACGCTGTCGACGATGGCGGCGCGCAGGCTCTCGCGGTCGAGGACGATGTAGCTCAAGGTCGACGTGGCCTCATCGAAGAAGGCCTCGACCTGCAGGCGGGACGTGGGGCTCATGCGGTTCTCCTTGCGGCCCTGGACGCAGGCCGGTGCAGCAGGGTCTATCAAGTCCCGTGCCCACGGGGTCGAATCACGCAACCGCTTGATTTTCATCATGTTTTTCAGGCCCGGCTGGATGCGATTCGGGCGCTCGACTGCCGCATATGGCAGTTTCTTGGCAGACATTGGCAGAACCTGCGCCCGGCGGCACAATGCGCCATGTCCGATCCCCACCCCCTGGCCGAAGGCCGGCTGGCCGCCCTGCTGTCGTACCTGGAACAGGAGACGCAACCGGTGATCGTCATGGACACCGGCTACACCATCCTGGGCGCGAACACCGCCTACCGGCGGCAGTTCGGGGCCCTGGCCGGCTCGGCGCTGGGCCGCAAGTGCTACCAGGTCTCGCACGGCTACGACCAGCCTTGCGACCTGTCGGGCGAGCACTGCCCGATGCGCCGCGCGCAGGAGCTCAAGGGCCCCGACCGCGTGCTGCACATCCACCACACGCCCCGCGGTCCGGAGCATGTGGACGTGGAGTTGCGTCCTGTGCTGGAAGGCAGCGACGTGGTCGCATTCGTGGAGCGCCTGTCCACGGTCCGCAGCGCCTCTGCGCAGGCAAGCGCCTCCGGCCTGGTCGGGCGGTCCCCAGCTTTCGTGGCCGCGCTGGCCGCGGTGCAACGGGTGGCGCCGTCGGACCTGCCGGTCCTGCTGCAGGGCGAGTCGGGCACCGGCAAGGAACTGTTCGCGCGTGCCGTGCACGAGGGGAGCGGCCGTGCTGGCGGCCCCTTCGTGGTCGTGGATTGCTCGGGACTGCCCGAATCCCTGTTCGAGAGCGAGCTGTTCGGCTACGAGAAAGGTGCCTTCACGGGCGCCCAGCAGCGCAAGCCCGGCCTGGTGGAAACGGCGGCCGGGGGCACCTTGTTCCTCGACGAGATCGGTGATGTGCCGCTGGCCATGCAGGTCAAGCTGCTGCGGCTGATCGAGAGCGGCAGCTTCCGCCGAGTCGGCGGGCTGGAGACGCGGCGAAGCGATTTCAGGCTGGTGGCCGCGACCCACAAGCCGCTGCGCGAGATGCTGCGCGATGGCAGCTTCCGCCAGGACCTGTACTACCGTATCAGCGCGTTTCCGATCCACCTGCCGGCCCTGCGCGAGCGCCGGGATGACCTGCCGATGCTGGTGGAATCCATCCTGGGACGCAGCGGCACCCCCTTGCGCATCGAGCCCGCGGCCATGGACCGCCTGCGGGCCTACGACTGGCCGGGCAATATCCGCGAACTGCGCAACGTGCTGGAAAGGGCGCGGCTGCTGGCCGATGGCGCGTCGGTGAGGCTGGAGCAGCTGCCTGCAGAACTGCTGGCTGCCGCGGTGCCGGGGACGGCCGGGCGGGGCCGTGCGCCGGATGACCTGGCGCTGCTGCGACGGGCCCAGGCGCACGACGGCAGCCGGGCGCAGCTCGCGGCCGAGCTGGGGATGAGCGAGCGCACCCTGTACCGCCGCCTGAAGGCGCTCGGGCTCGGGCGCTGACAAGGGCGGCCTGCGGAGCGGCGGCCGCCCTGCGAAGTGGGCAGGGCTTTGCCACAATCGCCCCCTTTGCCGAACGACAGAGGACCTGCCATGACTGAAATGCATCCCGGCGTCGCCGCCCAGCCGCCGGAAGCCACCCGGGGATTCCGCTTCAACCACAGCATGCTGCGCGTCAAGGACCCGGCGGTGTCGCTGGCCTTCTACACCCATGTGCTGGGCATGCGCGTGCTGCGCAAGCTGGACTTCGCGGAGATGAAGTTCTCGCTCTACTTCCTGGCCCGGCTGGAGCGCGAGGACGAGGCACCGGCCGACGCGGGCGAACGCATGGCCTGGACCTTCGGGCGCGAAGGCATCCTGGAACTCACCCACAACTGGGGCACCGAGAGCCAGCCCGACTTCAAGTACCACGACGGCAACGCCCAGCCGCAGGGCTTCGGCCACATCTGCTTCTCGGTCCCGGACCTCGCCGCCGCCGTGCGCTGGTTCGACGAGAACAAGGTCTCCTTCGTCAAGCGTCCCGAGCAGGGCAAGATGAAGAACGTCGCCTTCATCCGCGACCCCGACGGCTACTGGATCGAGGTCCTGCAGCCGGACCTGCTGCGCGGCCTGGGCCAGCCGGCGGCCTGAACGCCTGCGGCCGAGTTACCCACGGCGCCTGTGGGCGAGGCTGTGGACAGGCCTGGGTACAAGCCCGCAAAGCCGCGCCAGGACTGGGTTTGCGGGCGCTGCCCATCAAACAGGCAGCAGCACTTCCGTAGAATCCGGGCTGGACCTCCCCGCCGCGCCGCTTGACCACCGAAACCAACCCCTGGCGCCTCAGCATCGCCCCGATGCTGGACTGGACGGACCGGCACTGCCGGTTCTTCCATCGCCTGCTCAGCCGCCACGCCCGCCTCTACACCGAGATGGTGACCACGGGCGCGCTGCTGCATGGCAACGTGCCGCGGCACCTGGACTTCGACGCGGCCGAGCATCCGGTCGCGCTGCAGCTGGGCGGCAGCGACACCGCCGAGCTGGCCCACGCGGCGCGGCTGGGGCGGCAGTGGGGCTACGACGAGATCAACCTGAACTGCGGCTGCCCCAGCGAGCGCGTGCAACGCGGCGCCTTCGGGGCCTGCCTCATGGCCGAGCCGCAGCTGGTGGCCGACTGCGTGAAGGCCATGGTCGATGCGGTGGACATCCCGGTGACGGTCAAGCACCGCATCGGCATCGACCGGGTCGAGCGCTACGAGTTCGTGCGTGATTTCGTGGGCACGGTGGCCGAGGCCGGGTGCCGCGTCTTCATCGTCCACGCGCGCAACGCCTGGCTGCAGGGCCTGTCGCCCAAGGAAAACCGCGACGTGCCGCCGCTGCGCTACGAGCTGGTCTACCAGCTCAAGCGCGAGTTTCCGCAGCTCACCATCGCGATCAACGGCGGCTTCACGCACGAGGATGCCGTGCGCCAGGCGCTGGCCCATGTCGACGGCGTGATGGTCGGGCGCGAGGCGTACCACAACCCCTGGTCCATCGCGGCCTGGGACGCCGCCTTCTTCGGCGAGCCCGGCCCGGCCGCCGACCGCGATGCGGTCGAGGAGGCCATGGTGGCCTACATGGAACGCCAGCAGGCGCTGGGCACGGGCTGGTATGGCATCGCCCGCCACATGCTGGGCCTGCGCAATGGCCAGCCGGGGGCGAGGCGCTGGCGCCAGGCCTGGAGCGACCACCGCATGAAGGACCGCAGCGCCCGCGAGGTGTGGGCCGTCGCCCGCGCCGCCCTCGCGGGCCCCGCGCTGGACGTCCAGCCCGCCTGAACGGCCGGGCCGGGAAGGCGTTTCGCCGCGTCCCGGTCCGCCTCCCTCGCCCCCGGCCCCTGAGGCGCGCGCTGGCCCGCCGCGTGCAATTGCTTTAAACTTAAAATATCCAGGCTTGAGCGAACGGGGGCGTGCGCCATGAAGATCACCTGCATCGGGGGCGGCCCGGCCGGCCTGTACTTCGCGCTCCTGATGAAGCAGCAGGACCCGGCGCACGAGATCACCGTGGTCGAGCGCAACCGGGCGTACGACACCTTCGGCTGGGGCGTGGTCTTCTCCGACCAGACCCTGGGCCACCTGCGCGAGGCGGACGCGCCCACGGCCGAGGCCATCCTCTCGGCCTTCAACCACTGGGACGACATCGAGGTGCACATCCGTGGCGAGCGCATCCGCTCGGGCGGACACGGCTTCTGCGGCATAGGCCGCAAGCGCCTGCTCAACATCCTGCAGGCGCGTTGCGAGGCGCTGGGCGTGAGGCTGCAGTTCGAGACCGAGGTGCAGGACGACACGGCCTTCGCCGACAGCGACCTCATCATCGCCTGCGACGGGCTGAACAGCCGGGTGCGCACGCGCTACGCGGCCGCCTTCGAGCCGGACATCGACCTGCGCGACTGCCGCTTCGTGTGGCTGGGCACGCACAAGCGCTTCGACGCCTTCACCTTCGCGTTCGAGGAGACCCCGCACGGCTGGTTCCAGGCCCACGCCTACCAGTTCGACGGCGACACCTCGACCTTCATCGTCGAGGCGCCGGAGGCGGTGTGGCGGGCGGCCGGGCTCGCCGACATGGAGAAAGAAGCCTCGATCGCGTTCTGCGAGACGCTGTTCGCACGCCACCTGGACGGCCACCCGCTGATCTCCAACGCCACCCACCTGCGCGGCTCGGCCCAGTGGATACGCTTCCCGCGCGTGGTGTGCCGGCGCTGGGTGCACCACAACGGCCGCGCGCCCGTGGTGCTGATGGGCGACGCGGCCCACACCGCGCATTTCTCCATCGGCTCGGGCACCAAGCTGGCCCTGGAGGACGCGATCGAGCTGGCCCGCTGCATAGGCCGCGCCGGCGGGGACCTGGCCGGCGCCCTGCGGGCCTACGAGGCGGTGCGCAGCGTGGAGGTGCTGAAGATCCAGAACGCCGCGCGCAATTCCACCGAGTGGTTCGAGAACGTGGCTCGCTACGTGCACCTGCCGGCCCCGCAGTTCGCCTACTCGCTGCTCACGCGCAGCCAGCGCATCAGCCACGAGAACCTGCGCCTGCGCGACCGCGGCTACGTGGAGCGCTACGAGGACTGGCTGGCGGCCCGCGCCGGCCTGCGGCGCTCGCCCTCGCAGCAGCCCGTGCCGCCCATGTTCACCCCCTTCACGCTGCGCGGGGTCACGCTCGCCAACCGGGTGGTGGTGTCGCCCATGGCCCAGTATTCCTGCGTCGACGGGCTGCCTGCCGACTACCATCTGGCGCACCTGGGCGCGCGGGCGATGGGCGGAGCGGGGCTGGTCTTCGCGGAGATGACCTGCCCCTCGCCGGACGCCCGCATCACCCCCGGGTGCCCGGGCCTGTGGTGCGAGGCGCAGGCGGCCGGCTGGCAGCGCATCGTGGCGTTCGTGCATGCGAACACGGGCGCCAGGATCGCCCTGCAGCTGGGGCATGCCGGCCCCAAGGGGTCGACCTGCGTGCCCTGGGACGGCGAGGACCGGCCGCTGGCCTCGGGCAACTGGCCGCTGATCGCCGCTTCGCCGCAGCAGTACGTGGCGGGCGTGAGCGACCGGGCGCGGGCCATGACGCGCGACGACATGGACCGGGTGCTGGCCGATTTCGTGCGCAGCACGCGGCTGGCGGCGCAGGCCGGCTTCGACTGGCTGGAGCTGCATTGCGCGCACGGCTACCTGCTGTCCTCCTTCATCTCGCCGCTCACCAACCAGCGCACGGATGGCTACGGCGGCTCCCTGGAGATGCGGCTGCGTTATCCCCTGGAGGTGTTCCGCGCCATGCGCGAGGCCTGGCCGCCGCAGCTGCCGATGTCGGTGCGCATCTCGGCCCACGACTGGGTGGACGGTGGCACCACGCCCGACGACGCGGTGGCGGTGGCGCGGGCCTTCAAGGCCGCGGGCGCGGACATGATCGACTGCTCCTCCGGCCAGGTCAGCCAGCGCCAGAAGCCGGTGTACGGCCGCATGTACCAGACCCCCTTCGCCGACCGCATCCGCAACGAGGCCGGCATCGCCACCCTGGCCGTGGGCGCCATCTCCGAGGCCGACCACGTCAACAGCATCATCGCCGCCGGCCGCGCCGACCTGTGCGCGATCGGCAGGCCGCACCTGGCGAACCCGGCCTGGACGCTGGCCGAGGCGGCCCGCATCGGCTTTCGCGACGTGCCCTGGCCGCGGCAGTACCTCGCCGGCAAGCGCCAGCTCGAGCGCAACCTGGCGCGCGACACTGCGCAGGCCGGCCC
>NZ_JADDOJ010000139.1 GCF_015159745.1 Ramlibacter aquaticus | reverse complement strand
AGCCCAAGCCCAAGCCCAAGCCCAAGCCCAAGCCCCGTGTTTCACGTGAAACACGACCGTTCCCGTCGCTTCTGAGTCCTGCCAGGGCGGTTCCCGGATGAGCCGCCCCTGGGCCTGCCGTACACTCGCCTCAAACCCCGGGGGAATTCATGTTTGGCGTAGCGGACTACGGCGCGTTTGTCGCCGCGATCATCCTGTTTCTCATGATTCCCGGGCCCGGCAACCTCGCGCTCATCACCTCCACGACGAAGGGGGGCCTGCGGGGCGGACTGGCCGCGACGCTGGGCGTGATCGGCGGTGACCAAGTCCTGATGTGGGCGGCCGTCGCTGGCGTGGCCACCCTGCTGGCGGCCTACCCGGCCGCTTTCCACGCCGTCCAGTGGGCCGGCGCGGGCTACCTGGCCTGGCTGGGTGCGCGCATGCTGCTGGCCCGGCCCGGTGCCAAGCCGGTGCTGAACATCCAACCCCACCATTACTTCCGCCAGGCGGCCACGATCACGCTGCTCAACCCCAAGGCGATCGTGTTCTACATGGCCTTCTTTCCGCTCTTCGTGGACCCGGCGCAGCACCCGGGCCTGCCCACCTTCGCCGCGATGGCCCTGACCATCGCCTCGCTCACCTTCCTCTACGGGCTGGTCGTGGTGCTGCTCACGCACCACCTTGCCGAGCGCATGCGCGCCAACCCCCGCATCGGCCGGGCGCTGGAGAAGCTGGCGGGCGTGTTCCTGCTCGGGTTCGGGGTCAAGCTGGCCCTGGGCCGTTGAGGAATCGCGCCATGACCCGGATTTTCTGCATCGCCAACCAGAAGGGCGGCGTCGGCAAGACGACCACCACCGTCAACCTCGCCGCCGGCCTGGCCAAGGTCGGCCAGCGGGTGCTCATGGTCGACCTGGACCCGCAGGGCAACGCCACCATGGGCTCGGGCATCGACAAGCGCAGCCTCTCGCTCAGCGTCTACGACGTGCTCCTGGAATCGGCCTCCGTGGCCGAAGCGCGGGTCAAGAGCGAGAAATGCGGCTTCGACGTGCTGGGCGCCAACCGCGAACTGGCGGGCGCCGAGGTCGAACTGGTGGATGTCGAGCGCCGCGACCAGCGCCTGAAGACGGCCCTGGCCGCGGTCGCGGCCGACTACGACTTCGTGCTCATCGACTGCCCGCCCTCGCTGTCCATGCTCACGCTGAACGGGCTGTGCTCCGCCCACGGCGTGATCGTGCCCATGCAGTGCGAATACTTCGCGCTCGAGGGCCTGACCGACCTGGTGAACACCATCAAGCAGGTGCATGCCAACCTCAACAAGGACCTGCAGATCATCGGGCTGCTGCGCGTGATGTTCGACCCGCGCATCACGCTGCAGCAGCAGGTGAGCGAGCAGCTCAAGGCGCACTTCGGCGAGAAGGTCTTCGACACCGTGATCCCGCGCAACGTGCGGCTCGCCGAGGCCCCCAGCTACGGGCTGCCGGGCGTGGTGTTCGACGCCGGTGCCCGCGGCAGCCAGGCCTATGTGGATTTCGCGCGCGAGATGGTGGCCCGGATCGGACATGGCTGAACGGCCTGTTGCTATCAAAAACATAGCATGAAACCCTCCGACGTCCTCATCCTGCCGGGCTGGCAGAACAGCGGGCCGCAGCACTGGCAGACCCTGTGGGAGCAGGAGCACGGCTTTCGTCGCGTGCAGCAGCACGACTGGATGCGGCCCCTGCGCGGCGACTGGATGGCGCAGCTGGAGCAGGCCGTGATCGTCTGCGACGAGGCGCCCGTGCTGGTGGCCCACAGCCTGGGCTGCCACCTGGTCGCGGCCTGGGCGGCGCATTCGGCCCACCGCGGCCGTGTGCGGGCCGCGTTGCTGGTCGCACCCGCCGACGTGGAGCGAGAAGACCTGCAGCCCCTGGTGCCCAGTTGGTCGCCCCCGGTCCTGCAGCCCTTGCCTTTCCCGTCCCTGCTGCTCGCCAGCCGGGACGACCCCTACTGCGATTTCGAACGCGCGCGCCGTCTGGCCTCGGCCTGGGGTGCGCAGTTCAAGGACTGTGGCGATCGCGGCCACATCAACGGCGAATCCGGCCTGGGCCGCTGGCCCGACGGCCAGGCGCTGCTGCAGGACCTGATGAAGGACTAGACAACGATGGTGACGAAGAAACCCAAGGGCCTGGGCCGCGGCCTGGAGGCCCTGCTGGGCCCCAAGGCGGCGGAGACCCCGGAGCCCACGCCCAACCCCGGCCTGCCGGCTTCGCTGCTGCTGGCCGACATGGTGCCGGGCGTCTACCAGCCGCGCACGCGCATGGACGAGGGCGCGCTCTACGAGCTGGCCGAGTCGATCAAGGCGCAGGGCATCATGCAGCCCATCCTGGTGCGCAAGCTGGCCGCCGGCGACCACGCGGGCAAGTACGAGATCATCGCCGGCGAGCGGCGCTTCCGTGCTGCCCGCCTGGCGGGGCTGGACAGCGTGCCCGTGCTGGTGCGCGAGGTGGCCGACGAGGCGGCCGCGGCAATGGCGCTGATCGAGAACATCCAGCGCGAGGACCTCAATCCGCTGGAGGAAGCGCATGGCCTGCAGCGCCTGATCCGCGAGTTCGGGCTCACGCACGAGCAGGCGGCCCAGGCCGTGGGGCGTTCGCGCAGCGCGGCCTCCAACCTGCTGCGCCTCTTGAACCTGGCGGAACCGGTGCAGACCATGCTGATGGCGGGCGACCTGGACATGGGCCATGCGCGCGCGCTGCTGGCGCTGGAGCGGGCCGCGCAGATCACCGCCGCCAACCAGATCGCGCAGCGCAAGCTCTCGGTGCGCGAGGCCGAGTCGCTGGTGAAGAAGATAGGCGCCGAGTTCAGCCTGGTCTCGCCCAAGCCCAAGAAGGAAAAGTCGCGCGACCTGCGGCGCCTGGAGGAGGAGCTGTCCGACCTGCTCACGGCAGAAGTCGAGATCCGCGTCAAGAAGCGCGCCAAGCGCAACGGCCGCGTGGAGGAGATGGGCGAGCTGGCGATCCAGTTCGGCTCTCTGGACGAACTGAACGGCCTGATCGACCGCCTGCGCGCACCCTGAGTGCGGCGCCGCGCGGCGAGCCCTGCCGTCGATGCAGGCCCGGCGCACGGCATCCGTCGCGCAGCCAACGCCTTGCACGCCGCCACGGGCGCAGCGCGCCGACCGTCACCGCGCCTGGGCTCAGATCGAGAAGATCTTCCCCGGGTTCATGATGTTCCTGGGGTCCAGCGCGCGCTTGATGGTGCGCATCATCTCGACCGCACCGGCCCCGGCCTCGGTGACCAGGAAGTCCATCTTGTGCAGGCCCACGCCGTGCTCGCCGGTGCAGGTGCCGCCCAGGCTCAGCGCGCGCGACACGAGCGCGTGGTTCAGCCGCTCGGCCGTCTCGCGCTCCTGGGGGTCGTTGGGGTCCAGCAGGTAGCCGAAGTGGAAGTTGCCGTCGCCCACGTGGCCGACCAGGAAGTAGGGCAGGCCGCTCTCGTCGGCCTCACGCACCGAGTCCAGCAGGCAATCGGCCAGGCGCGAGATCGGCACGCAGGTGTCGGTGGAGATCGCACGGCAGCCCGGGCGCGACTGGATGCCGGCGAAGTAGGCGTTGTGGCGCGCCGTCCAGAGCCGCGTGCGCTCCTCTGGCGTGGTCGCCCACTCGAAGGCCTCGCCACCATGGCCGGAGGCGAGCTCCTGCACCAGCTCGGCCTGCTCCTGCACGCCGGCGGGTGAGCCGTGGAACTCCATCAGCAGCATGGGCTGCTCGCGCAGGTCCAGCTTGGAGTGCTTGTTGACCATGCGCACCGCGTTGCGGTCGATCAGCTCGACCCGCGCGATCGGCACGCCGATCTGCATCATCTCGATGGTGGTGCGCACCGCACCCTCGATCGAAGGGAAGGAGCAGATGGCCGCCGAGATCGCCTCGGGCAGCGGGTACAGGCGCACCGTCACCTCGGTGATCACGCCCAGGGTGCCTTCGCTGCCGACGAAGAGCCGCGTCAGGTCGTAGCCGGCGCTGGACTTCTTGGCGCGGGTGCCGGTGCGTATCACCTCGCCGCTGGCGGTGACCACCTCCAGGGCCAGCACGTTCTCGCGCATGGTGCCGTAGCGCACGGCGTTGGTGCCGCTGGCGCGGGTGGCCGCCATGCCGCCCAGGGTCGCGTCGGCGCCGGGGTCGATGGGGAAGAACAGGCCCGTGCTCTTGATCTCCTCGTTGAGCCGCTTGCGCGTCACCCCCGGCTGCACGGTGACCGTGAGGTCCTCGGCGTTGATGGCCAGCACCTTGTCCATGCGGCTCACGTCGATGCTGATGCCGCCCTGCACCGCGAGCAGGTGTCCCTCCAGCGAGGAGCCCACGCCGAAGGGAATGACCGGCGTGTCGTGCTCGGCGGCCAGGCGTACCGCGTCGGCCACGTCCCCCGTGCTCTCGGCGAAGACCACCGCCGCCGGGGGCGGCACCTCGAACGAACTCTCGTCGCGTCCGTGCTGCTCACGCACGGCCAGTGCGGTCGAGCAGCGCTCGCCGAAACGGGCCTTCAGGGCCGCCAGCAGGGCGGCGGGTACGGCGCGCTGCTGGCGGCCCTGAAGGCCCGTTTCGGCGAGCGC
>NZ_JADDOJ010000138.1 GCF_015159745.1 Ramlibacter aquaticus | reverse complement strand
AGACCACGGCGTCCAGGGGCCGACGGCACATCTTCTCGCCGTCCCATTGCTGGCCGCACCAGCACAGGCCCTGCGCGTCAATGATGCAGGTGCCGGTGCCGCAGCAGCGTTCGTCGTCTTGCACGGAAACCTCTTGTTGGGGTCGACGCCCAAGGGGCGCCGCGGACGCGATGGAGCGCGACGTGGGGCTGCGCAGTCGCCGCCTGGAAAGCCCGGATTCTGTCGGTTCTGCCAAATGCAGCGGGGCTGAAAGGATTTAACGGGATGGGTGCGGCGCCGCACGGTGCTGTCTTTTCGCCTTGGCGTCCTGGTTGTTTGCCCCTGCATGTTCGCCGGGACCCATCGTTCTTCTTGATCTCGGCGTGAATTACCCGAGAGGGTTGGCGCTGCGATCGGCCTTCACCTCTGGCTTGTCTGGCGGGCCGATCTACGGGGAAGCGCGAGCGGCGGGCGCGCTGCCGGCCGCTCGCGGTGTCTGCCTCGCAGGAGCCTGATTCCCAGCGCTACGCCGCTGGGGACCGTTGGTGCTCTTGGCCGTGGCCTGGAAACACGCGCGCTTCACATCGTCCCAGGACCATTCGGCAGCACGGTAGCGGGCGCCTTCGTTGTGGAGATGGACCTTGTCCGAGTTTGCGCTGCTCCAGGCTTCGCATGTGATTCGTGGTCGTCCCACTCCTCGATAGCGTTCCACGCGGCGTCTACGGGTGGGAGACGCCGCGTGCCGCCTTGTCGTCCGCGACCAAGCCGTGCATCGGTACCGGCGCGGCCAGTGCGTCTTCGATGCGCGCCAGCAGTCGTCCGGGTGAGAGCGGCTTGTAGCCCACCGGAACCCCCAAGGCCGCCGCCCTGGACACCACGGCCGCGTCCAGGTCGCCGGTGACCAGAAGCCCAGGCAAGCTTGGCCAGCGCTTCCGCAAGATCTCGACAGCCTCGAGGCCGTCGATTCCACCCTCGATGTGGAGGTCCGTGATCAGCAGGTTTGGCGCCCGTCCCACCTGCGCCGCGGCTTCGAAGGCATGGTCGGCGTCCTTCGCCGCCAGCACGTCGAAGCCCCACTGCCGAACCAGCCCGGACGTTGCGGCCAGCGACTCGGGGTCATCGTCCAGCAGCAGCACGAGCTGGTTCCGGCCGCCGGCAGGCCCGGGGCCGGCGGTCTGCGTGATGCTGCCGGGTTCCGACAGGGGCAGCTCCATGGAAAAGCTGCTGCCCACTCCGACCTCGGACTGAACATGCAGCGGGTGCCCCAGGAGCGCCGCCGCGCGCTGGACGATCGGCAAACCGATGCCCAGTCCCTCCTCGATCTGGCTGTCCAGCCGCACGTACTCGGAGAACACGTCGTTCATACGGTCGGGGGGAATGCCCGGGCCTGAATCTCGTACCTCCAGCACCACGTTGCCCTCCGGCTGCGGACGCACCGCGACCGTCACCACACCCGTCATCGTGTAACGCACCGCGTTCGACACGAGGTTGAAGAGGATGCGGCGCAACAGGTGCTGATCGCTGAGCACCCAGAGGGTGCTGGGATGGACTTCGAGGTGCAAGCCCTTGCGGGCCGCGTCCGCGGCGAACTGAAGTTCGGCCTCGCGCAGAAGCTCGTCGAGTGAAACTGGACCCGGCATGGGCGCGTAGTTGCCGCCCTCCAGCCGCGTCAAGTCCATCAGCATGCCCAGCATCTCCGTCAGCGACCGGCTGCAGCGGCGGACGCCTTCCAGCTTGGCGGTTCGCTCACGTTCGTCCTTGACAGTGGTGGCGAGGTCGGCCAGCAGGCCCAGGGCGTGCGCCGGCTGCCGCAGGTCATGGCAGGCGGAGGCCAGCAGCCGCGTGCGCGACTGGTGCAGGGCCTGCAGCTCGCGGTTGCGCTGCGCAACCTCGGCGCTCAGGAGTTCGAGCTTGCGCTTCTGCCGGGCCTGACGGATGGCCAGGGCCGCGAAGCCCAGGGCGGACAGGACCGTGAGCCCGAGGCCCACGTCCAGCGTCTGCCGCCTTTCGTTCGAGGCCACCTCCCGGGCCCGCAGAAGCGCGTTCTCCTGCTCCCGGATCCGGGCATCGAAACGGGCCTCCTTGAGCTGCGCCTGACGCTCTGAAGCCAGGCGCAGGTTCTTGCCTGCGAGTTCGTGCATGCGCTCGGTCGCTTCGAGGGCCTGCTGCCATTGACCCAGGCCTCTGTAGACCTGGGACCGCACGCGCTCGAGCTCCTCCGGAGTCGGCGTCTGGTCCTTCAAGGTCGTTTGCGCCAGACGCTCGCTGCGTGCGAGCCACGCCATGGCCTCGCGCGCTTCGCCAAGCTGCGCATGGGCTTCAGCGAGGGCCCCATAGGCGCCGTTGCGGAATTCGTCGCTGGACACCTGCAAGAGGGCTTCACGTGCCTGTTCAATGGCCGCCTCCGGCTGGCGGTCGGCCACCAGGGCCCGTGCCAGTGCGACCCGCATGACGCCCAGAGTCACCGGAGCCACCTTCATCTGGAGGGCCAGCGCCAGGCCCTTGCGGCTGGCCTCCACGGCGCCGGCCGGGTCCCAGCCGCGCAGAAGCCGGGCGATCTGGTAGTTCGCCTGGATGCCCAGGTACCGGTAGCGCTCAGGCGGAGCCAGGTGCATGGCCTGCCGAACCCACTGGATGCGCCTTTGCCGGTTCGCCGGATCGGCTTGGATCCACTCCGTGCTCGTCGCCATGCTCATGAGGGTGTCCGCACGGTGCAGGTCATCGAAGGAAGCGTCCAGCGCGCGCTGATAGTGCGTGAGGCTGGCGCCCAGGTCGCCGCGCGCGGACGCAAGATACCCTTGGCTCGCGTACACGGGCACGTCACGGGCGGGATCGCCCAACCGCGCTGCGAGTGCCTGCTGCTCGTTCACGAGCCCCTCTGCCAAATCGAGCCGGTTGTCCATCAGGACGATGCAGGCTTGGGTCTCCAGCGCGTCGAACAGCAGGCGCGGGTCCTTCGATGCGCGGACGTCGGCGATGAGCCCTTCGATCGCCCGGTCCATGCCTTCAGGCTCGTAATCCCCCTCGAATGTCTTGGCGATGCACTGTTCGAACAGCGTTCTCACGCGACCCTGGAGGTTCCCGGCGCGCACGGCCGCGGCCTGGCGAAGCGCGGCGTCACGGGCGAACGCCGCGGGATCGGTGAAGCCGCGGGCGAGCACCGAGTGCCGCCACGCGCGCCAGTCATCGTCGATCGGAGGCGCCGCCGCCGCTGGTCGGCACAGGGCCAGGGCAACAAGGACGGCAGCGACCCGCAGTGGCGCGGCGGTGCTAAGGACGTGAAGCGGCGCCTCGAACAGGCGTCCCCGCATGGGTCGGAGGTCAGGGTTCATTGATCGCTCCCGGCGCCCGGGTGCGGTGTTCCCCCCGGCCCGACACACTATGCCATGGATGAGCTGGAGCAGGGCGCCCCGCAGTGGCCGGGCGTGCCGACAAGTTCAGGGCCAACCCGTGAACGCAGTGTGCCGCCAAAAATGTGCCGTGGCGGCGGGGCCCCGATGGGCGGGTCGCCTCGCACAGGGCACGGATGTTTCGTGGATGGAATCGGCCTGTGCCGGGGTCCAGGCTTCAGGTTGGGCCCACGGTCCTGGTCAACTTCACACCGCATTCGCCCGTTGTAGGGGTGCCCTGGCCAGAGCGCTCCCACTCCCCAAACCGAGTCGAAGGAAGACCCTGTGAAACTGAAGTTTGCGATGTTCGCTGCGGCGCTTTTCGCCGGCGTGTCCGCGCATGCAGCCGGAACGAACCTGATGATCCGTTCGGTCATTGGTGGAGACGCCTACTGCATGGACGTTGCCGAAGACGCCAAGGAAAATGGGACACCCGTCTTCATGTACCGCTGTCATGGGCGTGAAAACCAGCGTTGGACCATCACGCGCGGCGAAGGCGGCCAGGATCTGCTCGTGGGCACGGGCGGCCTGTGCATGGACGTGCGCGGCCGCCACTCGCGCGCGGATGGCACGCCGGTCCAGGTGTGGGCATGCCACTACGGCAGCAACCAGCGCTTCAAGGTCGGCGGCGACGGCCGGATTCGGGAAGTGGAGTCTGGCAAGTGCCTGATCCCGGTCGCCCAGCGCAACGCCGCCGCGATCGTGCTCGACGAGTGCGAGGGGCAGCCCTACGAAGTCTGGGACATTCGGCACTGACACTCGGCGGCGGATTGGACGGCCCAGCTTGGATCCAGTGTGCAGACCGGAGGCTGGACGCCTCGAGTCTCTTCAGGTCTCTCGCGATGGCCGGGGCGTCGGTGGCGAGGCGGCGGCCGCCTGGGCTGCTCGTACACTGACGCGGCAATGACACACGACGGAAATCTACCGTTCGCCTTGTCCCGGGATGCCATCCGCGTCGAGCTGGCGCTGCGCGACGGCTTCCTGGATGCGACGGTGAGCGGCTTCAAGAGCCCGGAGGGCGCGATGGCCGTGCTGGCGCGCATCGCCCAGGCCCTGCGTGATGCGCGGCAGTCGCGGGTGCTGATCGATGTGACTGCCGTGATCGGACAGATGAGCGGTAGCGACCATGCCGCCCTTGGCGCGGCCTTGGCGGCGCAGTTCGGCCCGGTGCGCTGCGCGGTGGTGGCCCGGGCTGACCGGCCGCGCGGCGAGATCGGTCCAGCCGCCAGCGCGGGCGGCGTCAACTACCAGGCCTTCGACGACCGGGAAGCCGCGCTGCAGTGGCTGGTCGTCACCGAGCCGCGCTAAGCCGCCCGAGCATCAGGCCGCTGCACCTAGGCTAGTGTCCTGTCCCGGTAATTCGTGCGCAGAGGCGAGCGAGTTTTTCGAGGATTGAATCCGCGGTGGCCGTCCAGGTGAACGGCTTGCAGTTCTCGTTGTACTGCCTGACGAAGCTGTCGATCTTT
>NZ_JADDOJ010000137.1 GCF_015159745.1 Ramlibacter aquaticus | reverse complement strand
CTGTTCCTGTCCCTGCTGCTGGGCCTGCTCGCGGGCTGTGGCGGAGGCGGCGGCGGCGGTTCGCCCGCGCCCAGCCCGGCGCCGTCGGCCGGCAGCACCAGCAGCGGCACGACGACCTCGGGCGGCACCTCCGTCAGCCCCGGCCCGAACGTGGTGGCCGTCATGCTCGACGGCGGGACCGACGGCTCGGCCTTCAACTCGCCCTTCGTCACCGTCACGGTCTGCACGCCGGGCACCCAGACCTGCCAGGTCATCGACCACGTGCTGGTGGACACCGGCTCGTCCGGCCTGCGGGTTCTGGCCTCGGCCCTGGGCGCCACGGCGCTGCCCGCCGAGCCGGCGCCGGTGTCGGGCGCGCTCGCCGAATGCGCGCAGTTCGCCAGCGGTTTCTCCTGGGGCGCGGTGCGCCGCGCCGACGTGAAGATCGGCGGTGAATCGGCGGCCAACCTGCCGGTGCAGGTGGTCAACGACACGGGCACCGCCTACGCCCAGGTCCCCTCGGGCTGCTCCAGCACCGGCACCAACTTCGGCGTCGGCTCGGGCGCCAAGGGACTGCTGGGCGTGGGCCTGGAGCCGCAGGATTGCACGCTGTGCGCGACCCGGCCTTCGCTGGGCGTGTACTACGCCTGCGACGCGAGCGGCAACTGCAGTTCCACGCTGGCGCCCCTGAGCTCCCAGCTGAGGCAGCCGGCCGCCGGCTTCGCGACCGACAACAACGGCGTGGCGCTGGTGCTGCCCACCGTGCCTGCCACGGGCGCGACCTCCCTGGCGGGCAACCTGGTGTTCGGCATCGGCACGCGCGACAACAACGCGCTGGGTTCGGCCGCGATCTACGGCGCCGACGCGCAGGGCAACTTCAGCACGACCTACAAGGGGACGAAGTACACCAACAGCTTCCTGGACAGCGGCTCCAACGGGCTGTTCTTCCCGGACGCGTCCATTCCCCAGTGCAGCGGCAGCAGCGGCTTCTACTGCCCGCCCCAGCCCCTGTCCCTGACGGCCACCATCAACGGGGCGGCCAGTCCGACCGGGGTGGGCGGCACCAGCAGCCCGGTCGCCTTCACCGTCGACTCCCTGACCTCGCTGGACGCCAGCGCGACGGTGGGATCGGTCGGCGGCTCGACGGCGGGCCTGGGCAACGCCTTCGACTGGGGCCTGCCCTTCTTCTTCGGCCGCACGGTGTTCGTGGCGCTTCGCGGCGCCAGCACGCCGGCCGGACCCGGCCCCTACTGGGCGTTCTGAGGCGCGGGCAGCGGCAGGCGCAGCGTCGCGCACAGCCCCGGCCCGCCGCTCGCCGGCGCCAGCGTCAGCGTGCCGCCCAGCAGGCTGGCGTAGCGCGAGACGATGGCCAGGCCCAGCCCGGCGCCCTGGCCCAGGCGCTGGCCCCGCTCGCCCTGCACCCAGCGGTGGGCGAGGTCGCCCGTGACGCCGTCCAGCCCGGGCCCGTTGTCGCACACGCTGAGCACCGCCTCTGCGTCCTGGCGCGCCAGGCCCACGGTGATGTGCGGCGGCTGGCCGCGGCCGTAGCGCAGCGCGTTGTCCAGCAGGTTGGACAGGATGCCCTCCAGCAGGGCCCGGTCCGATTCGACCACCAGCGGCTCGTCCAGGCCCTCGGCGCCCAGGTCCACCCCGGCGGCGTCGGCGCGCGGCAGGAAGGCCAGCATCAGCTCGCGCACCAGCGCGTCCAGGGCGATGCGCTCGCGCCTGAGCGCGGTGCCCGCTTCGGCCGCCCGGGCCAGCGCCAGCAGCTGGTCGACCATGCGGCTGGCGCGCTGCTCCGCCTGGCCCACCCCCTGCAGGTGCTCCCGCCAGGCGGCCGGATCGTCCTGCGCCAGGCCCAGCCCCGCGTGGGCCCGGATGGCCGCCAGCGGCGTGCGCAGCTCGTGCGCCACGTTGCCGGCGAATTCGCGTTGCGCGTCCACGCTGCGGTGCAGCCGGGCCAGCAGGGAGTCGACGGCCACGCCGATGCTCTGCACGTCGCGCGTGCTGGCAGCGGAGGCCACCTCGGGCGGCAGCGGCGCCAGGTCGTCCGCATGGCGCTGGCCGATCGCCTGCGCCAGGCGCGACAGCGGCGCCACGTCGGTGCCTATGCTGCGGCGCAGCCACAGGGCCAGCAGCAGCAGCAGCACGGCCTGCGGCAGCGCCGAGTAGACGAGCACGCGGCGCAGCAGGGTTCGGCGGCTGGCGGTCGTCTGGCCCATCACCACGGTGAAGGGCGCGGGCGCCGTGCGCTGCACCGTGACGACCCGCAGCGGCCGGCCCTGGAAATTGATTTCCGAGAAGCCCGGCGTGTCGCCTGCCGCCAGCTGCAGCGCCTCCTGCCCGGCGACCAGGCTGCCGTCGCCGGCGATGAGGGCGAAGTACTGCGATTCGGACTGGTCGTACAGCAGCGTGGCGAGCTCGCGCGGGGACAACGGCAGCGTCACCTGCCCGTGCTCCGCGCGCACCTGAGAGGCCAGCGCGTAGGCGTCGTCCAGCAGGGAGCGGTCGAAGGCTTCGCCGACGAAGTTCTCGGCCACGCCCAGCAGCACGGCGGTGCCCAGCGCCCAGGTCAGCACCAGCGGGCCCAGCACGTGCCAGGCCAGGCGGGTGCGCAGGCTGCCCCTGGCCAGCGCCGCGTCGCTCACCCGGCGTTTTCCTCGAGCACGTAGCCCAGCCCGCGCAGGGTGCGGATCACGACCCCGGTGTCGGCCAGCTTCTTGCGCAGGCGCGACACGAAGGCCTCGAGCGCGTTGTCGCCCAGCACGCCCTCGGCGTCCGAGAGCTTGCGCGAGAGCTCGCGCTTGCTCACCACGCGGCCCGGCGGCGTCATCAGTTCCAGCAAGACCTCGAACTCGCGCGCCGGCAGGTCCCAGGGCTGATCGCCCAGGAAGAAGCGCCCGGCCCGCCGGTCCAGCACCAGCGCGCCCAGGGCGACGCGATCGTCGGTGCCGTGGGCGCGCCGCACCAGGGCACGCAGCCGGGCCTCGACCTCGCCCAGGTCGAAGGGCTTGCCCAGGTAGTCGTCGGCGCCCGCGTCCAGCCCGGCGATGCGTTCCTCGGTGCGGTCGCGCGCGGTGAGCACCAGCACTGGCGTGCGGTCGCCGCGCAGGCGGGCCGCGCGCAGGGCGGACAGGCCGCTGCCCATGGGGCTGCGCTCGTGCGGGCCCTGGGGCAGGTTCAGGTCCAGCAGAACGGCGTCGAAGGACTGCACGCGCCACCAGTGGGCGAGGTCCTCCAGGTTGCGGGCCAGCTCCACCCGGTGCCCGGCCTGGGCCAGGCTGCGCACCACCAGGTCGGCCAGCACGGCGTCGTCTTCGGCCAGCAGGATCCTCATCGCTTCACCTCGTCATGCGGCCGCCGACCACCGGCAGCCCGAACGCGGCAAGGATACGACAGCGGCCTCAGGCGGGCATTGCGCCGATGACGCCGCCCCCGAGGCAGACCTCGCCGTCGTACAGCACGGCCGACTGCCCGGGCGTGACGGCCCACTGCGGCTGCGGAAAGTCCAGGTGGAAGTGGCCGTTGGCGCCGGCGGCCAGCGCGCAGGCGGCGTCCTGCTGGCGGTAGCGCGTCTTCGCGCCGTAGGCCCCGGCCGCGGGCGCCGTGCCGGCGACCCAGCTGGCGTCCTGCGCGTCCAGCGCCAGCGACTGCAGCCAGGGGTGGTCGTGGCCCTGCACCACCCACAGCGTGTTGCTCGCCATGTCCTTGCGCGCCACGAACCAGGGCGCGTGCTCGCCGCCGCCGCGCTGCGCGCCCTTTTCCTTCACGCCGCCGATGCCCAGCCCCTGGCGCTGCCCCAGTGTGTAGAAGGACAGGCCGTGGTGCTGGCCGATGACGCGCCCGCGCTCGTCGCGGATGGGGCCCGGCTCCTTGCGGATGTAGCGGTTGAGGAAGTCGCGGAAGGGCCGCTCGCCGATGAAGCAGATGCCGGTGGAATCCTTCTTTTTCGCGTTGGGCAGGCCGATCTCGGTGGCGATGCGCCGCACTTCGCTCTTGCGCAGCTCGCCCACCGGGAACAGGGTGCGCGAGAGCTGGGCCTGGTTCAGCCGGTGCAGGAAGTAGCTCTGGTCCTTGGTCTCGTCCAGGCCCTTGAGCAGCTCGAAGCGGCCTTCGCGCTCGCGCACGCGGGCGTAGTGGCCGGTGGCGATCTTCTCGGCGCCCAGCCGCATGGCGTGGTCCAGGAAGGCCTTGAACTTGATCTCCGCATTGCAGAGCACGTCGGGGTTGGGCGTGCGGCCGGCCTGGTACTCGCGCAGGAACTCGGCGAAGACGCGGTCCTTGTACTCGGCCGCGAAGTTGACGTGCTCGATCTCGATGCCCAGCACGTCGGCCACGCTGGTGGCGTCGATGAAGTCCTGGCGCGACGAGCAGTACGCGTCGTCGTCGTCGTCCTCCCAGTTCTTCATGAAGATCGCGATGACCTCGTGGCCCTGCTGCTTGAGCAGGTGCGCGGTGACCGCGGAGTCCACGCCCCCGCTCAACCCGACCACCACACGCGGTTTGCGACCCATGTGTGCCATTATCCCAGCGCAGGCATCCCCCCATGCTCTACCGGCCCACACCACCGTCGCTGCCGCCCCAGCGCATGTCGCCCGCGGCCCTGGCGACCGCGGGCGTGCTGCACGCGGCCGTGATCTGGCTGCTGTGGAAGTACTCCCCGATCGAGCCCGCGGTGCGCTACGTGGTCTACCAGTACGTGCAGCCCATCAGCCCCAGCCCCGGTGCGAGCCGCGCCATCACGCTGCGCCCGGCCCGGCCCCAGGCCAGCCCGGACAGCCAGGAGCTGTTCTCGCGCCGGGTCGAACCCAGCGTGCCCCTGCAGGCCACCGACCAGCTGCCCGACACGCTGAAGCCTGCCAAGCCGCAGCCGGCCC
>NZ_JADDOJ010000136.1 GCF_015159745.1 Ramlibacter aquaticus | reverse complement strand
GGGCATGGGGTGGGGCCTTCAGTCGACGCCGTAGCGGCGGCGGTATTCCAGCACCTGGGCATGGTAGCCGGCCAGGGCGCCGTCGCTGTGCGTCGCCAGGTAGGCGAGCAGGTCGGCCAGCCTGGCGATGGAACAGACCTGCAGGCCGAGCACGCGCTCCACGTACTGCACCGCGCTGTGCTCGGTGTCCTGGCCGTTCTCGGTGGCCTTCTCCTGCCGGTCCAGGGCGATCGCCACCGCGTGCGGCGTGGCGCCGGCGGCGCGGATGATGGCGATGGATTCGCGCGCGGCGGTGCCGGCGCTCATCACGTCGTCGATCACCAGCACCCGGCCCTGCACCGGCGCGCCCACCAGGCTGCCGCCCTCGCCGTGGTCCTTGGCTTCCTTGCGGTTGTAGGCGTAGGGCACGTTGCGGCCCAGGCGCGCCAGTTCGACGGCCGTGGCCGCCGCGAGCGGGATGCCCTTGTAGGCCGGGCCGAACAGCATGTCGAACTCGATGCCCGACGCCAGGATGCGGCGTGCATAGAATTGCGCCAGCCGGCCGAGCTTCGCGCCATCGTCGAACAGGCCGGCGTTGAAGAAGTACGGCGACATGCGCCCGGCCTTGGTCTTGAACTGGCCGAAACGCAGCACCCCGGACTCCACCGAGAACTGCACGAACTCCTGGGCCAGCGCATCCTGGCCCGCATCATCCATCGCCATGGGCAATTCCTTGTTCAAACTGACCAGCCTCAACCTCAATGGCATCCGCTCGGCGGCCAGCAAGGGCGTGGAGGGCTGGGTCGCCAGGACAGGGCCCGATTGTATTTGCGTGCAGGAGGTCAAGGCCCAGTCCGAGGATATCGAAGGCCGCTTCGAGGAACTCGCGGGCCTGCGGGGCCATTTCCACTTCGCGCAGAAGAAGGGCTATTCCGGCGTCGCGATCTACACGAAGCATGCCCCCAGCGACGTCATCGTGGGCATCGGCGACGAGGCCTTCGACGCCGAGGGCCGCTACGTGGAGCTGCGCTTCGACACGCCCGCGCGCAAGTTCTCCATCATCAGCTGCTACTTTCCCAGTGGCTCCTCCGGCGAGGAGCGCCAGCAGGCCAAGTTCCGCTTCCTGGACCTGATGGACCCGCGGCTGGCCGCGCTCAAGGCCCAGCGCGAATTCATCCTGTGCGGTGACGTCAACATCGCCCACCAGGAGATCGACCTGAAGAACTGGAAGGGCAACCGCAAGAACAGCGGCTTCCTGCCCGAGGAGCGGGCCTGGATGGGCAAGCTGCTCTCCGAAACCGGCCTGGTGGACGTCTACCGCCGCCTCAAGCCCGAAACCACCGAAGAGTGCTACACGTGGTGGAGCAACCGCGGCCAGGCCTGGGCCAAGAACGTGGGCTGGCGGCTGGACTACCACCTGGCGACGCCGGCGGTCGCCGCCTGCGCGCGCCACGAGGAGATTTACAAGGCCGAGCGCTTCTCCGACCACGCGCCCATCACCGTGGAGTACGACTTCAAGCTCTGAGCGCCGGCCGCCTTGCGGCGCCGCCGTCCGGGCCGCAGAATGCCCCGAGGAGGCTGCGCATGGACCGCACCCTGGACCTGGCGATCGTGGGGGCCGGCATCGCCGGCGTGGTGGCGCTGGATTACGCGCGGCGCGCCGGCGTGGACGCGCTGGCCTTCGAGCGCCAGGACGGCCCCGGCGGGCTGTGGCGCCACCTGCCCGCCTGGCAGGACATCCAGATCAGCCCGCACGACTGGTCGCTGGGCGACCGGGTGACGGCCGGGCCGGCGCAGCCGCAGATCCTGGCCCACATCGAGGACTGGGCCGACCGCGCCGGCGTGCGCGACCGCATCCTGGCCGCCACCCCGGTGCAGCGCGCGCGCCACGCGGACGGCGCCTGGACGCTGGAGACGCCCGCCGGCACCTTCCGCGCGCACCACCTGCTTGCCACGGGCGGCCACGAGCGGCCCGTGGTGCCACCCGTGCAGCGCGTGCAGGCCCGGGTCCGCGAGCTGCACTCCAGCGCGCTGCGCGACCCCGCGACGCTGGCCGGACTGCGCGTGGTGGTGGTGGGCGGCGGCGCTTCCGCCTACGACCTGCTGGAGCAGTCGCTGCTGCACGGCGCCGCGCACATCGCATGGGTCTACCGCGGCCTGCGCTGGTTCGTGCCCAGCCGCAAGCCCAAGCACGTGGCGGGCAGCGTGCGCGACTACGCGCGGCTGCAGATGGCGGGCCTGGGCATCGCCGAGCAGAACGCGATGCTGCGCCAGGACCTGCGCGCCCGCTATGCGAAGTTCGGCCTGGACGCGATCCTGCCCGCCCAGCCCTTCGACGTCGCGCACGACCAGCTGATGCCGGGGCGGCCGCTGATGGTGGAGCGCTTCGCCGAACTGGCGCGCCACCCCGGCGCGGTGGCCGCCATCGAGGGCGACGAGGTGGTGCTGGCCGACGGCACCCGGCTGCAGGCCGACCTGCTGCTGTGGGGCACGGGCTATGCCTTCGACCTGGGCTGGCTGGAGGTGGCGGGCCTGCGCGAGGCCCGCAGCCCGCAGGCGGTGAGTGAGCGCTGCGGCGGCCTGTTCCGCAGCCTGGAGGCGCCCAACCTGTACCTGCCCGGCGTGCAGCTGGACGGCATCGGTTCGGCCACGCTGGCCTACGCCCTGATGGCGCGCAGCCTGATGGCCCACATCCAGGGCCGCGCGCGCCTGGACCTGCTGCCGCGCGAGCGGCACGTGAACCACATGGAGATGGTGGCCTACCTGGCCGAGCGCGACCCCGAGAGCTTCGGCCCCGACTGGCAGGCGCAGTGGCGCAGCCTGGTGCTGGAAACGCCGGACGACGTGCCCTATCCCTTGCCCTGAGCCGCCGCGGCCGCGGCGGCGGCTTCGGACTCGGCCGAGCGCTTGGCGAACTCGGCGCGCAGGGCCTTGAGCTTCTCGCGCGGGTCCTCGCGGGTGCTCGTCTTCTCCAGCGACATCTCGGCGATGAAGCGGCTGGGCTGCGCGGCCACCAGCTCGCGTCCCTTCTTGCGCTTCTTGCTCCAGCTCACCACCAGCGAGCGCTGCGCCCGGGTGATGCCCACGTACATCAGGCGCCGCTCCTCCTGCAGGCGCTGCAGCACCGACTCGCCGCCGCCGGCTTCGTCCTCCAGCTTGAAGGGCAGCATGCCCTCGGTCACGCCGACCAGGATCACGTGCGGCCACTCCAGCCCCTTGGAGGCGTGCAGCGTGGACAGGGTCACCAGGTTCTGGTCCTGCTCGCGCTCGCTGATGGTGGACAGCAGGGACACCGTCTGCGCCACCTCCAGCAGGGTCTTGCGCTCACTGGCCGTGGTGACGCCCGCGGTGTCGTCGATCTCGCCGCCGCAGCGCTGCGCCATCCAGTCGCAGAACTCCAGCACGTTGGTCCAGCGCGCGGCGGCGACCTTCTCGTTCTCCTCGCCGTCGTACAGGTGCTTCTCGTAGCCGATGTCCTTGAGCCATTCGGTGAGGAAGGTGCGCGCGTCCTCGGCGCCCCTGGTGTGGCGGGCGCGGTGCTCCAGGTCGTTCACGTAGCGGCCGAACTCGTGCAGGCCGCCCAGCGAGCGGCTGGAGATCGCGCTGGAGAGCGAGGAGGAGAACAGCGCCTCGAACAGGCTCAGCTTGTACTTGCCCGCGAACACGCCCAGCGACTGCAGCGTCTGGTGACCGATGCCGCGCTTGGGCGCGGTCACCGCCCGCAGGAAGGCCGGGTCGTCGTCGTTGTTGACGATGAGCCGCAGCCAGGCGCACAGGTCCTTGATCTCCGCGCGGTCGAAGAAGCTCTGCCCGCCCGAAACCTTGTAGGGGATCTGCGCGCGGCGCAGCGCCTGCTCCAGCACCTTGGCCTGGTGGTTGGCCCGGTACAGCACCGCGAAATCCTTCCAGTCCTTGGACTGGCCGTTGGCCCGGATGGACTGGATGCGCGCCACCACGCGCTCGGCCTCGTGCTCCTCGTGGTCGCAGTCGGCGATGCGCACCGGTTCGCCTTCGCCCAGCTCCGAGAACAGCGTCTTGGGAAAGAGCTTGGGGTTGGGCCCGATCACGTTGTTGGCCGCCCGCAGGATCGCGCTGGTGGAGCGGTAGTTCTGCTCCAGCTTGATGACCTTGAGCGTGGGGTAGTCGACCGGCAGCTTCTTCAGGTTGTCGAGCGTGGCGCCGCGCCAGCCGTAGATGGACTGGTCGTCGTCGCCCACGGCGGTGAAGCGGCCGCGCGCGCCCACCAGCAGCTTGAGCAGCTCGTACTGGGTGGCGTTGGTGTCCTGGTACTCGTCGACCAGCACGTGGCCCAGCTGCTGCTGCCACTTCTCGCGCACCTCGGGGTGGTCGCGCAGCAGCTTGAGCGGCAGCCCGATCAGGTCGTCGAAGTCCACGCCCTGGTAGGCGGCCAGGCGCTCCTCGTAGCGCGCCATGATGCGCGCCGTGGTGCGTTCCAGGTCGTCCTTGGCCTGGGCCTCGGCCTGCGCCGCGTTCAGGCCCACGTTCTTCCACAGGCTGATCGCCCATTGCCACTGCCGCGCCGTGGCCGCGTCCGTGGTGCCGCCGGCGTCCTTCAGGATGCTGGTGACGTCGTCCGAGTCCAGGATGGAGAAAGCGGGCTTCAGGCCCAGCGCGGCGCCGTCCTGGCGCAGCATGCGCACGCCCAGCGCGTGGAAGGTGCAGATCAGGATCTCGCGCGCCGGCCGGCCCACCAGGGCCTTGGCGCGCTCGCGCATCTCGGCCGCCGCCTTGTTGGTGAAGGTGATGGCGGCGATGCGGTTCGCTTCCAGCCCAGCCTGGATCAGCCGCCCGATCTTGTGCGTGATCACGCGCGTCTTGCCGGAGCCGGCACCTGCGAGCACCAGGCAGGGCCCATGCAGGTAGTTGACGGCTTCCTGCTGGGCGGGATTGAGGCCGGACATCGGGGGGGG
>NZ_JADDOJ010000135.1 GCF_015159745.1 Ramlibacter aquaticus | reverse complement strand
TTCATCCACTACACCGCCCGCGACGGCATGCGCATCCCCGCCTACCTGACGCTGCCGCCCGGCGTGCCCGCGCGAGGCCTGCCCCTGATCGTCAACATTCATGGAGGCCCCATGGTGCGGGGGTACGCCTGGTCGCAATGGGGCCGCTGGCCCGAGGCCGCCTTCTTCGCCCTGCAGGGCTACGCCGTGCTGGAGCCCGAACCGCGCGGCTCCAAGGGCTGGGGCGCGCGCCTGCACACCAGCGGCTTCGGCCAGTGGGGCCTGGCCATGCAGGACGACATCACCGACGCTGCCCTGCACCTTGTGAAGGAAGGCATCGTGGACCGTGGCCGCATGTGCCTGCACGGGGGCAGCTACGGCGGCTACGCCACGCTGCAGGGCCTGGTGCGCGAGCCCGCGCTGTTCCGCTGCGGGAACGCGTTCGTGGCGGTGACCGACCTCGGCCTCATGCAGCAGACGGCCTGGTCCGACACGGCCGAGGACACCGAGTACGACTACCTGGCCAACGAGTTCACCCACTTCGTGGGCGACTCGGTGCGCAATGCCGAGCAATTCGCCCGCACCTCGCCGGCCCGCAATGCGGCGGCCATCCAGGGCGCCGTGATGCTCACCATGGGCTCGGACGACCGCCGCGTGCCGCTGATCCACGGCGAGCGCATGCGCGATGCCCTGCGGGCGGCGGGCAAGCCGCTGGAGTGGAAGGTCTACGCCGAGGAAGGGCATGGCTTCAACCAGGAGGCCAACGTGACCGACTTCTACACCCGGAGCCTGGCCTTCTTCGACCGCCACATCGGGGCGGGCGCCGCGGCCACGTCACCGGCTACCGCGCCAGCAGACAGCCCCGCGGCGCCTGCCGCAAGCGCACCGGCCCGCTGAACGGCAGGTGCAGGGGCCAGCAGGTCGCGGTGGCACGGGCGGTGGGCCACGTGCCCGCTGCCCTTCCGGCTCAGGCCTGGATCAAGCCCCAGCGCAAGGCGATCAGCGTCAGCTCGGCCTGGTTGGCGGCCTGCAGCTTCTGCTTCACGTTGTAGAGGTGCGTGCCCACCGTGCTGGGCGCCACCTTCAGCGAATCGGCAATGGCGGCCACGCCCTGCCCCTGGGCCAGTTGCAGGAAGACCGCGAACTCGCGCTCGGTGAGCACGTCGCTGGGGTTGGCTTCGCCGCTGACCTGGGCCAGGGCCATGCGCTGCGCGGTCTGCGGGTCCAGGTAGCGGCGGCCCGCGGCCACCGTGCGCACCGCATCGATCAAGGCCTCGGGCGCGCCGCGCTTGGGCAGGAAGCCCAGTGCGCCGGCCTTGAACACCCGCTGCGGGTAGGCGATGGCCTCCAGCGCGGACAGCGCCAGCACCCGCGTGCCCGGGTCCCTCGCGAGCATGCGGCGTATCGCCTCCATGCCGCCCATCCCCGGCATGGACAGGTCCATCACCACCACGTCGGCGCCCGCCTCGCCCACCATGCGGCAGGCGTCCTCGCCGGTGGCGGCTTCGGCCACCACCTCGATGCCCGCAGTGGCCAGCAGCATGCGAAAGCCCATGCGCACCACCTCGTGGTCGTCCACCAGCATCACGCGTGTCATGGCTGCCGCGGCAGGGCCGCCTCCAGCACCGCGCCGCCCGCGGGCCCGGCCGACAGCGACAGCCGGCCCCCCAGCGATTCGGCGCGCTCGCGCAGCCAGCGCAGGCCGAAGTGCGTGCTGTCCCGCCAGTCCCCGGCCGGCCCCGCGCCGTCGTCGCTCACCTGCACCCGCAGCACGTCGCCGGGGCACAGGCGCACCGCGATGCGGCGGGGCTGGCCGTGGCGCAGCGCGTTGGTGAGGCCTTCCTGCACCACCCGGTAGGCCACCCGGGCCGCGGCGCCGTCCACGGGCGCGGGCGCGGGTTCCCAGCCCAGCTCGATGGCCACCCCCGGGTGCGCCGAGCGCACCCGCAGAAGCAGGTCGGCGAGCGCCTCGTCCAGCCCGTCGGCGCCGGGCTCGACAGTGGCCAGCCGGGGCAGCAGCCCGCGCATCTGGTCGTGCAGGCGGCCCGCCTCGTCGACGATGAGCCGCGCCGCCTGGGCCGCACTCGCATCGCGCCCCTGGGCCGCGAGCAGCACCGACATGGCCAGGCTGCGGATCGCGGTGATGGACTGGCCGAGCTCGTCGTGCAGCATGCGTGCGATCTCGCGCCGCTCGGCATCCACCTGGTCCTCCACGCGGTCCGCGAGCTGGCGTGAATCCGACAGCCGCTGCTCGGCCTGGAAGGCGCGCTGGCGGTTGTCCATGTTGTCGCGCAGCACCCCCAGCATGCGGTTGAAGGCCTCGCCGATGGCGGCCGCCTCGCGGCCCGGCAGCCGCGGCAGCCGGGTCTCGAAATCGCCGGCTTCCAGCCGGTTCAGCCCATCGACGATGCGCGGGAAGGGCCGCAGGGCCCGGCCCAGGGCCCAGAACAGCACCAGGTTCACCGCCACCAGGGCGGCGCCGCCGGCCGCGGCGAGGGCCACCAGGTCGTCGAAGCCGTCGAGGATGGAGCGGGACGGCTCGGCCTCGATGCTGAGCACCGCGCCGTTGGGCAGGCGTACCACCTGGCGCGAGGACGGCGGCAGCATCAGCTGCGTGAACCAGCGCGGCGCCTCGCGGCCCTGCTTGTAGGTCGGCGGTGGCGAACGGTACAGCACGGCGCCGTTCTGGTCGGCCAGGGTGATGTTGTTCGCGCGCACGCGGCCCAGCTGGCGGAAGAAGCGCACCAGGCCGTCCGGGTTGTCCACGCCGTACTCCAGCCCCACGTGCGACAGCAGCTGCACGGTGACGCGGTTGGTGGCCTCGATCTCCTCGTTGACGGAGCGCCGCACATTGTTCAGCTGCAGTGCGATGCCGGCCATCACCATCAGCAGGATGACTGCGCCGACGATGAGGTTGACCTTCAGGCGCAGGCTCATGGCGCGCATGCGGACTCCGTGGCGGCGAGCAGGCCGTCGGCCGCCTGGCGCATGGCGTCGGCCAGGGCGGGATGGAAGGGGTCGTGGCCGGCGCCAGCCACCGGCACCCAGCGGCTGCCCGCGGCCTGGCGGTGCAGCGCATGGGCCGCCTGCGGCCGGCAGACCCGATCCTCTGCGCCATGGACGAAGACCGCCCGCCGGCCCGACAGGCCGCGCGCCGCCTCGGCCAGCGCGCCCGGTGCCAGCGCGCAGCAGCCGGCGAGGACATGCGATTGCACGCGGTAGCGCAGCAGCAGGGCCTGCAGCGCGGCGCCCTGCGCATCGGGGGCTGCGGGCAGCCCGGCCACACGCCGCTCCCAAGCCTGCCAGGCCCGTGCGGCCTCGGCCTGCAGGGCGGGAGGCGAGGCCTGCATCACGCGTCCCAGCGCGGCGCACAGGCCCCCGGGCGCGGGGCCGCCGGCCGCGCGCGCCAGGCGTTCCCAGGCGGTCGGGTCCAGGCTGCGCGCGCCCTCGAAGAACCAGTGCAGTTCGGCCGGCGTGGGCACGAAGCAGTTGCGCAGCAGCACGCTGGCGACGCGGCGGGGCGCATGGGAGGCCAGCAGCAGCGCCAGCGTGGCGCCCCAGGAGCCGCCGGCGACGAGCTGCCAGCGCGCAATGCCCAGGTGCTCGCGCAGGGTTTCCGCGTCGCGCAGCAGGTGCGGGATGTCGTTGTCCTGCAGGGCGCCCTGCGGCAGGCTGCGGCCGCAGCCGCGCTGGTCATAGCTCACCACCCGCACACGCCGCAGGTCGAAGGGCGCCAGCAGCGCGGGCGAGGTGCCCGAGCCCGGCCCGCCATGCAGCACCAGCACCGCGGGCGCCCGCGCCGGGCCCCAGGCCTGCCAGGCCATCGCATGGCCGCCGTCCAGCGGCAGCAGGCCCTGCGCGGCAGGGCCGGCGGGGGGATCGCTGGGGGGACTTGCATCCATGCGCGGCATGCTAGCAGCCTGCTTCTCATGAAAATCTGGAGCACCGATTCCAGATCGGGGGGCTGCCGGGCGGGCGCTGCGGGCCCTACGCTGGTGCGAGCGATGCACGGTGCATTGCCGCGACCCGGGCCGCACGCCCCGGACCTTCTGGAGACACACCCATGACCTGGGAAACCCCGACCGCCATCGACCTGCGCCTCGGCTTCGAAATCACGATGTACATCGCCGCGCGCTGATGGCGCCGGGCGCGCCGGCCGCCCCCCGCGGCTGGCGCGCCCACCGAATTCCCCATGCTCATCCATATCCTGGGCTCGGCCGCCGGCGGCGGCTTCCCGCAGTGGAACTGCAACTGCCGCAACTGCAGCGGCCTGCGCGAGGGCCGCCTGCGCGCCGTGGCGCGCACACAGTCGTCCCTGTGCGTGCGCGGCGATGCCGGCGACTGGGCCCTGGTGAATGCCTCGCCCGACCTGCTGCAGCAGATCAAGGCCACGCCCGCCCTCCAGCCCGGCCGCGCGGCGCGCGACACCGGCATCGCCGGCGTGGTGCTGATGGACGGCCAGGTCGACCACACCACCGGCCTGTACATGCTGCGCGAACTGGGACGGCCGCTGCCGCTGTGGTGCACCGACCCGGTCTTCGAGGACCTCACGCGCGGCAACCCCATCCTCGGCGTGCTGGGGCACTTCTGCGGCGTCGCCCGCCAGGCGATCACCCTGGACGGTCGCGCCTTCCAGGTGCCGGGCGTGGCGGGCGTGCGCTTCACCGCCGTTCCGCTGTGGAGCAAGCCCGCGCCGTATTCACCGCATCGCGAGAACCCGCAGCCCGGCAACAACATCGGCCTGCTGATGGTGGACGAGGCCAGCGGACGCAGCGCCTTCTATGCGCCGGGCCTGGGCCAGCGCAGCGAAGCCGCCGACGCCGCCATGCGCAGCGCCGACTGCGTGCTGGTCGACGGCACCTTCTGGCGCGACGACGAGATGCTGGCCCTGGGCCTGTCGTCCAAGCGCGCGCGCGACATCGGCCACCTGCCGCAGGACGGCGCGGGCGGCATGCTGGAGTGGCTGGACAGCCTGCCGGCTCGTACGCGCAAGCTGCTGATCCACATCAACAACACCAACCCCATCCTCGACGAAGACTCGCCGCAGCGCGCCGAACTGGCGCGGCGCGGCGTCGAGGTGGCCTACGACGGACTCGAAG
>NZ_JADDOJ010000134.1 GCF_015159745.1 Ramlibacter aquaticus | reverse complement strand
TAAAGGTCTTGCGACCTAGTTCCGAAGAACTTGGCAATCGCCTTCAAACGCCCACGCTTATCGGCTGTATGTTGTTAACGAACCTGCAGTCCAAAAGCGCCCAGCGCCTTCTTTCTGCGAACCTCGCCGCGATCAGCGAAGCCTTGAATTATGACAGTTTTTATGAAGACCTGTCAAACTCCAGGGTTTCTACCAACTTGACTCAGCATTCTGTTTCCTGTAGGAAACCGCCGCCTTGTCTTGTCAGCGAAGCCTTGAATTCTATACCGCTTTTCAGCAGTTCCTCAAGACATCCCCAGACTTTTTTTCCACCCTGCCGAAGCAGCACAACTTGCATCGCACCACCCCAGCTTCACTCGCCGCAGACCCCTTTCGGGACCCGCCTGCCACCTGCCTTCGCAAGCCGCAGTGCTGTGTTCAGCGGAGCCCGCGACTATAGCACGCGAATTTCAGCTTCCGCAAGTTGGCCTGCGAAATTATTAGGCGCGCAGACCTGGCTCATGCGGACAGGCACCTGACAGCCAGCCCCAGCTTCGCAGTCCCTGTGTGGGATGAGGCCGCACAGCCATGGCCCTGGACCCCTGCCCCACCCGCAGGCGCCTCTCTCACGCCAGGTTGAAAGGCAGGGAGCGCAGGCGTTTGCCGGTGAGCTGGAAGATCGCCTGCGCCAGCGCGGGCGCGAGCGGCGGCACGCCGGGCTCGCCCACGCCGGCCGGGGGGCGGTTGCTGGGCACGAGCCAGGTCTCCACCGTGGGCGCGTCCGCCATGCGGACCATCGGGTAGGCGGGGAAGTTGGCCTGCTGGACCTGGCCGTCCCGGATATCGATCTTCCCGTAGAGCGCGGCCCCCAGGGCGAACACCACCGCGCCTTCCATCTGCTGCGCCACGATGTTGGGGTTGACCACGGTGCCCACGTCCGCGGCGCACACCACCCGGTGCACGCGCGGCCGCCCCCCCTCCAGCGATGCCTCCACGACCTGGGCCACCACGCTGCCGAAGGACTCGTGCAGGGCGATGCCGCGCGCCCTGCCGGCCGGCAAGGGCGTGCCCCAGCCCGCCTTGGCAGCCGCCAGCTCCAGCACCGCCACGTGCCGGGGCGAGCCGCGCAGCATGGCGCGCCGGAAGTCCAGCGGGTCCTGCCGGACCGCGGTCGCCAGCTCGTCCATGAAACCCTCGATCATGAAGGCGTTGTGCGAGTGCCCCACCGAGCGCCAGAAGCCCACCGGCACGCCGGAGCGGGTGGACACGTGGCGCATGCGCTGGTGCCCGAAGGCGTAGGGCTGGTCGAACAGGCCTTCGGGGGAGGTCTTGTCGGGCGTGTCGACGCCCGCGGACAGCGCGGGCACGCCCCGCGCCATCCAGCGCGGCGTGATGTCGTCGCCGGCCGAGGTGATGCGCAGGCTGGTGACGCGGCCCTCGCGGTCCACCGCCGCGCGCAGCCGCGCCACGTGCAGGGGACGGTAGAAGTCGTGCTGCATGTCCTCCTCGCGCGAGAAGGCCAGCTGCACAGGGGCGCCGCCGCAGTCCATGGCCACGCGCACCGCGTAGGCCGCGTAGTCCACCTCCAGCCGGCGGCCGAAGCCGCCACCCAGCAGGGTGACGTGCACGGTCACGTCATCCACCGGCACCCCCGCCACGCGGGCGGCGATGTCCCGGCACAGGCCGGGCACCTGGGTAGGCACCCACAGTTCCACCTTGCCGCCCGCCACCCGGGCGGTGCAGTTCATGGGCTCCATGGTGGCGTGGGCCAGGTAGGGCGCCGCGTACCAGGCCTCGACCACGCGCGCGGCCTCGCGCTCGGCGCCGTCCACGTCGCCTTCGGCGTGGAAGGTGAAACCACGGTCCCCGCGCACCGCGGACTCGAGCGCGGCCTGGATGGCCTGGCTGTCCAGCCCGCCACCCGGGCGCTGCTGCCAGTCCACCTGGACGGCCTGCACAGCCCGGCGCGCATGCCAGGTGCTGCGCCCCACGACGGCGAAGCCGGCGGTGGAGCCGCCCTCGGCCGGCAACATCACCAGCCGTTCGGCCCCGGGCAGGGCCAGCGCCCTGTCGGCCTGCACCGCGCCCGGAAAGCCACCGATCATGGGGCACAGCCGCACGGCCGCGTACTTCATCCCCGGCAGGCGCACGTCCAGCCCGAAGACGGCGCTGCCGTCCACCTTGGCGGGCAGGTCCAGCCGCGGCGCCGGCTGGCCGATCAGCTTCCAGTCCTTGCGCGCCTTCAGCCGCACTTCGCCCGGCGGCGTGGCCGCAGCTTCCTGCGCCAGTTCGCCGAAGCCGGCGGTTCGCCCGGAGGGGTGGGTGATGCGGCCGTCCGCCACCACCAGCTCCTCCACGGGCAGCTTCCAGCGCAGCGAGGCGGCGCCCAGCAGCGAGGCCCGCGCCGTGGCCGCGGCCAGCCGCACCACCGGCCAGGCATCGGCCACGCTGGAGGACCCGCCCGTGACGTTGAGCCCGAGCTCACGGCCGATCTTGCCCACCACCCAGCGCGCGGCCTTGACCTGCGCCCGGCGGAAGCCGTCCGGGTCTTCCTCGTGCGCGGGATGGAACCAGAGCGAGGCCTGCAATGTTTCCACGTTGCCGTAGATCGCGTCGGCGCCGGCCTGGGCGATGCGCATGCGTGACAGCGGCAGGTCGAGCTCCTCGGCCGCCAGCATGGGCAGCGCGGTGTGCACGCCCTGCCCCATCTCGCTGCGCGGCATGGCCAGCACGACGCTGCCGTCCGGCTCGATCCGGATCCAGCCGTTGAGGGCCACCCCGCCACCGCCCTGCAGCAGGGCCGCGCTGCCCAGGCGCGAGCGCGCCGGCATCAGTCCCCAGCCGACCACCAGTGCGCCGGCCGCGGCGGCCGAAAGCAGAACGCCGCGCCGCTTCATGTCGCACCCCCGGCGGCACGGTGGATCGCGGCCTTCACGCGCTGGTAAGTGCCGCAGCGGCAGATGTTGCTCACGGCCTCCTCGATCTGCGCGTCGGTGGGCCTGGGGGTCTTCTCGAGCAGGGCGGCGGCCGCCATCAGCATGCCGCTCTGGCAGTAGCCGCACTGCGGCACCTGCAGCGCCAGCCAGGCCTTCTGCAGCGCATGCGGGGCCTCGCTGCGGCCCAGGCCCTCGATGGTCTGGACGGCGCGGCCGGCCACGCTGCCCACGGGGGTGACGCAGGCGCGCAGCGCGCGGCCGTCGACCCGGACGGTGCAGGCGCCGCAGGCCGCCACGCCACAGCCGAACTTGGTGCCGGTGAGCCCGAGCTCGTCGCGCAGCACCCACAGCAGCGGCATCTCCGCCTCGACATCCACCTGCACCTTGCGGCCGTTGACCTCGAACTCCATGCACACCTCCTCGGTGGCGCACTATAGCCAGCCCGCGGCGACGCCCGGCGCGGGTGCCGATTCGCCCGGCGCCACGCCCGGGCAACCCGGCGGGGATAATCGCCGGCTCCCATGGCCCTCATCACCCTCCTCGACGCCCAGCTTGCCTTCGGGCACGTCCCCCTGCTGGACCACACCGACTTCGCCCTGGAGGCCGGCGAGCGCGTGGGCCTCATCGGCCGCAATGGCGCCGGCAAGTCCTCCATGCTTCGCATCCTGGCCGGCATGGAGCGTCCCGACGACGGCACGCTGCAGTTCCAGCAGGGCCTGCGCATCGCCTTCGTCGCCCAGGAGCCGCAGCTGGACCCGCAGGCCACGGTGGCCGACGCCGTGCGCGCCGGCGTGGCCGACCTGCTGCAGTGCCTGGACGACTACACGCACAGCCGCGGCGACCTGAACGAGCTGCAGGGCCGCATCGAGGCCGAGGACGGCTGGAACCTGGACCAGCGCGTCGCCGAGACCCTGCAGCGGCTCAAGCTGGACCCGCAGCGCGCGGTGGGCACGCTCTCGGGCGGGACGCGCAAGCGGGTGGCCCTGGCACAGGCGCTGGTGCGCCGCCCCGACGTGCTGCTGCTGGACGAGCCCACCAACCACCTGGACCTGGCCGCCATCACCTGGCTGGAGAACCTGCTGCTGGAGTTCAAGGGCGCGGTGGTCACCATCACCCACGACCGCAGCTTCCTGGACCGCATCGCCACCCGCATCGTCGAGCTGGACCGCGGCAAGCTGCGCTCCTACCCCGGCAACTTCACCCGCTACCAGGTGCAGAAGGAAGAGCAGCTGGCCCAGGAGGCGGTGATCAGCGCGCGCGCCGACAAGCTGCTGGCGCAGGAGGAGGTCTGGATCCGCAAGGGCGTGGAGGCGCGCCGCACCCGCGCCCAGGGCCGCATCACGCGCCTGGAGCGCCTGCGCTCGGCGCGGGCTTCGCGGCGCGAGGCGGTGGGCCGCGTCAAGCTGGACATCGACGCCGGCACGCCCAGCGGCAAGCTGGTGGCCGAGCTGGAGCATGCTGGCAAGTCCTACGACGGCGTGCCCATCATCAAGGACTTCAGCGCCACGCTGCTGCGCGGCGACAAGATCGGCCTGGTCGGCCCCAACGGCGCGGGCAAGACCACCCTGCTCAAGCTGATCCTCGGCGAGGTCGCCCCCGACACCGGCAAGGTGCGCCAGGGCACGCGCATGAGCGTCGCCTACTTCGACCAGATGCGCGACGCGCTGGACCCGGACGCCACGCTGGAGGACTTCATCAGCCCCGGCAGCGAATGGATCGAAATCGGCAACCAGCGCAAGCACGTCAAGAGCTACCTGGGCGACTTCCTCTTCTCGCCCGCGCGCAGCGGCTCGCCCGTGCGCTCGCTCTCGGGCGGCGAACGCAACCGCCTGCTGCTGGCACGCCTGTTCGCACGCCCGGCCAACGTGCTGGTGCTGGACGAGCCGACCAACGACCTGGATATCGACACCCTGGAGCTGCTGGAAGAGCTGCTGCAGGAGTACGACGGCACCGTCTTCCTTGTTAGCCACGACCGTGCCTTCCTGGACAACGTGGTCACCAGCATCATCGCCTGGGAGGGCGACGCGACCTGGCGCGAGTACGAGGGCGGCGTGCAGGACTGGCTCACCCAGTCGCAGCGGGCGCTGGCCCTCTCGGCCACCGAGCGGGCAGCGCCCGCGGCGCCGGTGGGTGCGAGCGCCGCCGCCGCAACGCCCACCAGCTGTCTCTTAT
>NZ_JADDOJ010000133.1 GCF_015159745.1 Ramlibacter aquaticus | reverse complement strand
GGAGGAGGCGGGGCAGCCACGTGCGCCGCCTCCGCGGTCCGCGTGCCACCGCCGAAGTGCCAGACCACGCCGATGGAGGCCATGTCGACGTCATCGCGCCGCGCAAGCGCATCCCTCACGCGGTAGCGCTCCCATTCGGCGCGCACCGCCAGCGTCGGCGTGAATGCGTATTCCAGGCCCAGGCCGACCTTGGGGCCCCAGCCGCGCTCGGTGCGCGAACCGACGAAGGGGCCGGCGACACCGCCGGTGCCCGTCATTTCCGTGCGCGCCTGGGTGTAGGCCGCACCGACCCGCCCGATCACGGACAGCTTGTCGTTCCACACCGGCCAGGTGCCGACGAGGTCCAGGTGCGCCCCGCGCAGCCGCGTGCGTTCACCCAGCGAGCCCGTGGTCGTGGTAAAGGTGCCGCCATAGCGTCCCAGGTCGTGGTAGCCCAGCTCCAGGCCCAGGTTGCGGCTGAACTGCCAGCCGCCGTAGATCTTGTAGGCCGTGTCCTTGTTGTCGCTCGTGAAGGTGCGGAACGGCGAGGTGAAGAAGCGCTCGTCCACGTGCGCGCGCGTCTGGCCCACGCTGGCGCCCACGTAGCTGTTGGACGTCATGGACGACATGGAGGACATCATGGACTGGGCCATGGCGGGGCCGCCGGAGGCCGCGGCCAGGACCGCGATGCCCAGGCATCCCAGGCGGAATGTCGGCGGAGGTGGATCGACAGGTTTCATGCAAGCTCCCGGGTTGGTTGGTCTTGAGTGCAGGCGAGTATTCCCAAGGCCCGCCCGCCCGTGGGGCGTCGGCCCAAGGGTGCATGTCAAAAACAACGCGCAGGTGCAACCGCGCTTTGCTGTGCCTGCGCTGGCGTCCAGGCAGGGCGGCTCGGCACGGCCTTGCACGGCCATATTCCGGGCATATCCCCGGCCATATGCCGGCCAGCCCGGTGTCGTCAGTGGGATTGGGGACGCCCTGCGTCGTCGCGCAGCTGCGCGAGCCAGGCGTCGATCTCGGCCTGCGTCAGCGCACTCTGGCCAGGGTCTTCACAGCCGAGGATCCAGTCGGCCACGTGGTCCCAGAAGCGGCTTTCCTGCGCGTGGGTGGGCTCGTCCATGGCCCCAGTGTGGGACGGCCATGCCGCCGACCTTGTCAGCGCAAGCCGATGCACGGCGTGCGCGCCGCAAACGCCCCGTGCACGTTCAGGGCGCGCAAGGCCGCCGGCCCTGGTCCAGGGCGACACGAATGGAAGCAAGATGGGCCCCAGGCGGGCCCAGTGTTTGACCTTGTTGCAGTGCCCGGCCGCAGGGCTCGCGCGCCGCCGTGCGGGCGGCGCGCGACGGCTCAGATCGCCGCGCTGAAGCCGATGCGGAACGTGCGCGGGGCGCCGGGGTAGAGGTACACGTGGCCGAACTGCATGGGCGACTCGCGCCAGTAGCGCCGGTCGCCCAGGTTGTCCACGCCCAGGGTCCAGGCCGTCTGGACCTCGCCCACGCGGCGTTCCCAGCGCAGGGCCGCATCCAGCCGGGTCCAGGCCGGGATGGAGATGCTGCCGTCGGGCAGCACCGTGCGGCTGCCCTCGTGCGAAGCCCGGCCGACCAGCTCGGCGCCCGCCAGGCCCGGCAGTTTCCAGCCCAGCTCGGCGCGTGCGATGAAGGCCGGGACGTTCACCGGGCGCTGGCCGTTCACCTCCGGCTGCAGCACGCTGCCCTCGCGCCGTGCGTGCAGCCACATGCCGCTGGCGTTTGCGCGCCAGGCACCCTGGGTCCAGCCAGCGGCCGCTTCCAGCCCGCGGTGCACGGCCTCGCCGTCGAAGGCCCCGGTGCAGGCGACGCCGGTGTTGTTGCAGTCCTCGATGTTGCTGACCGGGCGGTGGATCTCGAAGGCGGCCAGCTGCCAGGTCCAGGGCTGGCCGCCGCCCTTGAGCCCGGCCTCGACCTGCCGCGACTTGAGCGCCGGCAGCACGGCGCCGGGGTTGGCGTAGATGGCCCCGTTGTTGGGCACCACCTGCGACTCCACGCCCTGGCCCCAGCTGGCATACGCCATGGTGGACGCGGCCAGCTTGTACGAGACTGCGGCCCAGGGCGTGCTCAGGCCCTGGGTATAGGCCGTGGCGCCCGTGCCGTCATTGGCCACGCTCTCGCGGTGCAGGCGCGTGTGGCGCAGGCCGATCCAGGTGGACAGTCGCGGCGTCCAGGTGATGGCGTCCTGCACGGAGATCTCGGTGGAGCGCTCGTCCAGCCGGGTGCCCGAGAAGGCGGGCGTCGGGTCGGAGGGCACCACGGTCATGCCGTCGACCGTGCCCGTGCCCACGTAGTTGTAGGCGTAGTCGGGCAGGCGGTTCTTCACGGTGGATTCGAGCAAGCCCAGCGAGAGCGCATGGCGGATGCCGGCGGTCTCCAGTGTGCCGCGCAGCGTGGCGGAGGCTGCGTCCTGGCGGCGTCGTTCGCCTTCGCTGCGGTAGTCGTAGTAGTCGAAGCTGCCGTCGCTGCAGTAGCGGTCGTAGTTGCCCTCGGCACTGCAGCCGAAGGGGAAGGCGGTGTAGTCGTTGCTGCGCAACTGCTGGCGCCCCGCCTGCAGCACCAGCTTCCAGTCCGGGCTGAGGGCCTGCGTGAAGCGCAGGGTGCCGGTGGCCGCGTCGAAGCGCGAGGGCTGCGCCCAGGGCTGGTTGTTCAGGTTCAGGCGCGGGTCGGGCACGGCGGGCAGCGTGTCGCCGAGCAGGCTGAAGCCCACCTGGCTGGCCTGCGACTTGCGGCTCCACTCGCCCTCGGCTTCCAGCAGGGAGTCCCTGCCGATGCGCCAGTCCATGGCCAGCGCCACCAGGCTGCGTTCACCGTCCAGGTTGTGAACCTCCGGCCGCAGGCGCTCCTGCGCCACGTTGAGGCGATAGCCGAACGCGCTGTCGGCGCCGAAGCGCCCGCCCAGGTCCACCGCACCCAGCAGGCTGCCGCGCGAGGTGTACTCCAGGCGAACGGCACGCAGGTCGGTGTCCGTGGGCCGCTTCACCACGTAGTTCACCAGGCCGCCCGGCGCGCTGGTGCCGGCCTGGATGCCGCTGGTGCCCTTGAGGATCTCCACCCGCTCCTTGTTGTCCAGCGGGATGGTGGTCTCGGCGTTGATGGGCAGTCCCTCGCGCCGGTAGTTGAAGCGGTTGTCCAGCGTGAAGCCGCGGATCGCGAGGAAGTCCCAGTAGCCGGGCGCGTCGTAGGCGTCCGTCACCGACGGATCGAAACCCGTCAGGTCGGCCAGGCGGCGCGCGCCCACGGCCTCGATCTGCCGGTTGCTGACGACGTCGACAGAGACCGGCAGTTCCTGCACGGGCACGGCGCCGAAGCCGGCGACGTCGGGCGCCGGCACCTGCCCGGTGACGGTCACGGGCGCGAGCGTGGCCTGCTGCGCGAACGCGGGCGCCGCCGCGGCCGCGAACAGCAGGGCGATGGCCCCGGGAATGCGGCCGAGCCGCGTGGACGGTGCGTGGAATGCCATACGTTTCAAAGACCTCAACGTGATGGCAGGGCGGCTTGCCGCGGGCGCGATGTGCCGTGGAGAAGACGGCGGCGACCCGGAGAGCTTGCTTCCCTGCGCGAGGATTACCTCAATCAGGTTCAAAGGGACTTTCTCAGTCGCCGCGCAAGCGCGCGGCAACACCCCCAGCGAAGTCGCGATGGTAACGGATTTCCGGGCCGGCGCCCGGCCGTGGCTAGAGCACCTCGGAGGCGAAATCCGCCAGGCGCGAACGCTCGCCGCGTGCCAGCGTGATGTGCCCGCTGTGCGGCCAGCCCTTGAACTTGTCGACCGCGAAGGTCAGCCCCGAGGAGCCCTCGGTGAGGTAGGGGGTGTCGATCTGCGCCAGGTTGCCCATGCAGATGATCTTGGTGCCCGGGCCGGCCCGCGTGATCAGCGTCTTCATCTGCTTGGGCGTGAGGTTCTGCGCCTCGTCGATGATGACGTACTTGTTCAGGAAGGTGCGGCCGCGCATGAAGTTCATGCTCTTGATCTTGATGCGGCTGCGGATCAGTTCGTTGGTGGCCGCGCGGCCCCACTCGCCGGCGCCGTTGTCGGTCTTGGCCAGCACTTCGAGGTTGTCGTCCAGCGCGCCCATCCACGGGCCCATCTTCTCTTCCTCGGTGCCGGGCAGGAAGCCGATGTCCTCGCCCACGCTCACGGTGGCGCGGGTCATGATGATCTCGGTGTAGCGGCGGTCGTCCAGCACCTGGGTCAGGCCGGCGGCCAGGGCCATCAGCGTCTTGCCGGTGCCGGCGGTGCCGGTCAGTGTGACGAAGTCGACCTCGGGGTCCATAAGCAGGTTCATGGCGAAGTTCTGCTCGCGGTTGCGCGTGGTCACGCCCCACACCGCGTTCTTCAGGTGGCCGTAGTCCTTGAGCGTCTTGAGCACCGCGGTCTTGCCGCGGATCTCGGTGACGCGGGCGTAGAGGCTGGGCTCACCCGGGGCCTCGAAGAAGACGAACTGGTTGATCAGCAGGCTGGGCACGATGGGCCCGCTGATGCGGTAGTAGGTGTGGTGGCCGCTCTGCCAGCTCTCCACCGTCTTGCCGTGCTTGGACCAGAAGTCCGGCGGCAGCGCGAGCGCGCCGGCGTACAGCAGGTCCAGGTCGTCCAGCGTCTTGTCGTTCTGGTAGTCGTCGGTGATGAGGCCGAGCGCGCGCGCCTTCACGCGCATGTTGATGTCCTTGGACACCAGCACCACCTCGCGCGGCGCATGCTGCTCGCGCAGCGCGGCGACCACGCCCAGGATCTGGTTGTCGGCCTTGCCCTGCGGCAGGCTGGCGGGCAGGTGGTTCACCAGCGGCTGGGTCTGGAAGAACAGGTTGCCGCCGGCTTCCGGGTGGCCGGTGGTGTCCAGCTTGAGGCCGGAAGCGATGTCCGCCCCCTGGGCCCCGGCCAGTGCGTCCAGCGAGCGGCTGGCCTGGCGGGCGTTGCGTGCCACTTCCGTGGTGCCCTTCTTGTGGCCGTCCAACTCCTCCAGCACGATCATGGGCAGGAAGATGTCGTGTTCCTCGAAGCGGAACAGGCTCATGGGGTCGTGCATCAGCACGTTGGTGTCCAGCACGAAGAGCTTGCGGCCTTCGCCGGTGCGCGGCTTGCGCGCAGGCCGCGAGGCGGCCTGGGCCCGGCGTGCGGGCTGCGCGGGCGCAAGGGCCGGTGCCTGGGCTGCGGGCTCCGCACGGGCTTCGACCGGCTCGGCCGCGGGCAGTTCGACGGGCTCGCGCAGGGCTTCGGCCGGCGCGCCACCCGCCTGGCGGGGATCGAAGTCCAGCGCGGCCTGCGGCCGCTCAGCCGCCGGATGCGGCGTGGATGCCTCCGCTTTTCGAGCGGGCCGCTGCACGGTACGGGCGGGAGCATCGAAGGCTTCCGCGGGGAGCAGGGAGGCGCGCTTGGTGGGGGCGG
>NZ_JADDOJ010000132.1 GCF_015159745.1 Ramlibacter aquaticus | reverse complement strand
ATCTCGCGGAGCTGCACGCGACGGCCCGCAACAAACTCAAGAGCGCACAGAAGCGCCCCACCATCATCGCCGCTTGCTGGATGCAGGCTACGCTCTGGTGATGTCATGAATTTAGAGAAGCTCAATAAAAACCCGCAGTGTCACCCTGGAAGAAAAAAGACCCTGGACCCGAGAGTCCAGGGTGGTTGTCCAACCTCAAATAGAAGTGTCTGCCGTGGCAGCATCAGCTGACGACTGAATTAGGCGATAACCATAGACCTGATTCGGCAGGCACTATGCTTGAGGAGCTGAGAGACCCGTACCCGAACTGCTGTAAGCCGGCCCAGCCCAGTCCGAGGTACCTACCCATGGATTGAAGATGACCCTGTTTCGCGGACACATTACCGTTTAGGAACGAGGAGACGAAGTCCCCAAATAGAACAGGTATCGCGGCGGACGTCTTGCCCCAGGTGTTCGAGCGCTACGTGCAGGAAGGGCGCGCCATATCTTTCAACCTGCCGTACCCGGCGGGTTTCCAAGAAATCATTGAACTGGCCCGCGCCGGTCGCACACCCGGGTTGTCGTGTGGGCTTGGCTCGACGGCGCACAGCATTGCCACCTGGATCGCGCAGGACGCGCGTGATCAGGGCAAGCCTCAGCCTGGCAAAAAAGGCCTGACCAGCGCCGAGCGCTAGGAGCTGATGCGCCTGCGCCAGCAGCTGCGCCAAGTGCAACAAGAGCACGACAGCCTGGAAAAGGCTACGGCCTCGTTCGCAGCCAGAGGCGAGAGGACGTCCACGCCGTCTACGAACTCGTGAGCGCGAACCAGGCTTCGCCAGTAGCGCACCCGTCTGGGTGTTCATGGCAATCCAGCAATAACGAAAGAGGACAGCTACGCAACGCCTTCCAGCTTGGTGTCAAGGTCGATCCTGATCTGTGAGAGCCGCTCCCGCGAACGGTCCTCGAGCCGATCCGGCCCCGCATGGGCTGCCAATGCACGATCGCGCGCCCGCATCAATTCCGAGATCTCCGGCATGCAAAGATGGACGGTCGACTCGATCACTGTGTCGATCTCCGGGTGTCCGGTGTCAAGCCTCATCGACGCGAGCACCTCCAGCGTGAGGTCACCGCTGAGCATTAGGTCGCCTGTCACCCAACTATTGACTGTGAAAAGCGACATCGGCACCCCCTTGGCGTCGAAGCCAATGGCCAGCAGATGCCGAGTGTTCGGGTTGGCCCGGGGAAGCCCACACAGCTGAGAGAACTCCTTCTCGGCGCGCGAGCGCAGCCGCCTGCCCCATAAGGGTCTGCGTGCGAACAGGTGTATGTGGCCGTGCTCCGCAGTCTCCTGTCGATCCTCAGGGCTGTGCGAGTGGTAGAACCATTGGTAGCCGCCCGAGGCGTCGGTCGCGTCATCCTGCGGGTAATGCTCCCACTGCCTGAGCGCCTGCCCCTCGAGGAGATCGCCAAACAGATGGGCGCCCCGCCCCGCAAGGGCTGCGTAGGCGGAGAGTAGGAGCGAGCCGGCGCCGGACTCTCCCGAGGAGCCCTTTTCGAGGCGCCGCCCCCCGGACACCCGGCTTAGCTCTTGGGCGCGCACTTGGCGCCGCACTTCGGAGCGCATTTGGGGGCGCACTTGGCAGCGCACTTGTTCGCGCCGCACTTGGCCGAGGCCTTCTTGGGCGCGCATTTGCTCGCGCCGCACTTCGGGGCGCACTTGGTCATGCCCGCCTTGGGTGCGAACTTTGCGCCTTCCTTCATGTCCTGGGCGGCGGCCGGCAGGGCCAGCGTGGCGGCGGTGAGAGCAGCCAGGGAGGCCAGTTTTAAGCTTGTCTTCATGTTCATTCCTTGGGTTGGTGAGTCAGCGAGGACGATCCTCGGCAGCTAAGAGGCGGCGGAGAGGCGATCGGGTTCGCGGAATCAGAAAAAAATTCGGGTAGGGCCCCTCGCGGGATTGCGCCAGCGCCAGCGGCCCCCCCCCCCCGGCCCAGGGGGGCGACGAAGAGATCACAAAAAATGTTTCGCGAAGCGCGAATCGTTTTGGATTCCTGGCGCCTCTTACTCCGCAACCACTCAGGAGCCCTCATGGCCAAGCTCGCACCCGCCTTGCTTTTCGCATTGTTCGCAGCCCTCACCGGCGTCGCGGCACACGCTGCCGAAGACCCGGCCTCCCAGATAACGCGGCCGGCAGGCTACAAGCCGCAGCCGGGAGACGTGGCGTTGGGCGAGAAGCTCTTCAACGACATCAAGCTCTCCACCAACGGCATGAGCTGTGCGAGCTGCCACGCGAATCATGGCGCCTTCCAGGCCAGCTTCGCCAAGCCCTACCCCCACACCGTCGCCATGGCCCGCGACCAGCTCGGCCGCAAGACGGTCTACCTCGACGAGATGGTGCAAGGCTGTATGGTCATGCCGATGGCCGCCAAGCCGCTGCCTTGGGACTCCAAGGAGCTCGCCGCCTTGACGGCCTACACCGCGACGCTGCAAAAGACATTCAAACCATCCCGCTAACCTCACAGGAAAGTCTCATGAAGTTCGCCAAAGCCGCAGCCCTTGTCGCCCTGTCCGCCATCGCCTCGATCGCAACAGCGGGCGAAATCAGGCCATACTCCCAGGCCGAGTTTGACAAGCTCATGCATGACGGCAAGCCGGTCGTGGTCGATGTGAGCGCCACCTGGTGCCCGACCTGCAAGGCCCAGAAGCCCATCGTCGAGGGCCTCATGAAGCAGCCCGCTTACAAGGACGTGACGGTGCTGTCGGTCGACTTCGACTCGGCCAAGCCCACCCTGCGCAAGTTCAAGGTGTCGATGCAGAGCACCCTGGTCGCGTTCAAAGGCCCGAAGGAAGTGGGCCGCTCGACCGGCGACACCACCCTGGAAGGCATCGAAGGCCTGGTCAAGAAGACGGTCCAGTGATGGAGTTTGGGATCGCCTCCTACGGTTTCGGCTTCCTGGCGGGAGTGCTCTCGACGCTCTCGCCGTGCGTGCTGCCCATCGTCCCCATCCTGCTGGGGACGGCAACCAACGCCCATCCGCGCGCGCCCCTGGCTCTTGCGGGCGGGCTCGCGCTCTCCTACGCCGTCATCGGATCTAGCCTGGCCTGGGCAGAATCGGCTCTAAACATCGACCCGGGGCTCTTCCGCGGGGCGGGCGCGGCGATCCTCGGCCTGCTGGGCCTCGTGCTGATCTCGGGTGACCTTCAGCAGCGCTTCGCTATAGCCACCTCCGGCATCGGCGATGCCGGCAACAACCTCATTTCCCGCATGAGCCTCGACGGGCTCAAGGGACAGTTCGCCATCGGGCTCGCGCTCGGGGTAGTGTGGAGCCCTTGCGTCGGGCCGACGCTGGGCGCCGCCGTTGTGCTTGCGAGCCAGGGTTCGCACTTGCTACAAGTGGCCATGCTGATGGGCGTCTTCGGCATCGGCGCCGCTCTGCCCGTGGTGGCGCTGGCCTATGTCGGACGCGGGGCGATGGCGCGCATGCGCGGCACGCTCATGAAGGCGGGCAAGGCGGGCAAGACCGTCATGGGTGTCATCATGATTGCGTTGGCCGCGATGATCCTGTCCGGGGCGGACAAGCCGATGGAGACGTGGCTGGTGGATCATTCGCCAGCGTGGCTCACGCAATTGACCACTCGTTATTGAAATCGGTTATCAAGGATCTTCCATGGCCATCAAAGCAGCGACTTTCGACACCGGCGGAACCGTCCTGGATTGGCATTCGGGGATACGCGACGCGCTGGCGGCAGTGGGCCGCGCGCATGGCGTCGAAAGAGACTGGGGCTCGCTCACCAACCAGTATCGGCGCCTGTCGATGAAGGGCATCGTTGGACAAGTCCAACCCGCATTCAACATGGACGACGTCCACGTCCGAGCGCTGGACGACGTCCTCGAAGCCAACGGGCTTTCAATGTTCACTCCAAGCGACCGAAGCCGGATCGCCAACGCGTGGCACAGACTCTCGACCTGGCCCGATTTCGCCGAGCCCTTGCGCGACATCCGAAAGCGCATCCCGGCGATCTCCTTCACCATGCTGCCGCTGTCGCTGGCGCTGGATGTGTCCAGGCTCAACGGGGTCGACTGGGACGCCGTCCTCTCTTGCGAAGCAATCGGCTACTACAAGCCCGACCCCAGGGCCTACGAGCATGTGGCGAAGTGGCTCGCCATGGAACCATCCGAGATCCTGATGGTGGCTTGCCACAACTTCGACCTCAACGCAGCGCGAGCCTGCGGCTACAAAACCGCGTTCGTGCGCAGGCCACAGGAGTGGGGCAGCGAGCCGCCGCCGGACCCGACGCCGCACCCCGATTGCGACCATGTCTTCAACACGTTCGACGAACTCGCCGCCGCTGTCCTCGACATGTCGGGTCCAGCAGAAAAACCCGAGTCTCCTTGACAACTCCAGCTATCCACAGTTTGCTGAATCTCAGCTCATCCAAAGGACAATCATGAAAACCTCGTTCCCCCGCTCCTCCGCAGTCCTAGGCGCAGCGCTTTTCGCCGCTTCCATGCTGCTTGGCTCTGCCGCCGTGGCTGATCCGCTGAGCGTTAAGGCCACCATGGTTCCCAAGGAGCAGATCAAGCTCGACTTTAAGGACGGCTCGGGCCACTTCGTCCTGATGGTCCGCCGCGAAGGCACGGCGGCCGGCGCTGGCCTACTGGACGGCGCGCAGATCGTCGAATACGGCCGCCACGACATCGTCCCCGGCGTCGCGGGCGACCCCAGCGGCTATCTGGTCGCCACCAAGGGCGAAGGCAACGTCGCCTACATCAAGTGGACCGTGCGCGCCGTCTTCCTGCCGGGCAAGGACGGCAAGCCCGAGATCCACGACAACGGCTTCTGGGAGGTCGTCTCCGGCATCGGATCGTTCAAAGGCCTCAAAGGCGCCGGCACCCTCCACATCATGTCGGCCAATCCCACGGACCGCATCTTCATCCTTGACGGCGACCTGGTCGCCCAGGCCAATTGAACGGTTCGAGCGCTGGGAGGTCCGCCGCTGCGCGCCAACTTGAAGCTATGAATGACCTGATGCGCGCTGCGCTGAGCAAGAGGATCGCGGCTAGCGCGCTTCGCATCTCGCTCGCGGTCGGCACGGTCTTGAATCTCGCCAACCAGAGCGAGGCGCTTTTCGGGACCACCGAATTCTCGTGGCTGCACGGCTTCCTGAACTACCTGGTGCCATATTGCGTGGCCAGCTACAGCGCGGCCAAAAACGAAGTCACCAGCCGCGCGGACGCGCGGCCATGAGCGATCCGCTAGACAGGTTGCTTTCGCAGTTTTCGCTGCGGGCGGGCGTCTTCTACACCGGCAACATCTGCGGCCTGCACGACTTCGAGCGCGACGAGCAGCGAGGCCACTTGCATGTGATCCGGCGCGGTCCTGTCACCCTTGTGAACGCTGGCAAGCCGGATCTTCTGATCGACAAGCCTTCGCTCATCTACCTGCCCCGGCCCGAGCGGCACCGCTTGGCCGCCAGCGATCGCGAAGGAGCCGACGTCGTCTGCGCCACCATCCTGACGGGGGCGTGAGGTTGCCCTCGAATTTCGGAGTTCATAGCTCAGTCCCGGAGAATGCCGGGAAAGGAGATGAGAGATGGACGAAGGAAGAAGCCGAGGGAAGTACACCCTGGAGTTCAAGCAGGAGGCGGTCAGG
>NZ_JADDOJ010000131.1 GCF_015159745.1 Ramlibacter aquaticus | reverse complement strand
GTCGTTCACCGTGGACCGGCTGATGGCGTGGTTGTCGGTGCTGACGCCGATGAAGCCACCGACGCCGACCAGGCCAGCGCTCGAATTCATCCTGATGTTGGTCGCGGCGCTGCCACTGATGGAGCCCGGCGTGCCGGTGTAGAGGTTGCTGCCGCCCATGCCCGCGAAGCCGCCGATGGCGGACGGAACGCCGGCGCCCGCGTCCATCGGACCGATGTTCAGCACCACGGCATCCACGCGGCTGTCCGTGACCAGCCCGCCGTTGCTGCCCACCATACCGCCCACGCCGGAGGTGTTCCTGCCCACCGTGAGGGCCACGTAGGCGCCCGACGCCTTGTCGATCGTGCCGCCGTTGGCACCCACCAGACCGCCGATGGCGTTCATTCCTGAACCACTGACCGTGGTGCTCAGGGTGTCGATGCTCACGTTGCTGGCGCTGACGCGGCTGAGCGTCGCGTCGCGGTTCTCGCCCACGAGCCCGCCGAGGAACTGCATGTCATTGCCCGTGCGGATGCGGACGCGATCCGCAAGGGTGTCCGCGATGGTCGTGGGGAAGAACACGTTGGGGCTGCCGAACCGGAGCTCCCAGCTACCGATCGTGAAGCCAGCGACGCCGCCCAGGTCCCTGGCGTTGTCCGGCGCGGTGAGCGTCAGGCTGGACACGATGGAGCCCGTGATGGAGGACCCGCCCAGGATCCCCACGATGCCACCCACATATTGCACCGCGACCGGATTGTCGTAGTAGCCATCGAAGTAGGAACCCGTCACCGCATTGACGGTGGCCCCGTCGACCCAGACGGAGCGTATGCCGGCCCGGGACGTCGAGCCCGCGAGCACGCCACAGTACACGGTGCACTGCACCGTGGGCTGGCGCAGCGCCAGGTTGCGCACCTCGCTGTTGGCCAGCTGGCTGAACATGCCCGTGGGGCTCAGGCCCGTGTCCACCACGTTCAGGCCCCAGACGCTGTGGCCCAGCCCGTCGTACTGGCCGCTGCGCTTCACCAGCGGATTGAAGCTGGCACCTGGCGCGGCCGGCCACGTGATGTCGGCGCCCAGGGCCGTGTTCGTGGCGGGTGCGGCCCGCAGCTGCGCCGGCGTGTTGATGACGGTGAAGACCTGCGTGCTGCCGTCGCTGCCGAGCCGGGTGCTGAAGCTGGTGCCCGAGGGCAGGTCGATGCGGCCGGCGAAGCCGGTGGCGGAGAGACCGAAATCGTCGGTGGCGGTGTTGCCCGCCGCCGGCTGGGCCTGGCCGATCTCCAGCGCGACGCTGCCCGCCGCGCCGTTGGCGGTGGCGTCGATGCGGTTGCGCACCAGCAGGTTGCCGCCGCTGCTGAGCGTCAGGGCATGGCTCGCACCCTGGGGTGCCGGCCAGGCGATGGCATCGCCGACCACCAGGTCCGACGCGGACGTTCCGGCAAGCTTGAGGTCCGCCATCTGCAGCAGACGGCTGGCGTCCGTGCCTGACAGCGTGCCGTCCTGCGCCGCGACATTCAGCGTGCTGTTGCGCACCTCGACCTGCACGCGCTTGCCGGCCGGGTCCTGGCGGTCGCTGAGGATCGCGAGGTCGGCGCCGAGCTCGACCCGGGAGGCCAGCACCGTCACCTTGCCCGCGTCGCCCAGGGCGGCGCTGGTGTCCAGCGTGCCGCCCAGCCTCACCGCCCCGGCGGGCGTGTTGCCCACGTCGATGGTGAGGTGCTGGTTGGCCAGGCCCAGGAGCGTGTCCGCGCTGCTGGCCGCGAGCACGACATCACCGCCGCTGGTGCGGATCGCGCCCGTGCTGGTGACCGAGCTGCCCAGCAGCACGACGCTGCCGCCGGTGTCCGTGACGATCTCGCCCTGGTGGACCACGGCGCCGTTGCCCGGGGCGCCCCGGAAGCGGTCCACCCCGTTCAGGAAGTCGCTGTCGGCCATGTCCAGGGTCGAGGCGACCAGGGCCCCGACGCTGACGGCGCTGTTGACGCCGAAGCTGATGCCGGCCGGGTTGAGGAGGTAGACCTTCCCGTTCGAATCGATGGCGCCGTCGATGGTGCTGGGCGTGCCGGGCGTGATGACGCGGTTGAGCACGGCGGAGGACGCGTCGGGTTGCTTGAACGACACCGAGTTTCCCGCGGCCACGTTGAAGCTGGCCCAGGGAATGACGGTGCGGCTCTGCGTGGTGGTGACGATCATCTGCCCGGGCGCGGTGCGCACCTGCACATTCACGGGCTGGCCGGTGTTGGCCAGCACGGGCAGGGCGGGCGCGGTCTGGGCGGCCGCCGGGCCGGCAAACAGTGCGGCGACGGCGCCGGCCAGCGGCAGCAGCCGGGCCCGACGTGGCAGCCGGGAGGTCGAAGCGTTCATGGGTTCTCTCCAGTGGCGGGGTGCGACGCGCGAGGGCGCGGCAGCTCAGAGTGCGTACTGCAGGCGCCACCACAGGCGCGGCCCGTGGTCCGAGCCGTCCTGGTTGCGGCCGTGCGCGGCAGCGGGGTTGCGGGCCAGCGGCAGGGCCAGCGACAGCTCGCTGCCCACCCGGCCCGAGCGCCACTCCAGCGTGGCGCCCAGGTCCTGCAGGCTGATCTGGTTGGCGTCGCGGGCCCAGGGCCGGGTGTGCACGCGCACATGGCCGATGTCGCTGAACAGGCCCAGGGTGAAGCCGCCGTCGAAGCTGCGGCGCAGGGCGCCGCTCAGGATCCAGCCGGAATCGCCCGAGGCTTCGTTCACGGGGTAGGCCCGCAGGGCCGTGGGCCCGCCCAGCGCGAACTTCTCGGCGCTGTCCAGGTTGGCGAGCGCCCATTGCGCGCGCAGGCCGACCGAGCCCGACCAGCCACCCGCCCAGGCCAGGTGACGCGCGATCTGTGCGCCCAGGAGGCTGAAGCCGCCTTCGGTGCCCGGGCCGGCCGCATCGGCCGCGCGGTCGTCCGCGACGCCCAGGCGAACCCGACCGGCGCGCGCCTGCACGCCCCAGGGCGTGAGGCTGCTGCCGGGCAGGGGGTCGCTCCAGTCGCCCGACAGGGCCAGCGTGAGGCCGTCGACGCTGCGCTCGCGCACGCGCTCGCCCAGGCTGTCGTCGCGGTAGCGGGCGTGGTCCGCCGTGGCGGCGAGGCGCAGGTTGAGCGATTGCGTGCGCACCAGCGGATAGGACAGGCCCAGCGAGGTGGTGGCGGCATCCCCACGGGCGTCCAGCGGCTTGTACTCGCGGCCCAGGCGGTACTGCAGGCCGCTGGCCGACGCCTGCAGCTTCAGGCCCGCCACGCCCAGCGGCGCCTCGGCGCCCAGGCGCAGCGCCTGCAGGCCGGTGCTGGCCACGACGCCGGCACTGATCTGCTCGCCGCGCGCCAGGTTGCGCGCCGCATTGAGCAGGACCTGCTCCTCGCCGGTGAAGCGCGAGCCCCAGGAATTCACGCTCGCGCCGGCCTGCCAGTCCGCGCCGTCGGCGATGCGCAGGGCCAGGACGGTGTCGCCGGGTGCGTCGCCGGCCTTCAGCACGCCGTCGGCGCTGACGCCGGGCAGGTCGTTCGCGAGCAGGATGCCGCGCTCCAGTGCGGCCAGGTCCAGGGGGCGGCTGTCGCCCAGCGCCTGCCTCACCACGCGTTCGACGAAGCCGGCGTCCACCCGGGCCGGCTGGCCTTCCACGCGCACGGCCGCGAGCTGGGCTTCCACCACCTCGATGCGCAGCACCGCCTGGGCGGACGCCTGGGCGGGGATGAGAACACGGGCCAGCTTGCCCTCCCGGCGGTACAGCGCGGCGATGGCGTCGCAGGCCTGCAGCAGCTGGGCGGCGTTGAGCGTGCGGCCGCGGAACGGCGCCAGGGCCTCGCGCACGGCAGCCGGGTCCACGCTGGCGGCGCCCTCGACCAGGAAATCGTCGACGTGCACGGAGAGCACGGCGCCTTCGGCGCCCCGGCGGCCCGAGACCACGCGCGGCAGGCTGCCGGGCGTGGGCGCCGTCTCCTGCAGGGTGCGCGACAAGGCCCCGGCATCGACAGCCTGGGCCCGGGCCGGCCCCGCGGCGGCCGCCGCCAGGGCGGCGAGAAACAGCGGAAACCGAACCGGAACAAGCGCCGTGGTCCGCGCGGTGATCGCGCGCCCGGCAGGCAAAAACCCCATGACAGTCCCCCCATGGAAGGGGGGCAGTATCCCGGCGGCCCCGGCGCTGGCGCGGGGCTCAGGACTGTCTGGTGAACGCCTTCACAGAACGAGCGGGCCCTGGCCCGCCCGGGCCTCAGGCCAGCAGGGCGTTGACCCGCCGCACGTAGGCCGCCGGGTCTTCCGGCAGGCCGCCTTCGGCCAGCAGGGCCTGGTCGAACAGGATGTTGGCCAGGTCGTCGAAGTGCTCGCTCGACGCCAGCTTCTTCACCAGCGCATGCGCCGGGTTCACCTCGAGCACCGGCTTCATGTCGGGCACCTTCTGCCCCGCCTGCTTGAGCATGCGGGCGAGCTGCGTGCTCATGCCGCCATCGGTGGCCACCAGGCAGGCCGGCGAGTCGACCAGGCGCGAGGTCACGCGCACGTCCTCGGCCTTGTCCTTCAGCGACGCCTTCAGGCGTTCCAGCACGGGCTTGAAGGTCTCGGCCGCTTCCTCGGTGGCTTTCTTCTCCGCCTCGTCCTGCAGCGTGCCCAGGTCGACCGCGCCCTTGGCCACGGATTGCAGCGGCGTGCCGTCGAACTCGGTCAGGTAGTTCAGCGCCCACTCGTCGACGCGGTCGGCCATCAGCAGCACCTCAATGCCCTTCTTGCGGAACACCTCCAGCTGCGGGCTGTTCTTCGCCGCGGCGAGGGTGTCGGCGGTGATGTAGTAGATGGCCTCCTGGCCTTCCTTCATGCGGGCCTTGTAGTCGGCCAGCGACACGGTGGGCGCGTCCGCCTGGGTGGAGTGGAAGCGCAGCAGCTTGGCGATGCGGTCGCGGTTGCCGAAGTCCTCGCCCAGGCCTTCCTTGAGCACGGCGCCGAACTCGGACCAGAACTTGCCGTACTTGGCCTTGTCCTCCTCGCTCGCGGCCTCGTCCTTCTCCAGCTTGGCCAGGTCTTCCAGCATGGAGAGCACGCGCTTGGTGGAGCCCTCGCGGATGGCCCGCACGTCGCGGCTTTCCTGCAGCAGCTCGCGGCTCACGTTCAGCGGCAGGTCGGCCGAGTCGATCACGCCCTTGACGAAGCGCAGGTACACCGGCATCAGCGCCTCGGCCTCGTCCATGATGAACACGCGCTTCACGTAGAGCTTCACGCCCGCCGACTTCTCCCGGTTCCACAGGTCCATGGGCGCATGGGCCGGGATGAAGAGCAGCTGGGTGTACTCGGTGGAACCCTCCACGCGGTTGTGGGCCCAGGCCAGCGGCGCCTCGCTGTCGTGGCTGATCTGCTGGTAGAAGGCCTGGTACTGCTCGGGCGTGACGTCCTTGCGCGGCCGCGTCCACAGCGCGCTGGCCTGGTTCACGGGCTCCCATTCGTCGGTGAGCACCATCTGGCCGGGCTGGTTGTCCTCCCCCTCCTTCCACGTCTCCTTGCGCATCAGGATGGGCAGGGAGATGTGGTCGGAGTACTTCGCGATGATGGACTTGAGCTTCCAGCTCGAGAGGTACTCCGTCGCGTCCTCGCGCAGGTGCAGGATCACGCGGGTGCCGCGCTGCGGCAGGGTGAGGGCCTCGACCTCGAAGTCGCCGGCGCCACCGCTCACCCAGCGCACGCCCTGCTCGGGCGGCAGCCCGGCGCGGCGCGATTCGACGGTGATGCGGTCGGCCACGATGAAGCCGGAGTAGAAGCCGACGCCGAACTGGCCGATCAGCTGCGCGTCGGCCTTCTGGTCGCCGGAGAGCTTGTGCATGAATTCGCGCGTGCCGCTCTTGGCGATGGTGCCCAGGTGGTCGATCGCCTCCTGCTGCGACATGCCGATGCCGTTGTCCGCGATGGTGAGCGTGCGGGCCTCGGTGTCGAAGGAGACGCGGACCTCCAGCGTGGGCGCGTCCTCGTAGAGGGCGTTGTTCTCCAGCGCCTCGAAGCGCAGCTTGTCGCAGGCGTCGGAGGCGTTGGAGACCAGCTCGCGCAGGAAGATCTCCTTGTTGGAATACAGCGAGTGCGTGACGAGGTGCAGCAGCTGCGCGACCTCGGCCTGGAAGGAATGTTTCTGGCTCATGGGCGTTGTGTGGACTGGAATGACTGCCGGCACGCCGGCGCTCCCGCCATCTGGGGGCTGGGCCTGGATTTTCAAGCCTGGCGGCGCGGCGCTCCAGCGTGAACTGGTGCACGGCCACCCGCCTTTTAAGCATGGGCTGGCGCCCACCCGCCGGCCGGCGGCGGCCCGGCGTTACAGTGCCGGCCATGCATTCGCCCGCCCTGGCCCCCAGCGC
>NZ_JADDOJ010000130.1 GCF_015159745.1 Ramlibacter aquaticus | reverse complement strand
CCGCCACATCTACCAGGCCAACATCCGCCGCATCGAATCCTGCGACGCGGTGCTGGCGCAGCTCGATTTCTTCCGCGGCGCCGAGCCGGACAGCGGCACCTGCTTCGAGGTCGGCTATGCCGTCGCGCGCGGCAAGCTGGTGATCGGCCACGTGCCCGAGGGCGGCGCGCTGGCGGCCCGCATCCGGGCCCGGCAGCCCGGCATGCTGGCGGCCGACGGCGTGCACGACACGGCGGGCTGGCGCGTGGAGGAGTTCGGCCTGCCGCTGAACCTGATGCTGGCAGTGCCCTGCCGCATCGTCGTGGGCAGCGCGCACGAGGCCCTGGCGCAGCTGCGCGACGCGCTTGCCGCCCGGTCCACGGCGGCCTGAGCGCGGCGCTCAAGTTCAGCGCCGCACGGCCGAAGAGCCTGGCAGGCCTGCGCCGCGGGCCCGGCCCCGGCCTGCCCTGCGTTGCGGGGCGCTGCGGCCGCCCCGGCACGCGCCGCGCCCATGCCCGCCTACGGAACCGAGTTCTCCCTGCAACTGGCCACGCTGCTCGCGGCCTGGACCCTGCTGCTGGGCTTCGGCGAGCTGGCCGAGTCCGGCTTCGCGCTGCTGGCCTTCTGGTGCTTCGCCAGCACCGTGGGCCAGTCGCTGCCGCTGTTGGCCGCGCGCGCCTTCCACCTCTCGCAGGCGGGCTACGACATGCTGTTCGCCGCCGTGGTCGCGCCCCTGCTCATGGCATGGCTGGGCTGGCTGGGCAGCCTGCGCGCCGGCTGGAGCAGCCCGGACCCGCTGGAGAACCTGCAGCGCGCGCTGGTGGCGCTGCTGGTGCCCTTCCTGTGGCAGTACGGCCGGGGCTCGCGCCTGCCCGACCCGCACCTGCGCTCGGCCTGCGGCATCCGCTACGCGGCCTTTCCGCCGCCGGACGGCGCCGAGGACCCGGACGGCGTGCAGTTGCGCGACTTCGAGGAGGACGACCAGAAGCGCTTCCTGGACGACTTCGAGCACGTGCTGCTGCAGCTGGAACTGGACCCGATCGATGCCGGCCTGCGCCTGGCCGGCTTCCTGGTGCTGGCGGAGGCGGCGCTGCTGCGCTGGGTGCCGCTGCCCGCGGGCTGGCCCGGCCACCTGGTGCAGCAGGCGGGCGTGGCGGCGCTGGCCTGGGGCTACATGGCGGGCTTCGTGCGCTTCGGCCAGCTGCGCAACGCCCGCTACCAGCTGCTGCGCCTGTGGTCGGCCGAGGCGCTGCGGCGCACCGGCCGGCTGGTCGCCTTCACCGTGGGCACGGACCGCCGGCTGCGGCTGCGCCTGTTCGATGCGGGGGCGGTGGGGCGTGCCGAGCGCGTGCGCTTCGAGGGCGAACTGCACCTGGTGCTGCACCCGGCCACCCTGGACTTCCGCCGCTGCATGGCCCACGCCCGGGTCGCGCGCGCACCCTGGGCCTTCCAGGCCTCGCTGCGGGCGTGGAAACCGGCCTGAGCGCCCCGCGCAGGACGCCGGCCGCGCCGGTGCACCGGACCGCCCCGCCGCCCCGCCGCTTCGCGAACCCGCCCTCGCAGGCCTGCGCATGCGGGGCCGCCATCACAGTCGGTGCATCGTGCCGCGCGCGCGCGGCACCGCTGGGTATCATGGCCCGATGATCCTCACCATAGGCGCCGGCGCGGTCGGCACGGTCCTGCTCGGGGCCCTGGGCCGCCACCCCGCCGCCGACCTGGCGCTCTACGCCCGCCCCAAGGACCGCGCGGCCTTCGAGGCCGCCCCCGGGGTGCGCGTGGAGGACGCCCAGGGCCGGCCAGTCTTCACCGCGCCGCGCCCGCGCCTGGTGGACCGGCTGGACCTGCAGGGCGTGGACCACCTGCTGCTGTGCGTGAAGCACGGCGCGCTGGCCCCGCTGCTCGAGCAGCTGCCGCAACCCTCGGCCTTCCCGCCCGGCTGCACCGTGGTCTGCACGCTCAATGGCGTGGACGCGCTGCGCATGCTGCGCAGGCAGCTGCCCGGCGTGCGCATCCTGCCCATGACCATCATGTTCAATGCCCAGTGGCGCGGCCCGCTGCAGGCCCAGCTCGCCACCAAGCCGGCCCTGGTGCTGGGCGGCACCGGCGATGCCGCCCTGGCGGCCGCCTTCCAGGGCAGCGGCATGGCGGTGGCCCGGGCCCGGGGCGACGAGGCGGTGTGGGGCAAGCTGCTGATCAACCTGGCCAATGCAATCTGCGCGGTCACCCACGCCACCATCCAGGACCTGCTCACGGTGCCGGCGCTGCGCGAGGCCTGCGCCGCCTCCATCGAGGAAGCCCTGGCGGTGCTGCGCGCGGCCGGCATCGCCTTCGAGTGGCCCATGCCCATCCCGCCGTCGGCCTACCTGGCGCTGCTGCGGCGCGGCGGCCCGGTGACCTGGTGGCTGGCGCGGGCGCGCAACGGCGTGCGCGAGGGCAGCTACCCGTCCATGGTGGCCGACATCGACCAGCGCCGCACGACCGAGGTGCTGCTGCTCAATGGCGAGATCGCCCGCCTGGGCGAGGCGACCGGCGTGCCCACGCCCGTGGCCAGCCGGCTGGTCTCGATGGTGCAGGCGCTGGAGCACAGCCCCGCGGCCCAGCCGCCACGGCCGCTGCCGCCCGAGGCGCTGGCGGCGGCCCTGCGGCCGGCCTGAGCCCGGCGGCACGGCCTGGACCGGGTGGCACGGGGCAGCGGCTTCAGCCGGCACGGCCCCGCGGCCCGGCCTTCAGCCGGTGCGGCGCGACAGCGCGTCCAGGTAGCGCTTGGCGTCTTCCAGGGCCTCCACCTCCAGCTTGCGGTTGCCGAAGCGCGGGCGGCCCGGGTAGGCGGTGAGGGCCGTCAGCCTGCGCACCAGCCGCCCTTCGACGCGGATGGTGTAGCTGCCGTGGCGATCGGTCTCGATCTCGTAGTCGCCGTAGAGGGTCTTCATGAGACCCGGATTGTCCCCCGCGCAAAGGCTCTGGCAGGGCCTGAGACGAGCTGTTACTCGGTGGCCTGGGGCTGCGCGGCCAGGGCTTCCAGCCGCTTCATCGCGTCCTCGTAACCGGCCCGCACGATGGAATCGAAGCGGGTCCATTCCATGATGCCGTAGCCCTGCACCGGCGGGTTGAAGTACAGGTCCACGAAGCGCTTGCTCTCGCCCTGGCGGGCGTAGCTGTACATCATGCTGGAGTTCAGCAGCAGCGGGATGATGCCGGGCAGGCGGTGGCGCTTGCCGCGCAGCTTGTCCAGGGCCAGGCGCCAGCCGGTGGGCAGCTCGTCCATCTTGTACTTGATGGACCCCTCGCGCAGCAGGTTGACGCCCACGATGCGCGAGGCGCCCATGCCGGCCATCACGTCGGTGGGGAAGTTGTTGAAGGTGGCGCCGTCGATGTGCAACTGCCCGTCCAGCATCACCGGCGGCAACGCGCCGGGGATGGCCACCGAGGCGCGCAGGCTCTTGGCCAGCGGCCCGCGCGTGAGCACGGTCTCGCGCGCGGCGGAGTAGTTGCTGGAGACGCAGAAGAAACTCTTCCACAGGTCCTCGATGCCGCAGCCCTCGCCCATCACCGAGTGGATGCCGTGGTCGATGATGCGGCGCAGGCGGCGGCCGCCGATCAGCGAGACCACGGGGAAGATGTTGAAGTCGCCGGTGGGGTTCTTGCGGAAGGCCTCGCGCGCCTGGGCGATGGCCTCGTCCGGCGACAGGTCCATGGCCGAGAACACGCCCATCACCGAGCCGATGCTGGTGCCGCCCACCAGGTCCCAGGTGTGGCCGGATTCGGCCAGCGCCTTCATCACCCCCAGGTGGGCGAAGCCGCGCGCGCCGCCGCCGGACAGCACCAGCCCGGTGGCCTGGCCCGAAACCACGCGTGCCACCCGGCCCCAGTCGGCCGGCCGGTCCTCGCGCAGGTGCAGGTGGCCGGCCAGCTTGCGCGGCGCCAGCCAGCGCGAGGTGCCCTGGGGCGGCTGCCGGCCCGCCGGGTGCATCAGCACCAGATAGCTCTGTGCCAGCGGCGCGTGGGCGCCGTCCATCAGGCAGTCCCGCTCCAGGGGGCCGGGCTGGGGGTCCTGGCGGGCGTCGGCCAGCAGCAGCACGCGGTCCGCGTGGCGCAGGCAGCGCCGCGTCCACTCCGAGGGGGTGGGATCGGTGAGGTAGAAGACGAAGGGGTGCTCGTTCTCCAGCTGCTCCAGGCGTTGCGCGACGCGCGCCGAGCGCTCGCTGGCGTGCGGCACCTGCGCCATCCCCGGCTCGCCGAACCAGCCGTCCACCTCGGCGGAGGTCACCAGGCGCACGCCCGGGCCCAGCTCGCCCGCGATCCGGCGCGCCAGCGCGGCCAGGTCCAGCCCGGGCGTGACCGGCAGCAGCGCGAAGGTGACCGGGCGCGAGCTGGCCTTGCGCTCGGTCTCGCGCCGCATGCGGTCGATCACCAGGCGCGTCAGGTTGATGGACATCAGCGGGTAGGCGATCAGCAGTTCGCGGAAGGCATCGCCGCGCAAGCGCACCAGCACCGCGTCGCGCACCGCGACCACGGTGGCGGTGCGGGCCTCGCCGGTGAAGAAGGCCAGCTCGCCCACGGTCTCGCCGCGGGCGATCTCGCCCAGCGCCCGGGTGTGGCCTTCCTCGTCGGTGCGCAGGGCGCGCAGCCGGCCGCTGATGACCAAATACAGGCTGTCGTCGCGCGAGCCCTGCGCCAGCAGCGTCTCGCCGCCGGCCAGCTGCACCCACTCGAACTCCTGCAGCACGCGGGCCAGCATCTCCTCGTTGAATTCGCCGAAGATCCGCCGCAGGCCTTCGATCAGGAGCTGCCGATGGCCCTCCTGCACGCCGGCGGGCCCGTGCTCCCACACCCCTGTTGCGTCCATCCCTTGACTGCTCCCGTTTGGCTTGTTGTCCGCAAACGGCGGATTCTGCGCCGGCTCGTCACGGGGCGCCATGCTCGCAAGCCCCAGTCCGGTGCATGTCGCCTTGGCGACGGTGCGCAACCCCGGGAGCTCGTGTCCAATCGGGGCCCGTTTGCTCTGCCTTCTGCCTCCCATGAAAAAGCTTCGCCGGATCCTCCTGGGGCTGCTCGCCGTCCTCGCCGTCGCCGCGGCCGCCGGCTGGTTCTCCCTGGACAAGGAAACCCGCGGCGTGCTGGCCGCGCTGCCCACCAACCGCGACGTGCTCTTCTGGAGCACGCGCCAGCGGGACGCCGCCTTCCGCGCCATGGACCGCCTGAGCTTCCTGGCGAAATCGCGCGTGGTGGCGGCCGGTCCGGTCGCGCGGCCGCTGCCGCCCGGGCCGCCGCTCAAGCTGGCTGTGGACGTGGACGCCTACATGGCCGGCCAGCGCAGCGCCGCGCTGGTGGTGCTGCAGGACGGCAAGCTGCGGCTGGAACGCTACGGCCTGGGCTTCGACGGCCAGGGCCGCTGGACCAGCTTCTCCATGGCCAAGTCCCTCACCGCGCTGCTGGTGGGCGCCGCCGTGAAGGACGGCGCCATCCGCAGCATGGACGACAAGGTCTCCGACTACCTGCCGCAGATGAAGGGCTCGGCCTATGAACAGGTCAGCATCCGCCAGCTCGTGACCATGACCTCGGGCGTGCAGTGGAACGAGGACTACAAGGACCCGCAGTCCGACGTCGCCCGCTTCGACAAGCAGCCGCCCGAGGACGGCGTGCCGGCCATCGTGAGCTACATGCGCAAGCTGCCGCGCGCGGCCGCGCCCGGCACGCGCTGGAACTACAGCACCGGCGAGACCAACCTGGTGGGCATCCTGGTGGCGCAGGCCACGCACCGCACCCTGTCCGACTACCTCTCCGAAAAGGTCTGGAAGCCGGCCGGCATGGAACAGCAGGCCACCTGGATCCTCAGCCGCACCGGGCAGGAGATCAGCGGCTGCTGCGTGCAGGCGGCCACGCGCGACTTCGCGCGCGTCGGCCTGTTCATGCTGGACGGTGCCCGGCCCGTGGGCGGCACGGCCTCCGTGGTGCCCGAGGACTGGCTGGCGCAGGCCACGCGCAGCCAGACCGGCATCGGCCGGCCCGGGCGGGGCTACGGCTACTTCTGGTGGACCCGGGACGACGGCAGCTACGAGGCGCGCGGCATCTTCGGCCAGGGCATCTTCATCGACCCCGCGCGCCGGCTGGTGATCGCCTCCAACGCCGACTGGAACGGCGCCCAGGACCCGCAGGCCATGGCCGCGCGCGATGCCTTCTACCGCGCGGTGCAGCAGGCGGTGGACGCGGAAGCGGGGGCGGCCTCGCACTGAGGCGGCAGCGGCCACGGCCCGGGGCCCGGCACGCGCGACTCCCAAATAAAAGGCCCGGCACGGGGCCGGGCCAAGGGCGGGGCGTTGCCCTGATCGCGTGTCGCGCCGCCACTGCGTTCCGCCCAGTAAGGCGGGACAGTTGCACCGTACGCCCCGGCGGCTGACCCCCGCCTGACCCCGGCGCCGGGGCGCAATAATCGGGGCGCCCCAACCCC
>NZ_JADDOJ010000012.1 GCF_015159745.1 Ramlibacter aquaticus | reverse complement strand
GGGGGATGGCTGGGCTGTCCTGGCGCGGCGGGCGGTGGCGGCGCTATGCTGGCGCGATGACCACCATCACCCTGGACGACGGCTCGCCGCGTACCCTGCCCCGCCATGAGGAAATCGCCGGTTCGAACTGTGGCACGCCCGGCGTCTGGCACTTCGCCGCGCCGCAGCCCGGCCCGCGCATCGTGCTCACGGCCCTGGTCCACGGCAACGAGGTCTGCGGTGCCGAGGCCGCCTGGTGGGCGGTGCAGCAGGCGCCCCGGCCGCGCGCGGGCAGCCTCACGGTCGTCTTCTGCAACCTGGCGGCCTACGAGCGCCTGGACGACGGCACCAAGGGGGACTGCCGCCTGGTCGACGAGGACATGAACCGCGTGTGGGGCCGGGTGGACCCGCAGGCGGGGCCCTCGGACACCACCGAACTGCGGCGGGCGCGCGAGATCCTGCCCCACGTGGCCGAGGCCGACGTCCTGCTGGACCTGCATTCCATGACCGAGGCCGCGCCCGCCCTGGGCCTAGTGGGCCGGGCACCCAAGAACCTGGACTTCGCGCGCCGCCTGGGCTTCCCGGGCCTGCTGGTGCAGGACGCCGGGCATGCCGCGGGCCTGCGACTGATCGACAGGCCGCCCTATGGGGACCCGACGGCCGCGGCCCAGGCGATGCTGGTGGAGTGCGGCGCGCACTTCAGCCCGGCCGCCTTCGAGGCCGCGCATGCGGTGGTGGGGCGCCTGCTGGCCAGCTTCCTCCACGGCGAGAACGCGGTGAGTGAGCCGCAGACGGTCATCGAAGTGACAGAAGCCGTCACGATACGCTCCGATGACTTCGAGTTCACGCAGGATTGGCCCAACATGGGCTGCGTGACCGAGGCCGGGACGCTGGTCGCCCGTGACGGTGGGGTGGAGGTGCGCACCCCCGGCGACAACACCTTCCTCATCATGCCGGCCTCGGCCCGATTCCGGCGTCCCGGTCTGACCGCGGTGCGCTTCGGCCGGCGCGTGGCTTGACAAGCCGGAATAAAGATAGGATGCTACCGATATGTCGCACCCCACCCTGGACCTGCGCCGCGCCTACCTGGCGCTGAGGCGCGCGCTGGAAGAAACCGTGAAGCCCTTCGGCTTCACCGGTGGGCAGTTCGACGTGCTGCAACTGCTGCTGCACGAGGACGCGGTGGAGCACCGGGACCTGCAACGCCGCCTGGCCGTGACCTCGCCCACGCTGACCAACGTGCTGGACGTGCTGGAGCGCAACGGCCATGTCAGCCGGCGGGTCAGCGAGGAGGACGCGCGGGCCCGTTCGATCCGCATGACCGACGCGGCCCGCCAGGTCTGCTACTCCGATGCGTTCTGCGCCGCCGGGGACCGGCTGGTGGAGCGGATGTTCCAGGGCTTCACACCCGAGGAGCGAGAGCAGTTCACCGGGTTCTTGCATCGCATCGAGCGCAACCTCGATGGCGGCGGCCGTTGAGCCCTTTTTTTGTCCTTATCAGTAGCTTCCTATCGAATTTCCATTTCATCCAACCTGAAAGACGACCATGACCTTCATCACCGCCGTTCTTGCCGTCGCCCTGGGCGCGGCGCTGCTGCTGCTCGCCGCCCTGGCGCTGGTTCCCGCCCTGCAGGCGGGGCCCGGTGCGCGGCTGCTGCCCCTGCTGCCGCGACGGCCGTGGCCGCGTCGCGCCTTCGCCGTGCTGTGCCTGCTCGCCGGTGCGGCCGCGCTGGCGGGCGCGGCAGTCCCCTTCGTCACCTTCTTCGCGGCCGTCATCGCCCTGGCGTCCTCCCTGCTCGCGGGTGCGGCGGCCCTGCGCGCCCGCGCGCCGGCCCTGTCTGTTCTGCCGGGGCTGATGGTGCTGGCCAGCCTGGCGGTCGGGGCCGGGCAACCGCTGGGCCTGAAGGTGCTGGCGCTGCCCAAGGCCGACGATCTGCCCTACGCGCCGCTCCAGGCGCGGGTGGTCAAGACCTACGAGGAGGGCACCTGGTTCGAAGGCATCGCGGCCGGGCCGGACGGCACGCTGTACCTGGCGGCCAGCCGCAAGCTGGATTTCGCACGGCCGGATTACTGGCGCCATGCCGAAGGCGAGGTCATTGCGCGCAGCCCCTCGGGCGAAGAGCACAGCGTGCTCAGGACGCCCGAAGGCTCGGCCGCCGGCGTGGTCGCGATCGGCGCCGACGGCACGCTGTACATGACCAGCAACGGCGTGCAGCCGGGCCTGTGGCGGGTGAGGCCGGGGGCGCAGCCCGAGCGGTTCGCGACCCTGCCGCGCGGGGCCTGGCCGAATGGCCTGGACATCGGGCCGGATGGCCAGCTCTACACCCCCGACAGCGCCCTGGGCCTGGTGTGGCGGGTGGACCCGCACACCGGCGCGGCGCACAAGGTGCTGGAGGACGCGCGCCTGCGGGCCCGGCCCTTCATCTCGCTCGCGCCCGGCGCCAACGGCCTGCACTTCCGTGGGCGTGAAATGATCGTCACGGTGTCCGACCGCACCACGGTGCTGGGCTATGCGCTGCTCGACGACGGGCACTTCGACGCGCCGCGCCTGATCGCCAGCGGCATTCCGGGGGACGATTTCGCGGTCGGCCCGGACGGATCGCTCTACATCACCACGCACCCCTACAACACGGTGGTGCGGGTCTCGCCCACGGGCGAGCGCAGCATCGTCGGCGACGCACGCCAGCACATCGTGGGCGCCACCGACGCCGTGTTCGGCCGCGGCCCGGCGGACCGCGACACGCTGTATGTGGTGACCGATGGCGGCGCCTTCACCGGCGGCCCGAGGACCCGCGGCGAGCTGGTGGCCCTGACGGTGCGCTGAGGAGGTGGGCCACGGCCGCCCCACGGGTGGCGTGCCGTGGCCGAGCGTCTTACTTGCGCTCGACGATCAGGATCTGGCACTCCGTCTTGCCGATGTTCTCCAGGCTGTGGGCGGCGATGGGCGGCTGCAGGGCCGCGCTGCCGGCCTTGGCTTCGCCTTCGCCCAGCACCTTGCCGTCCGGGCCGGTCAGGCGCGCAGTGCAATCGCTCAGCCGATAGACGGCGGAGGCGGGGTGCGAGTGCATGTTGTCCTTCTCGCCCGGCTTCCAGGTGGCGAGCTCGATGCGGAACTGGTCGTTTTCGGCCAGCACCTTGTAGACGCCCGGTGACGCCTGGGCCGCGGGGGGTGCGGTCTGGGCGATGGCGGCGGCCTGCGCGCAGGCGGCCGCCAGGCCCACCAGGGCGATGCGGTGGATGTTCATGGGTTCTTCCTCCTCGATGCGCGGCACATGCTGCGGTGCCGCTGACGCAACCCCAAAAGCCGCCCGGCGCGCGGTCGACCCCGGAATTCCTTCGCCGCACCGGCATGGGATGCGAACTGTTACATCATGTTAATTGAACACACATGCATCGTGCAATCGGCCCGGACCCCGGGCACGGCACGGCACGAAACGGAACGGACGCAGGCCTGCAAAAGAAAAGGCCCGCCGCGCCCTGGGGCGACGGCAGGCCATTCAAGGAGCCTGGGGATCTCGCGGGCCCGCGCGGCAGCGCGGCCCGTGGGGTCAGGGCTGTTCGACCTGGACCTTGATGCTGCTGAACCAGCTGCTCAGGTTGTCCACGTCCGCATCGCTCAGCGATTTGGCGATGACGCCCATCACTTCATGCGTGCGCTTGCCGCTGCGGAAGTTGCGCAGCTGCTGCGCGAGGTAGATCTCGTTTTGTCCGGCCAGGTTCGGGGCCTCGGCCATGGTCGCGACGCCGTTGGCGCCGTGGCACAGGTTGCACTGGGCCGCGGCCAGCTTGCGGCCGGCGCCCGCATCGGCGGCCGTGGCGGCCACCGACGCGAACACCAGCGACATGCACAGGACTCGTGCAATACGCGTCATGAACTACGACTGCCTTGATTCAACAGGATCAGGGCTGCTTGTAGGTGATGCGGTAGATGGCGCCGGCGTAGTCGTCGGACACCAGCAGCGAGCCGTCCTTCATCATCGCGACGTCGACCGGGCGGCCGATGTAGGTGCCGGTGTCCTTGCTCAGCCAGCCGTCGGCGAACACTTCCATCTTGCCGGCCTTGCCGTCGGCCTTCACGGGCACGAAGTCGATCAGCGCGCCGCTGGCGGGGGAGCGGTTCCAGGAGCCGTGCGAGGCGACGAAGATGCCGCCGCGGTACTGCGCCGGGAACATCTTGCCGTTGTAGAAGGTCATGCCGAGCTGGGCCTGGTGGGCCGGGAACTCGACCTCGGGGAACACGGCGTCCTTGGGCTCCTTCAGGTCCTTCAGGTCCGGCGCGGCCGCGGTACCGGCGACCTTCACGTGGCCATTCCAGTAGGGGTAGCCGAAGTCCTGGCCGGCCTTGGTGCTGTGGTTGAGCTCACCCGGGGGGATGTCGTTGCCCATGCCGTCGGTCTGGTTGTCGGTCCACCAGAGCGTGCCGTCCTTGGGGTTGAAGTCCTGGCCCACGGAGTTGCGCACGCCCAGGGCGAAGACCTCGCGGCCGGAACCGTCCATGTTCATGCGCACGATGCCGCCGATGCCCAGCTTGCGGAACTCTTCCACCTTGTCGGCCGGGGGCACGTTGAAGGGCTGCCCCAGGGTGATGTAGAGCTTGCCGTCCGGGCCGACGCGGCAGGTGCGCGCGCCGTGGTTGTAGGACTCGTATTCGGTCGGGATCAGCTTGCCGCGCGGCAGGATCTCGCCCACGGCGACGTCCGGGCCCTCATAGAAGAACTCGGCGGCGGGGAAGCTCAGCACGCGGTTGTGCTCGGCCACGACCAGCACGCCGTCGGGCGTGAAGCACACGCCGTTGGGGTTCTTGAAGTCCAGCGAGGGCGCGAAGGCTTTCACCTCGGTGGCGGCGTCGCCGTTGTTGCGGTTGGTGACGGCCCACACGCGGGTCTTGCGGGTGCCCACGAACAGCATGTTGGTGGAAGGCGCGATGGCCATGTGACGGGCGTCCGGCACGACGGCGTACAGGCTGATCTGGAAGCCCGGCGGCAGCTTGACCTGCTTCAGGTTGGCACGGATCGCGTCGGCGTTCTTGCCGCTCTGCTCGACCAGCGGAATGTTCAGGTCGGTGGTGGCCACGCGCATCTGCTTCATGGCTTCCATGCTCTGTTCGGCCGCGATCGCGGACGAGCCCAGGGCCAGGAGCGACAGGGTCGCGATAAAGGTCTGCTTGAGCCGGGTTCTGATCATCTTGGCTATCTCCGTGATGTTGTTGGTTGGGAAGGTGCAGGTCACGCCGAAGCGACGTTGCAAGGACCGCGTCCGACTATGGTCCAGCCGCATGGGGGTGGACCCATCGTGAAAACCCTAGAGCTTGTGAAAATTAATGAACGCCAGCGTGAAACGAGAATCAAGGTGTGTTTCGCTGTAGCACGGCGTCACATTTGAAGGCGCCTGCAGGCCCGCGCGGCACCGCGCAAGCGGCGCGCGACAATCAGCCCATGCACCCACGTCCCGCCGCCCTTGCCCGGAACCCTTACTCCGCCGCCCGCCATGTCTGACGAGCCCCTGCGGCTGTCCAAGCGCGTGGCCGCGCTGGTCCCGTGTTCGCGGCGCGAGGCCGAGCAGTACATCGCCGGCGGCTGGGTGCGCGTGGCCGGCCAGGTCGTGCGCGAACCGCAGTTCCGCGTCGGCGACGAGGTGGTGCAGGTCGACCCGGCGGCCCGGCTGGGCCGGCCCATGCCCGCCACCTTCCTGGTGCACCAGCCGCCCGGGCTGGGCCTGGCGGCGCTGCATGCGCTGCTGGTGCCCGCGGCCCAGTGGCAGGCCGACCCGGCGCGCGTGCCGCGATCGCGCGCCCAGGACGCGGGGCTGGAGGCCCTGCTGCCGCTGCCGGCCGCCGCCGAGGGCCTGGCCGTGTTCAGCCAGGACCCGCGCATCGTCCGCAAGCTGCAGGAGGAGGCGCACCTGGTCGAGCAGGAGCTGGTGGCGCACGTGGCGGGCACCCTGGCCCCCGGTGGGCTGGAGCGCCTGGGCCGTGGCCTCAGCATCGACGGCAAGCCCCTGCCGACCGCGCGCGTGAGCTGGCAGAGCGACCAGCGGCTGCGCATCGCGGCCAAGGGCCTGCCGCTGGACCGCATGGCGTGGATGTGCGAGCAGGTGGGGCTGCAGTTGCTCTCGCTCAAGCGCATCCGCATCGGTCGCCTGCCCATGGCCGGGCTGCCCCGCGGCCAGTGGCGCTACCTCGCGCCCGACGAGCGCTTCTGAGATGGCCGGCCGCGTGCGCGAGGAAGAGCTCGAATTCACGGCCGTGCGTTCGCAGGGGCCGGGCGGCCAGAACGTCAACAAGGTAGCGACCGCGGTGCAGCTGCGCTTCGACATCCGCGCCTCCTCGCTGCCGCAGGCCCTGAAGGACGCGCTGCTGGCCTTGCCCGGCCGCCGCGTGAACAAGGACGGGGTGCTGGTGCTGAAGGCACAGTCGGCACGCACGCAGGAGCAGAACCGCGCGCAGGCCCTGGAACGCCTGGAGGCCATCGTCGAGGAGGCCGCGCAGGTGCCCAAGCCGCGCCGGCCGACGAAGCCGACCTACGGCTCGCGCCAGCGGCGGCTGGAGGGCAAGGCCATCCGCTCGCAGATCAAGTCGGCGCGGCGCGGCGGCTTCGAGTAGCCGCCCCGCCGCGCGCCCCTGCGGGCCTGCGCTGCTGTGCGGGCCCGCCGCTCAACCTTGCGGCAGCAGCACGCCGCGCGACCGCGGCTGGGCGCCCTGGAAGGCGAAGTCCACCTCCGGCGCGAGGCCGCTCACGATGCGCGCGATGCTCTTGCCGGAACCGCAGGCATGGGTCCAGCCCAGGGTGCCATGGCCGGTGTTGAGGAACAGGTTGGCGACGCGCGTGGCGCCGATCAGCGGCAGGTTGCTGGGCGTGGCCGGGCGCAGGCCGGTCCAGAACTGCGAGCGCGTGCTGTCGCCGGCGCCAGGGAAGAGCTGCTCCACGCGCCGCACGATGGCCTCGCAGCGCACGTGGTTCAGGTCGCGGTCCCAGCCGTTCAGCTCGGCCGTGCCGGCGATGCGCAGCCGGTCGCCCAGGCGCGAGAACACCAGCTTGTACTCGTCGTCCGTCAGCGACACCTGGTGCGCCCGCGCAGCGTCCTTGACCGGCATCGTGACCGAGTAGCCCTTGGCCGGGTAGATGGGCAGGCGGATGCCCAGCGGCTGCACCAGCATGGGCGAGAAGCTGCCCATGGCCATGACGAAGGCGTCGCCGCGCAGGCGCAGGAAGCGGCCGTCCGCGTCGGTGGCTTCCACGTGCTCCAGCCGCCCGCCCTGCTCGCGCAGCGCGGTGACGGTGTGGCTCATGAGGAACTGCACGCCGTCCTCGCGGCAGCGCTGTGCCAGCTCGCGCACGAACATCTGCGCATCGCCGGATTCGTCGGCGGCAGTCCAGGTGGCGCCGGCCAGCTGCGGCCGGATGTGCGCGAGCGCGGGCTCCAGCCGCACTGCTTCGTCGGCCGAGATGACCTGCCGCTCGCAGCCCAGGGCGCGCATCTGCGCGGCCGGCGCCTCGGCGCTGTCGAACTCCTTCTGGCTGGTATAGAAGTGCAGGATGCCCTGGGCGCGCTGGTCGTACTGCAGGCCGCGCGCGGCACGCAGCTCCTGCAGCATGCTGCGGCTGTAGGTGCCCAGGCGCACGATCTGCTCGATGTTGTGGCGGGTGCGGGCCGGCGTGCACTCGCGCAGGAAGGCCAGGCCCCAGAGCCACTGGCGCATGTCTGCGCGCATGCGGAACAGCAGGGGCGCATCCTCCCGGCCCAGCCACCGGAGCACCTTGAGCGGCGCGCTGGGGTTGGCCCAGGGCTCGGCATGGCTGACCGAGATCTGGCCGCCGTTGGCGAAGCTGGTTTCCGCCGCCGGGCTGGCCTGCCGGTCGACCACGGTCACGTCGTGGCCGAGCTGGCGAAGGTAATACGCAGAAGTGACGCCGAGCAGGCCGGCGCCGAGGACCACCACTTTCATGGGAAGACTCCAGGGAAGGTGTTTGCCGCGTGCGTTCACATGCGCACGCGGTTGCCGCTCCCCCTGTCCTTGGTACCTGAGAGATTCAGCACGCCGTGTCTGCGGCGGCCTTGCTCCTTCGGTGCGTCACGCCGGGCGTGACGTCTCTCCAGACGGCGATGGTGATGTGCAGTACGGGCCCTGAGCGTTCATGGGAGTTTGCGCCTTCGGGGGCCGGGCACGCGGCCCGGCACTCTCCTGCTGATCGAGAAAATCGTGGGGCGGGCGCTCAGTCCTCCAGCGCCTGGTCGCGGGTCTCGGGCACGGCCAGCATGGCGATCGCGGTCACCACGCTGGCGGCGGCCACGTACCAGGCCGGCGAGGCGGGGTTGCCCGTCGCGCCCATGAGCCAGGTCACCACGAACTGGGTGCTGCCACCGAAGATGGAGACGCCGATCGCATAGGCGATGGACATGCCGGTGGCGCGTATGCCGCGCGGCAGCAGTTCCGGGATCGCGACGATGGACGCCGTGCCGCTGATGGCCGTGAGCGCGGCCAGGAAGGCCGAGACCGCGATCAGCGTGGTGGCACCGGGCTGCGCCACCAGCAGCATGAAGGCCGGCACCGTCAGCACGGCGGCGGCGACGCGCGGCCACAGCATGGTGCCGCGGCGGCCCCAGCGGTCCGCCATCCAGCCGCCCAGCACCGAGAACACCAGCGTGGACAGGCCCACGGCGACGGTCGCGCCCATGGCCAGCGCGGGCGACAACTTCAGCGCCGTGATGGCGAAGGTGGTCATGTAGGTGCCGAGGTAGGTCGACACGGTGCCGCCGATGACCAGCAGCACCGCCAGGCCGATCACGCCGCGGCGGCGCTTGAGGCCGACGATGCCGCTGTTGGCGGCGACGCGCGGCGCTTCGTGCAGGGTCTCCGGCATGCTGTTGCGCAGGACCATGGCCACGGGCACCAGCAGCAGGCCGACGGCGAAGGGCACGCGCCAGCCCCAGGCCTGCATCTCGGCCGGCGTGAGCGACAGCGTGAGGGCCAGGCCCACCAGGCCGGCGACCAGGCTGGCCGCGCCCTGGCTGGCGAGCTGCCAGCTGGCGTAGAACCCGCGCCGGCCCTGCGGTGCGGCCTCGATGAGGAAGGCGGTGGAGGGCCCCACCTCGCCGCCCAGGGCCAGCCCCTGGACGAGCCGGCAGGCGACCACGATCAGGGGCGCCGCGAGGCCGATGGATTCGTAGGAGGGCGTGAGCGCCAGGCCCAGCGTGCCGATGGTGATGAGCGCGATGGTGAGCAGCAGGGCGGGGCGCCGGCCGGCCCGGTCGGCGAAGGCGCCTATGAGCACGCCGCCCACCGGCCGGGCAAAGAAGCCGACTCCGAACACCGCGACCGAAAGCAGCAGGCTGCCCATGGGCGTGGAGGCCGGAAAAAAGGTCCTGCCGATGTAGACGGCGAAGAAGGCGTAGGTGACGAAGTCGTAGAACTCCAGCGCATTGCCGGCCACGGTGGCCGCGACCACGCGTGCGGGCACGCGCGCGGCGCCGCTGGCGGGCCGGGCCGCGGCGGCGCCACGGCGGGCTTCGGGGGCGTGCGCAGGGCTCGCCAGGGTGTTTGCAGTCATGGGCTTGTCTCCGGTCATCGTTCGTTCGGGTGGCCCGCGGACAGGAAGCGTTCTGCCAGCAGCACCCAGTAGGCACCCCCGACCGCGACGTTGTCGTCGTTGAAGTCGTAGCCGGGGTTGTGCACCATGCAGGCACCGGCGGCATGGCCGTCGCTGCCGTCCCCATTGCCGATCAGCAGGTAGCTGCCCGGCACGCGTTCCAGCATGAACGCAAAGTCCTCGCTGCCGGTCAGGGCCGGGCCCTGCAGGGTCACGCGCTCCGGGCCCAGCAGTTCCAGCGCGACGCCGCGCGCGAAATCGGTCTCGGCCCGCGTGTTCACCAGCACGCTGTAGCCTCGGCGCCAGTCGACCTGCGCCCGCACGCCGAAGCTCTCGGCCTGGGCGGCCGCCAGGGCCTTGATGCGCTGCTCCAGCAGGGCGCGTACCTCGCGGTCCAGGGCGCGCACCGACAGTTCCAGCTTCGCGCTGGCCGGGATCACGTTGTTGGCGCGGCCGGCGTTGAAGGCACCCACGGTGACGACGGCCGCCTGCTGCGGATCCACGTTGCGTGAGACCACGGTCTGCAGCGCCATCACGATCGCGCAGGCCGCGACGACGGGGTCGGCCGCGCGGTGCGGCATCGCGCCGTGCCCGCCCGTGCCCTCGACGGTGATCGTCACGTAGTCGGAGGAGGCCATCATCGGCCCCTCGCGCAGCACCAGGTGGCCCTGCGGATGGCCGGGCATGTTGTGCATCGCAAACACGGCGTCGCAGGGGAAGCGATCGAACAGGCCGTCCTCCATCATGCGCACGGCCCCGCCGCCGCCCTCTTCGGCGGGCTGGAAGATCAGGTGCAGGGTGCCGTCGATGCGGCCCCGCAGGGCCAGGTGCTCGGCAGCGGCCAGCAGCATGGCGGTGTGGCCGTCGTGGCCGCAGGCGTGCATCACGCCGGCATGGGTGCTGCTCCAGGCGGCGCCGCTCGCCTCGTCGATCGGCAGCGCGTCCATGTCGGCGCGCAGGCCCAGGCGCCGCGTTCCCGTCCCGCGGCGCAGCGTGCCCACCACGCCGGTGCCGCCGAGGCCGGTGGCGACCTCGTAGCCCCAGGCGGCGAGTTGGCGGGCGACCACGTCCGCGGTGCGGTGCTCCGCGAAGGCGAGTTCGGGATGGCGGTGCAGGTCGCGGCGCAGGGCCACGAAGGGCGCGGCCTGGGCCTTCAGGGCCTGCAGCAGGTCATCGCGGGTGTCGGCATCGGCTTGCATCTCGTCGCCCCTTCAGCGGCTGGAATGCATGCAATTTATTGCCGCTACACCTGTGCGTCCAATGCATTGTTTTCAGGATTATGATGACTTGAACTCATACACGCGGGTGAACCCTGATGACCCTGGTCCAGCTACGCCACCTCATCGCCCTGGCCGAACACCGCACCCTGGCGGCGGCCGCGGTGGCGGTGCACCTCACCCAGCCCGCGCTCTCGCGCAGCATCAAGAGCCTGGAGGACGAGCTCGGCCAGCCCCTGCTGGACCGGGTGGGACGGCGCCTGGAGTTCACGCCACTGGGCCACGAGGTGCTGGCCCATGCGCGGCAGATGGTGGCCGACGCCGATGACCTGTCGCTGCGCTGCCGCGCCCTGGCCGAGGGCCGCAGCGGCGCCCTGCGCGTCGGCCTGGGCTCGGGGCCCGGGGCACTGCTCATGGACGCGCTGCTGGAGCAGGTGGCGACCCGCCACGCCGGCTGGCAGCTGGAGGTGGCGCGCGGCGGCACCGCGCAGCTGGTCGAGCGGCTGCGGGCGCGCGCCCTGGACGCGCTGGTGGTGGACGTGCGCTCCCTGGTGCCCGCGCCCGACCTGCAGGTCGAGGGGGTGAGCGAATTGGCTGCCGGCTTCCTGGTGCGGCCCGGCCACCCCCTGGCCGGCGCCCGTGCGGTCGGCTTCGAGGCGGTGCGGGCCTATCCCATCGCCAGCACGCCGCTGTCGGACGAAGTGGCCCGTCGCCTGGTGCAGCGCTACGGCCCGCAGGCGCATCCCGGCACCTGCGTCACCCTGCGCTGCGAGGAGATCGCCAGCCTGGTGCGCGCCGTGGAGCGCAGCGATGCGGTGCTGCTGGCGGTGAAGGCCGTGGCGCCGCAGCTGGTGGCGTTGCGCATGGCGCCCACGCTGGACGCCACCGCGCGCTTCGGCCTGGTGACCCTGGCGCGCCGCACGCCGCCGGCCACGCTGGCGCTCTTGCGCGAACTTGTCGATGCGCGCCTGCGCGATGCGGGCGGCACGCCGGCGGGAGAGAAGAGGCGGGCCGCCCCCGGGCGGCCCGCGGCCGGCCTCAGACCCGCTCGAGGATGACGGCGATGCCCTGGCCCACGCCGATGCACATGGTGCACAGCGCGTAGCGGCCGCCAGTCCTGTGCAGCTGGTTCACCGCGGTGGTGGCCAGCCGCGCGCCCGAGGCGCCCAGCGGGTGGCCCAGGGCGATCGCGCCGCCGTTGGGGTTCACGCGGACGTCGTCGTCGGCCAGGCCCAGCATGCGCAGCACGGCCAGGCCCTGGGCCGCGAAGGCCTCGTTCAGCTCGATCACGTCGATCTGGTCCAGGGTGAGGCCGGTCAGGGCCAGCACCTTCTGCGTGGCCGGCGCCGGGCCTATGCCCATCACGCGCGGCGGCACGCCGGCGGTGGCCATGCCGACGACGCGGGCGCGCGGGGTGAGGCCGTGCTTCGCGGCGCTGGCTTCGTCGGCCAGCAGCAGCGCGCAGGCGCCGTCGTTCACGCCGCTGGCGTTGCCGGCGGTCACCGTGCCGTCCGGCCGCACCACGCCCTTGAGCTTGGCGAGCGCTTCCAGGCTGGTCTCGCGCGGGTGCTCATCCTTGCCGACGACGACCGCCTCGCCCTTCTTCTGCGGAATGGTGACGGGCACGATCTCGGCGTCGAAGAAGCCGGCCTTCTGGGCCGCCACCGCCTTCATCTGCGAGGCCAGGGCCATGCGGTCCTGGGCTTCGCGCTCGATCTTGTAGTCGGTCGCGACGTTTTCGGCGGTCTCGGGCATGGAATCCACGCCGTACTTCTCCTTCATCAGCTTGTTGACGAAGCGCCAGCCGATGGTGGTGTCGTACACCGCGTTCGCGCGGCTGAAGGCGGTCTCGGCCTTGGGCATCACGAAGGGCGCGCGGCTCATGCTCTCCACGCCGCCGGCGATCATGAGCGAGGCCTCGCCGGCCTTGATCGCGCGCGCGGCGGTGCCGATCGCGTCCAGGCCGGAGCCGCACAGGCGGTTCACGGTGGCGCCCGGCACGTCGATGGGCAGCCCGGCCAGCAGGCTGGCCATGTGGGCCACGTTGCGGTTGTCCTCGCCGGCCTGGTTGGCGCAGCCGAAGATCACGTCGGTCACGGCCTGCCAGTCGACGCCGGCGTTGCGCTGCATCAGCGCCCGCAGCGGGATGGCGCCCAGGTCATCGGTGCGCACGGACGAGAGCGCGCCGCCGTAGCGGCCGAAGGGGGTGCGAACGGCGTCGCAGATGAATGCGTGTTTCATGGGTGTCTTCCTCGGGTTCCGGATTTGAACAGGCGGGCGGCTTCCAGGTCCAGCACCTCGGTGTCAGCCGGGCGGCAGCGCCGGGGCATGGCCCTGCGGCTCAGGTGGCGCGCAGTGACGTGGCGAAGGCGCACTTTCATGCATTTTCGCCGCCATTTCAGGCCGTGACCGTGCCTTCGCAGGTGCCGAAGCCGATGCGCGCGGCCCCGGGGGCCTCGCACCAGCCGCGCAGGGTGACGCTGTCGCCGTCCTGCAGCCAGGTGCGGGTTTCGCCACCGGGCAGGGCCAGCGGGTTCTTGCCGCCCGAGGTCAGCTCGATCAGCGCGGCCGCCTGGTCCAGCGTGGGCCCGGAGAGGGTGCCGGTGCCCAGCAGGTCGCCCGGCCGCAGGTTGCAGCCGTTCACCGTATGGTGGGCCACCATCTGCGCCACCGTCCAGTAGGCGTGCCGGTAGCTGGTGCGGCTGATGCGCGCCCCCCCTTCGCCGGCGGCGCGCATGTGCGGGGTCTGCAGCAACACCTCCAGCTGGATGTCCAGCGCGCCCTCGCTGCGCACGGCAGGCGCGTCCAGGTAGGGCAGGGGCCCAGGCTCGCCGGCATCGCGCTGCAGCGGCGCGCGGTAGGGCGCCAGCGCCTCCAGCGTGACCACCCAGGGCGACAGCGTGGTGGCGAAGTTCTTGGACAGGAAGGGGCCCAGCGGCTGGTACTCCCAGTCCTGGATGTCCCGCGCCGACCAGTCGTTGAGCAGGCACAGGCCGAACACGTGCTGCTCGGCCAGCTCCACCGGGATGGGCTCGCCGCGGGCATTGCCGCCGCCCACGAAGACGCCCAGCTCCAGCTCGATGTCCAGCCGCTGGCTGGCGCCCAGCTGCGGCTGCGCGGCGCCGGGGGGCATGAGCTGGCCGCGCGGGCGGCCTATGGCCTCGCCCGAGACCACGAGGCTGGAGGTGCGCCCGTGGTAGCCGATGGGCACCCAGCGGTAGTTGGGCATCAGCGGGTTGTCGGGGCGGAAGAGGCGGCCGATGTTGGTCGCGTGGTGGATGGAGGTGTAGAAGTCCGTGTAGTCGCCGACCTGGGCCGGCAGCGCGTGCTGCACCTGGGCCTGCGGCACCAGGCAGGGCGCCAGTGCCCCGGCCTCGCCGGCTCCCTCGCGCAGCGCCCGCGAGAGCGCCAGCCGCAGGGCGGACCAGTGCACAGGGCCCAGCGCCATCAGGGCGTTGAGCGTCTCGCCGGCGGCGGCCTGCAGCGCCTGGCCGGCCGCACCCGGCAGCTGCAGCACGTGCGCGGCGGCCCGCAGGTCCAGCACCTGGTCGCCGATGGCCACGCCGCCGCGCCAGGGCTCGCCGCCACCCGCGCGGCGGAAGACGGCGAAGGGCAGGTTCTGCAGGGGGAAGTCACTGCGGCCGGTGTTGGCGCTGGCCACCCAGCTGCGCAGCGACGGGTCGTGGGTTTCGTTCAGGCTCGGCATGGACGCGGCCTCAGGCGTGGCTGCCGTCGTGCATCCAGGCCGCGTGCTGGGGGGCGCGCCGGGTGCGGCTCCATTCCTCCAGCATCTCGCGCTTGACGCTGTCGAGCTTGTGCAGCATCTCCGGCGTGGCGGTGTCGGCCGCCAGTTCCAGCCGGTGGCCGTTGGGGTCGAAGAAATAGATGCTCTTGAAGATGGTGTGGTTGGTCGGCCCCAGCACCTCGATGCCCGCGGCCTCCAGCTTCGCCTTGGTGGCGAGCAGCGTGTCCATGGAGTCCACCTTCAGCGCCAGGTGCTGCACCCACTTGGGGGTGTTGGCGTCGCGGCCCATGGGCGGCTGGCCGGGCAGCTCGAAGAAGGCGAGCACGTTGCCGTTGCCCGCGTCCAGGAACACGTGCATGTACGGGTCCGGCGCCTTGGTGGAGGGCACCTCGTTCTCGGCGATGGCGAGCACGAATTTCATGCCCAGGTGCTTCTCGTACCACTCGACGGTTTCCTTCGCGTCCTTGCAGCGGTAGGCGACGTGGTGGATCTTCTGGACGAGCATGGGGATCTCCTCGGGGGTTCAGAGGTCGGCCGCGGCCGCCTCCAGGTGCTGGCGGAACAGGGCGGGGTCGCCCAGGGCGTTGGCGTTGAGCAGGGCCAGCTTGACCAGCATCAGCTCGGACTTCTGCGGGCCAGCGGCATCGATGGCGCTGGCCAGCAGGTCGTAGACGGTTTCCAGGCCGGGAATGTCCAGGGTCTGCGTCGGGGTGGGCATCGTCGTCTCCTTGGGGTTCACTGGGGCAGGGCGGCCACGAAGGCGGCGGCGAGGCGCTGGGCGTCCAGCGTCACCCAGCGTGCGCACACGTGCTGGTCGGGGCGCAGCAGGTAGGCCGCGCCGGGCGTCGCCATGCCGTAGCGCTCGCGCAGCCGCCCCTGCGCATCCGCCACGCACGCGTCGGCGCCGGCCACCGGGCCGGGCTGGCCCACGGCGATCACCTTCAGCGGCACGCCGCGCGCGCGCTGCGTGGCCAGGGCGTCCCGCAGCGCGGCGGGCAGGGCCTCGCCCGCTGCGGCGTAGAGCAGCGTGAAGCCCGGGCCCAGGTGGTCCAGCAGGTGGTCGTCGGGGCCCAGGCGCACGTCCTGCGGCGGCGCGCCGTGGGCCGGCCCGCAGCGGAACAGCGCGTTGTCGTCGCCCGGGCTGTTGAGCGCCGAGCCGCTGTACTCGTGCGGCCGCGAGGTGCGCCAGTGGTAGAGCGGGCGCACGAAGTCCTGCGTGAGCGAGAGCGAGAGCACCGCGTTGCGCAGCAGCATGAAGCCGCGCGAGGGCGGCGTCATGAAGCGCGTGCTCTTGCCGGCCTCCTCGATGATCTCGCGGGCCGCGCCCACGCGCTCGGCACTGAAGTTGGCCAGCAGGGATTCGCCCGCCAGGCCCTTGGCCACGAAGGCCAGGTGCCAGGCCAGCGACTGCGAATCCTGGAAGGCGGTGTTGGCGCCGCGCACGCCGAAGATGGGCAGCAGGTGCGCCGCGTCGCCGGTGAAGAGCACGCGGCCGTGGCGGAAGTCGGGCAGCGTCAGGGTGCGCGCCGAGTACACCGAGCACCAGTCCATCTCCCAGGGGGCGCCGGCATGGCCGATCATGGCCAGCTGGGCATCGATGCGCTGCTTCAGCGACTCGGGCCGCAGCGCCTCTTCGGGCGTCTCGCCGGGCGGCAGCTGGTAGTCCACGCGCCAGATGCCCTGCGGCTCGCGGTGCATGAGGATGGTGTTGCCCGGGTTCCAGGGCGGGTCGAAGAAGGCCAGCCGCTCGGTGGGCAGCGGCAGGTCGATGCGGATGTCGGCGATGACGAAGAAGCCCTCGTAGGAGGCGCCCTCCATCTGCAGGCCGAGCTGGCTGCGCAGGCCCGAACGCCCGCCGTCGGCGGCCACCACCCAGTCGGCTTGCAGCGTGTACGCGCCGGCGGGCGTGTCGACGGTGAGCGTGGCAATCTTGTCGTCCTGTTCCAGCCGCTCCAGCTTGTTGCCCCAGCGCAGGTCCACCAGCGGGGACGCGGCGCAGGCGTCCAGCAGGTACTCCTCCAGGTACTGCTGCTGGATGTTGTTCATGGGGAAGAAGCGGTTGTCCTCCTCGTGCGGCGCCTCCATGCGGAACACGCGCTGGCCGCGGTAGAAGGAATTGCCGAAGCGCCAGGGCAGGCCGTTCTCGACCACGCGCCGGGCCACCCCGGCCTGGTGCAGGATCTCCATGCTGCGGCGGGTGAAGACGATGGCGCGGCTGCCCTGCGAGACCTGCAGCTCGGCGCTGAGCACCACGCTGGGCACGCCGTGCGCGGCCAGGCCCAGCGCGGCCACCAGGCCGGCGGGGCCTGCGCCTACGATCACCACCGGCTTGCGCGCGTCGCGCGGGTGCGCCGTGGGCAGCCAGGGCTGGTGGATGCGGTAGTCGTAGTAGATGGAGGCGCGGGGCTCGGTCGTGGGCTGGTGCATGGGCGGGGGCTCCTCAGTGGCCGGCGTGGGCGATCAGGCGGTCGAACAGCTCGCCGAGCAGGCGCTGCTCGTCGCGGCTCAGGCAGCCGAAGATCTGCCGATTGCGTTCTTCGATGAAATCCATGGTGCGGCGCCAGGCCTTGCGCCCTTCGGGCGTGAGCCGCAGCTCCACCCCGCGGCCATCGGCGGGCGACCCGGCCTTGGTGACCAGGCCCAGGTCGGCCAGCGACTGCGCCGAGCGGCTGGCCTGGGCCTTGTTCAGGTTGGCCAGTTCGGCCAGCCGGTTCACGGACAGCGGCTCGAAGGAGCCGATGGCCGACAGGCAGCGGCCGTCGCCCAGCGACAGGCCGACCTCCTGCGGGTACAGCCGCTGGCTGTCCAGGTCGGTCAGCTTGTGCAGCAGGTGCATGCGCCAGGTGAGCATGCGGTCCAGCGGCAGGGCGCGGCTGGCGGGCATCAGTCGACCCGGATGTTGTTCGCGCGGATCACCTGGCCCCACTTGGTGCGCTCGGCCGCCGCGTACTTCGCCATCTCGGCCGGGCTGCCGGGGATGGGCTCCAGGCCCAGCACCTGCAGGCGGGCGCGCACCTGCGTGCTGGCCATGGCCTTCTGCAGCGCCTCGCTGAACTTCTTCACCACCTCGGGCGGGGTCGCGGCGGGCATGACCACGCCCTGCCATGCGTAGGCCTCGAAGCCCTTCATGCCCTGCTCGGACAGGGTCGGGATGTTCTCGAAATTGACCACGCGGCGGGGGCTGGCGACGCCGATGGGACGCAGCTTGCCGCTGGCGATGAATTCCTTGCCGCTGGCCGTGTCCACGAACATGAAGGGCACCTGGCCGGCCACCACGTCCTGCACCGCCGGGGCGGCGCCGCGGTAGGGCACGTGCGTGAGGCTGAGCTTGGCCTGGTCCTTGAAGAGCTCGGTGGCCAGGTGGTGCGGGCTGCCGGCCCCCGGCGTGGCGTAGGTGGTGTTGCCGGTCTTGCGCGCCCAGGCCAGGAACTCGGGCAGGTTCTTCGCCGGCACGCTGTTGTTGACCACCAGGATCATGGGGAAGCGCACCGTCAGGCCCACGGGCGCGAAGTCCTTCTCGGCGTTGTAGGGCAGGTGGCTGTAGAGCGCGGGGTTGGCGGCCAGGGTGGCGGTGTCGGCGGACATCACGGTGTAGCCGTCCGGCTTGGCGCGGGCGGTGTAGTCGGCGCCGATGTTGGTGGCCGCGCCCGGCTTGTTGTTGATGATGACCGGCTGGCCCAGGATCTCGGAGACGGCCTGGCCCAGCGTGCGCGCCACCACGTCGGTGCCGCCGCCGGCCGGGTAGGGCACGACCCATTCGATGGTCCGCGATGGGTAGCCGCCCTGGGCCTGGGCGAAGCTGCTGGCGGCGGCCAGGGCAAGGATGAGGCTGCGGCGCGTGAGTGAATGCATGGGCGGTGTCTCCTGGGCGGGGCGCGGTTGGCGCCGGCGGGTGTGGGAACGGGCAGGCCCTGCGGGGCCGCCCGGCTGTCCTTGATTATGGTCAAGATAGTTGCGTGCGCAACTAAGTAATTCCACGATCGCCTGGGCCCTCCGGCCGGGCCCAGGCTTGACTTTCGTCAGCACGGGCACGGCCCCGCCTGCCCATACTCGTTCGCATCACAACAGCGAAGGGGTGGAGACCATGAGAACGATTGCCTGGGCCGTCGTGACGGCCGCCACGGTGGTGGGCTGCGGCGGCGGGGGTGGTGGTGCCCCGGCGCCCGCGCCCGCCACCGGCATCGCGGAGGGCTACTACCCGGTGGCCACCGGGGCGCGCTGGATCTGGACCCTGGGCAGCGGCGACAGCGCCCAGCTCGACGTGTCCACCATCACCGGCACCCGCAGCGTGGGCGGGGCGCAGGCCTGGGTCTTCAGCGACAGCGACCCCGCCGGTGTCTTCGCACCCGTCGAGAGCTACTACAGCAAGGACAGCCGGGCCTACACCTACCGCGGCACCAACGTGGTGGCGGACTGGGTCAGCGCGGCCATCGCGCCGCTGGAGCTCATGCGCTTTGACGGCCGCTTCAGCGCCAGCCCGCTGTTCGACCAGGCCGGCCTGGACATCGGTGTGGACCTGGACGGCGACGGCGTCAGCGAGCGCGCCGACGTGAAGGTCAACGGCACGGTGGAGTCCACCGACACCCTGGTGACCGACCTGGGCAGCTTCTCGGGCACGGCCCGGCTTCGCTACGACATCGTCGGCACGGTGCGGCTGTCCACGGGCGGCGCCGTGCCCTTCACGCAGACCCTGCGCGAATGGCGCGCGCCCGGCGTGGGCGCGCTGCGCCAGACCGTGGCGACCAGCGTGGCCGGGCAGACCGACACGCAGGCCCTGGAGCTCACCGGCTTCTCGGTCAACGGCGTGTCGGGCGGCGCGGTGCTGCTGGGCGAGGTGCTGTCGCACGTGGCGCCGCCCAATTCCGACACCACGCAGCCTGGTGCGCCCGGCCTGGCCTCGGACGGGTCGGCCTTCCTGCTCGTGGGCAACCGCGCCGTGGGCACGCTGCAGCAGCCCTGGGCGACCCTGCTGGACAGCGCCGGCCAGGCGCATGCCAGCGTCCCGCTGGGCGACCCGGCCTCGCTGTGGGACAGCCCGGCCGTGGCCTGGGGCGGCGCGAACTACCTGGTGCTCAGCGGCGGCTCCAACGGCGCGCCACTGCGCGCGCAGCGGGTCAGCGCCAGCGGCGCCCTGGTCGATGCGCTGCCCGGCATCCCCCTGGCGGCTGACGGATCCGGCTTTGCGCGGGCGCTCGCCGGCGGTGCCGGCGGCTGGCTGGTGGTCTACACCCGCGTGGGCATCGCCCACACGCTGTTCGGCCGCACCGTGGATGGCAGCGGCGGGGTGGGCCCCGAGATCACCCTGGCGACCGACTTCGCCGACATGGACCCGCCCGCCGTCGGCTTCGACGGCAGCAACTTCCTGGTCGCCTGGGAGGCGGGCGCGGGCTCGGTCGATCCCGCCGCGACGGACATCCATGCCCGGCGGGTGACGCCCGCCGGTGGCCTGCCGGACATGGTCCCGCTGGTGGTGAGCGCCGCGCCCGAGGCCCAGCTCTGGCCGCGCGTGGCCTGCGACCCGGCGCGCTGCCTGGTGGCCTGGGTGGACCGTCGCAACGCCCCCGGCCAGTCCTACGGCTTCTCGCCCGGCCCCGGCGACCTGTACGGCAGCTTCGTGGACCCGACGGGTGCCGTGGTCAATCCCTCGGGCCTGGCCCTGGCCACGGGCATTACCGCCAACGCCGGCTACCCGGGTCTCGCCTTCACCGGCAGCGAGTACCTGCTGGCCTGGTCGCGCGGCGCCTATGCCGGCAACCCGGGCGGCCCGACCGGCATCTACGCGGCCCGGGTCGCGCTCGACGGCAGCGCCAGCACGGCGGCGGTGCCGGCCGGGCTTGCGCTGTCGGGCACGCCGGCCTCGTCCACCCGCTACGTGTACCCGGCCGTGGCCGCGGGCGCGACCGGTGCCATGGTGGCCTGGCTCTCCAATTCCGAAATGACCGGCATGGACAAGGCGCTGCGCGCGACCACGGTCTGGCCGCGCCTGGCGCGCTGAACGTGACGAAGCCGGCGCAACTGTGTCGCCAGGGCCGTGCGGGTGCCGGATTGCCGGGCCCGCGCGGCTTCCAACTTTAGAATGGTGCGTCGCCGGCCCGTCCGGCGCCCCTGACATTTCATCCGACCGAGACACTCCCCGTGGCTGCCGAACCCTCCAAGATCATCTACACCCTCACCGACGAAGCGCCCTACCTGGCCACGCATTCGTTCCTGCCCATCGTCCGCACCTTCGCCAGCGCCGCCGGCATCGATGTGGTCGAGTGCGACATCTCCGTGGCCCACCGGATCCTGGGTGAGTTCCCCGATTTCCTGACGGAAGCGCAGCGCGTGCCCAACACGCTAGCCGAGCTCGGCAAGAAGACGCTGGAGCCGGACGCCAACATCATCAAGCTGCCCAACATCAGCGCCTCGCAGAACCAGCTGGTGACGGCGATCCGCGAACTGCGCGCCAAGGGCTTCATGGTCCCCGAGTTCCCGGACAACCCCCAGACCGACGAAGAGAAGGCCATCCGCCAGCGCTACGGCCGCGTGCTGGGCTCGGCGGTGAACCCCGTGCTGCGCGAGGGCAACTCCGACCGCCGCGCGCCGCGCGCCGTGAAGGAATTCGCGCGCAAGCACCCGCACAGCATGGGCGAGTGGAGCCCGGCCTCGCGCACCCACGTCTCGCACATGTTCCACGGCGACTTCTACCATGGCGAGAAGTCGATGACGCTGGACAAGGCGCGCGACGTCAAGATGGAGCTGGTCACCCGCTCGGGCAAGAGCATCGTGCTCAAGCCCAAGGTGCACCTGCTGGACGGCGAGATCATCGATTCGATGTTCATGAGCAAGAAGGCCCTGCTCGAGTTCTACGAGCAGCAGATCGAGGACGCGCACAAGACCGGCGTGATGTTCTCGCTGCACGTGAAGGCCACCATGATGAAGGTCTCGCACCCCATCGTGTTCGGCCACTGCGTGAAGATCTTCTACCGTGAAGCCTTCGAGAAGCACGGCAAGCTGTTCGACGAGCTGGGCGTGAACGTGAACAACGGCATGGCCAACCTGTACGACAAGATCGCCACGCTGCCGCAGTCCAAGCAGGACGAGATCAAGCGCGACCTGCACGCCTGCCACGAGCACCGCCCCGAGCTGGCCATGGTCGATTCCGCCCGCGGCATCACCAACTTCCACTCGCCCAACGACATCATCGTGGACGCCTCCATGCCGGCCATGATCCGCCAGGGCGGCAAGATGTACGGCGCCGACGGCCGCCTGAAGGACGTGAAGGCCGTGATCCCCGAGTCGACCTTCGCCCGCATCTACCAGGAGATGATCAACTTCTGCAAGTGGCACGGCAACTTCGACCCCAAGACCATGGGCACCGTGCCCAACGTGGGCCTGATGGCGCAGCAGGCCGAGGAATACGGCTCGCACGACAAGACCTTCGAGATCCCGGAGGACGGCGTCGCCAACATCACCGACCTGGCCACCGGCGAGGTGCTGCTCTCGCAGACCGTGGAAGCCGGCGACATCTGGCGCATGTGCCAGGTCAAGGACGCCGCGATCCGCGACTGGGTGAAGCTGGCCGTCACGCGTGCGCGCAACTCGGGCATGACCGCCATCTTCTGGCTGGACCCCTACCGCCCGCACGAGAACGAGCTGATCAAGAAGGTCCACACCTACCTGAAGGACCACGACACCACCGGCCTGGACATCCAGATCATGAGCCAGGTGCGTGCCATGCGCTACACCCTGGAGCGGGTGATCCGCGGCCTGGACACCATCTCGGTCACCGGCAACATCCTGCGCGACTACCTGACCGACCTGTTCCCCATCATGGAGCTGGGCACCAGCGCCAAGATGCTGTCCATCGTCCCGCTGATGGCCGGCGGCGGCATGTACGAGACGGGCGCCGGCGGCTCGGCGCCCAAGCACGTGCAGCAGCTGGTGGAGGAGAACCACCTGCGCTGGGACTCGCTGGGTGAGTTCCTGGCCCTGGCGGTGAGCCTGGAGGACGAGGGCATCAAGACCGGCAACCTGCGCGCCAAGGTGCTGGCCAAGACCCTGGACGCGGCCACCGGCAAGCTGCTGGACAACAACAAGAGCCCCTCGCCCAAGACCGGCCAGCTCGACAACCGGGGCAGCCAGTTCTACCTGACGATGTTCTGGGCCCAGGCCCTGGCCGAGCAGACCGAGGACGCCGGGCTGGCGAAGAAATTCGCCCCGCTGGCCCAGGCCCTGGCGGCCCAGGAGGCCCAGATCATTGCCGAGCTGAATGCGGTGCAGGGCCAGCCGGCCGACATCGGCGGCTACTACTACCCCGACCGTGCCAAGGTCAGCGCCATCATGCGTCCCAGCGCGACCTTCAACCAGACCCTGGCCTCCGTCGCCGGCTGACCCGCCCGCGACTCGGGTTCCAGCCCGGCCCGGCGCCCTGCGCCGGGCTTTTTTTTGCCCGTCCTGCGGCCGGCGGCCGCTGCCGCGGGCGCCCGCCGGGGGCCCCCCGGTCCTGCATCAAGGCGTAACTTTTGTGGCTGGGCTGGGCCGGCTGGGCTGCGTGAAGATTTCACACCTCGACCTTGAGCCACGCCGCTGCGCCGCCCAGGGCGGGACCCATGGCTTACCGCTGAGCCAGCGAGGCTGAGGCTCAGCCGTTCGCGGCGTCACGGCGTCCCGGTTGTAACTTCGCCACGCCCCTCCACCCACCGTTTGTAAGTACGCGCTTCGCTTCGCAACACCCGGGGTGAACTCTCCTACAGACCTGTGGGAGACGTCCTACTAGCATCCGCCCCTGTTGCTGAGCCACCGTCCCTGCGCGGGACGCGCGCCGGCGGCGCAGGAAGACCGCGCCGCGGCCGACCGGCTCCCCGCGGCCCCCCGGGCCGCGCCTGCCTCACACGGGACCCCGAATGAAGAGACGTGAATTCAACCAGGCCGCCGGCGCGATGGCGGCTGCCGCACTGACGACCACCGCCTGCGGCGGCGGCGGCGGCGCCGGCCCGGCGCCTATCGCGGCCACCAACCCGCCCTCGGCCAGCAGCGCCACCGGTGCCGGCGCCGGCAGCGGGGCCGGTGCCACCAGCGCCACCCCGGTGCGTCTCAATGGCCTGCCCATGGGCACCAACCTCTCCGGCATGGAATGGGCCAAGCCTGGCCTGCGCTACGGCATGAGCACGCTGCCCAACCTGAACTTCAGCGTGCCGCGCGCCGCCGATGTGGCCTACCTGGCCAGCCAGGGCTTCAACAAGAACCGCCTGCCCATCCAGTGGGAACTGCTGCAGCCCGTGCTGAACGACAGCCCCGCGAACGCCGCGGTGCAGGCCCTGCTGGGCGCCCCCGGCGCGCTGCATGCAGGCTACGCCGCCTACATCACCGGCGTGCTGGACGCGCATGCCGCCGCCGGCACGCGCTGCATCATCGACTGCCACAACTACGGCCGCTACCAGGACTTCGTCTACCAGGCCGACGGCAGCGTCATCGGCCTGACCGCGGCCAGCACGCCCCTGATTCGGCCCTTCACGACGGACGGCTCCCAGGTGATCGAGCGCATCCTGTCGCTGGCCCCGGGGGCCACGCTGACGGTCGGCAACTTCACCGACTTCTGGACCCGCGTCGCCCGGCAGTGGAAGGACCATCCCGGCTTCGGCGGCTACGGCCTGATGAACGAGCCGCACGACCTGCCGGCCGCCGGCGGCACCACGGCGTCCTACGGCAACCAGGACCCGACGATCTGGGCCGCCTTCGCCCAGGCCGCGATCAACGCCATCCGTGCGGTGGACCCGAACGGCGCGATCTACCTGGCGGGCAACGACTGGGAGGCCGCGATGACGCTGGCCACCAACAACCCGGCCTGGCCGCTGAGCGGCAGCAACCTGGTGTACGAGGTGCACATGTACCTGGACGCCTCGTGCAGCGGCTACGCCTTCGACTACGACACCGAGGTGGCCAAGGGCTTCAGCGCGGGCCTGTCGGGCCCCATCAACCTGGACACCGGCGTCAACCGCCTGCAACTGGCCGTGAACTGGGCCAAGGCGCAGGGCGTGAAGCTGGCGCTCACCGAGGTCGGCATGCCGGTGGACGATCCCCGCTGGCAGGAGATGTTCCGCCGTGCGGTGGCCTACGCGGTGGCCAACCAGGTCGAGGTCTACAGCTGGATGGGCGGCAACCACTGGCCGGCGCACAACTACGCGATCAACCACGTGCCCGGCTGGCACCAGAACCGCACGCTGGAGCCGGCGGTGGCCGGCCCCATGAAGGCGGCCGTGGGCCTGGCCAGCGCGGCGGTGTTCGACGACGGCCCGGGCGATGCGAGCGCGGGCCCCGTGACCGTCACCGTCTACGTGCGCGGCAACCTGGCGGCGCCGCTGGTGCTGCAGGTCGCGTCCTCCAACGGCGGCAGCTTCAGCAAGACCACGCTCACCATCCCCGCCGGCGCGAACGGGCAGGACAGCTACACCTTCACGCCCCCGCCCAACAGCGTGAGCACGCTCAGCTACAGCAGCGACGGCCAGCTCGGCGGCCAGGTGCCGCCTCCGCGCAAGGTCTATGCGCTGGCCGACCCGGTGGCCTATGCGGCCACCAGCCTCGCCGACGCCGCCCGGGCCCTGCTCGCGAAGTACAACGCCAGCAAGTGGGAGCTGGCGCAGGGCTACACCGACTACCTGCTGGGCGTGCCCGCCGCGGAAGGCCAGCCCCTGCGCGCGGTGGCCGACTCCGGCTACGGCTCCTCGGCCGGCAACGCGATGGAGATGATCAACTGGGTCAACAAGGAGATGGGCGACGGCGGCGCCATGACCTTCCCGGTCATGCGCAGCGTGAACGGCAAGCCCAGCAGCGACCACTCGGCGCCGCAGACCTTCGGCCTGTGGTGCAAGAAGTCCGAGCCCATCCCCGGGGTGCAGGCCAACCCGCTGAACCGCACGCCCTACGACCTGCAGGACCCGCATTTCGCCATCGCCGCGATCAGCGTGCCCACGGCCGGCAACAGCGGCGTGGTGTTCCAGGCCTCGCAGGCCCAGGCGTCGCATGCGGCGGAGCTGGCCCTGGCCGGCGGCCAGCCGCAGGCGCGCTGGACGGACGCCAACGGCCAGTCCGTGGCCATCACCGCGGCCGCGTCCCTGGCCCCCGGCCAGCCGGCCGTCATCGCCATGAGCAGCGCGCCCGGCGCCCAGGTGCTGCGCGTCAACGCCCAGGTCGCCGGCACCGCCGCGGCCACGCTGGCCCCCTCCGTCACCACCCAGCTGCTGCTGGGCTGGGGCTTCGTCGACTACTACCCGCGCGACGGCTTCGGCGGCAACCTGTTCGCGGCCATCACCGGCCGCGGCACGCCCACGGCCGCCGAGATGGCGGTGATGGAGCGCTACCTCGCCAGCACCGCCGGGCTCTCGATCTGAGCCGCGCGGGCGCGGGCCCGACAGCGCCACGGGCTGCCGGCTGACACGGCCGCGTGGCTGAGGCACCGAGACTGCCGAGGTGAGCACGCTCTCCTTTCCACCTCGGCCGGCCGCTGTCCTGCCGGCCGCCGCGCTCGGCCTGGCGCTGGCCAGCGCCGCGCTCGCCCACTGGCCGGGCGCCATCGAGCTGGCCGCCGTGGCCGTGCTGCTGGCCCGTCGGACGGCGGCCGGGTCCGAGCTCGGCTGGACCCTGGGTGGCGGCCTGCTGGCCTGCGGCCTGGGCGACCTGCTGCTGGCCTCGCAGTTCAAGACGGCGCTGCTGTTGATGGCTTCGGGCCAGGCCCTGGTGGCGCTGGCGCTGTGGTCGGAGGCCGCGGGCCCGGGGCGCCGGCTCTGGCTGGCGGTGGGCGGCGTGCTGCCGGCCTGGGTGGCCGCGGTGCAGGTGCCGCAACTGCCGCCTTCGCTGGCGCTGATCGCGCTGCTGTACTGCCTGGCCAGCGCGGCCATGGCGGGCACGGCGCTCGCACGCGCGCTGCGCTGGGGCGGCGCGCCGGCCTGGGGGCTCGCGGCCGGTGCCGGGCTGTTCATCGCCAGCGACGCCCTTCTCACCTGGGACCGCTACCTCTCTGCGCTGCCCTTGGCGGGCGTGCTGGTGCCCGGCGCCTACTACGCCTCGCAGCTGCTGCTGGCCTGGCACGGGCGCCCGATGCGCCTGCCCGCGGATCAGGTGCCGGTCACCCCGCGCCGCCTGCCCCAGGCATAGGCCAGCACGGCCCCCGCCAGCAGGGCGCCGCCCTGGGTCAGCAGGGCCCACAGGATCGCATCGCGGCGGGCCTGCGCCAGGGGCGCCATCGGCTGGGCCACCCGCACCTGCCAGCCGAAGCCCGGCACCGTGTGCCAGGCGAAGGCCAGGGCCGGGTCTTCATGCGACAGCACCAGGCCCTGGGGCAGGCCCGAGGAGTCGGCGATCACGCGCGACTGCGCGTCCGTGATGCAGACGCGGTCGTCCAGCCCGGTGGTGGAGCCGCTGGCCAGGCGCTGGAAGGTGGCGGCCCCCATGCGCGCGCCCAGCACGTAGGCGATGCGCTCGCCGCTGCGCACGGGCAGGGCCACGGCGACCGCGGGCGCTGGCGTCGCCCCGGCCGCGCCGACGCCCGACAGCGCCGGGCGCCCGGTGGCCACCACCTGCGCGCGCAGCCCGTCCATGACGCTTCGCATGGCCGGCGAGGGTGGGGTGGCCGCGGTGTCCAGCACCGGCGTGCCGCCCGCGTCGAGCAGGAACAGGCTGTCCCAGTCGGGCCGCGGGCGGCCGTGCAGCAGCCGGCCCAGGGCCGTCACCCGGCCCTGCTGGAAGAGCTCCGAGCGCGACAGCACGTCCAGCGCGTCGACGGAGGATTGCAGCTCGCGCGCCACCCGCGCGGCGACGGTGTCGGCGCTGGCGGCGAGCGCGGCCTCCACCTGGGCGCGCTCGGCCCGCAGGCGGCCCACGAGCTGCCCGCCCAGCAGCAGCGCGATGGGCAGCAGGGCCAGCAGGATGAGGGGGGCAAGCACCGCGCGCGGACGGCCTTGCCGTTCCGGTTGGGAGTCGGCCAAGCCGCGCATGGTACGCCGGGCAGCAGCCCATCCGGGGCGTAGACTCGCCCCATGTCGAGCGTCGCGAGTGCCCCAGCAGCTGCCACCGGCGAGTCGGAGTGGGTCGAGTCCCGGCTGGTGGCGAGCCTGATGCGCACCACCTACACCTCGCAGCTGATGGGCATCGCGGTGATCCCCATCCTCTTCGGGGTGCTGGCCGACGACGCACCGCTGCGCTGGCTGGTGGCCTGGGTGCTAGCGGCCACGGCGGCTGCCGCGGTGCGTGGCTGGGTGCTGCACCGCTTCGCCACCACGGTGGTGCACGAGACCGCGGCCGCGCAGCTGGCCTTCTTCCGCCGCTGGCGGATCAGCTTCCCCGCGGTGGCCCTGGTCTGGGGCCTGACCATGCCGCTGTTCTTCGACGACGCGCCGCTGGGTGACCAGTTCGTCTGCTGGCTGATGGTGGCGGGCATGGCGATGTTCGCCACCATCACGATGGCGGCGGAGCTGACGACGCTGCGGCTGTTCCTGGACACGCTGATGCTCAGCTCGCTGGCGCACATCCTGTGGCACATCGGCTTCGAGCGTCCGCTGCACGGGCCCTACCAGTACTGGGTCGCCCTGCTGCTGGTGCTGTTCTGGGCCGTGCTGCGCGAGGCCGGGCGGCGGCTGCACGTCACCCTGAGGCGCAACTTCGAGCTGCAGTACCGCAACGCGCAGCTGATCGAATCGCTGACGCGGCAGACGCAGGCGGCGCTGGATGCCGTCGCCATCAAGAACCGCTTCCTGGCCAGCGCCGCCCACGACATCCGCCAGCCGGTGCATGCGCTGTCGCTGTATGCGGACTGGCTGGGCAGCGAGCCCGAGCTGGTGCGCGAGATCGCGCCGCGCATCGTCGAGTCCACCAAGGCCGTGAACGCGCTGTTCGATTCCCTGTTCGACCTGGCCCGGCTGGAGTCCGGCCAGGTCCACCTGCGCGTGGGCCCGGTGGACCTGGCGCAGCTGGCCCGCGAGCTGGAGCTGCAGCATGGGCCGCTGGCGGCCGCGCGCGGCCTGCGCCTGCGCGTGCACGCGGCGCCGGCCATCGCGCACAGCGACGTGATGATGCTGCGGCGCATCGCCGGCAACCTGCTGTCCAACGCGATCAAGTACACCGCGCGCGGCGGCGTGCTGCTGTCCCTGCGCCTGCGCCGCGGCGTGCCCGTGCTGGAGGTCTGGGACACCGGGCCCGGCATCCCGCCGGGCCAGGAACAGGAAGTGTTCCGCGAATTCGTCAAGCTGCCGGGCCATGGCGGCACGGAGGACGGCTTCGGGCTGGGCCTGTACATCGTGTCGCGGCTGGCGCACGTGCTGGGCCATCCGCTGACGCTGCGCTCGCGCGTAGGCCGGGGCACCCTGGTGCGTCTGGTGTTGGAGCCCACCGATGCCGAAGCCGCGGCCCGGCGGGCCGCGCTGGCGGTCTCTCAGCTGACCAGCATGCCGTGGGTGCGGGCGTAGTGGATGGTCTGGGTGCGGCTCTTCACGCCCAGGCGGCGGAACAGCCGCCACAGGTGAACCTTCACCGTGTGCTCGCTGATGCCCAGCTCGTCGGCGATCTCGCGGTTCGACATGCCGCGGTCCAGCATGACGATGAGCTGCTTCTGGCGCTTGGACAGCTTGTTGTCGCTGGGCGAGAGCTCCTCGAAGCCGCCGTCGGCCGAGAGCAGGGCGCGCAGGGCGTTGCCGATCTCCTGGGCGCCGGACGACTTCTCGATGTAGATGTCGGCACCGGCCTCGATGCAGCTTTCCTCGGCGTCGGCCGCGGGTGAGGCCGAGAGCACCGCCAGCGGGGTCTCGGGAAAGCGCTTCTTGAGTTCGTGCACGCCCGAACTGCCGGTGGTGTCCGGCAGCTTCAGGTCCAGGCAGATCAGGTCCGGGTTGCCGTGCTGGCGCACCGCGGCCTCGAAGCTGCCGATGCGGTCGAGTTCGACCACGTTGGAGCCCGGCCGCAGACGCCGCAGCAGCATGACCACCGCCTCCCGCATCAACGGATGGTCATCGATCACGTACAGAGTGGACTTCGGTGTTGTCTTGGTGTCGGGCATACGTCAAAAAGCATAACCTGAACTGGATCCTGGGCACCGGCGCGGTGTCGCAGGCCCGCTCAGGGGGCGGTCAGGCGGGCCAGGGCGGTGCGAAGGTCCGCCTCGGTGGCGCCGTCGGCCAGGTGGAAGGCGTGGCCCAGGCCGGCCAGGTCGCCGCCCTTGAGCGATGCGACGGCGCGGCCGGCCTCCTGGGGCGAAGGCAGGCCGGCACCCTGCACCAGCAGGCGGCCGTCGCTGTCCACCAGCTTGAAGTAGTGCAGGCCGTCGGCCTCGCGGTACTGCTTGAAGCTGGGCAGCTGGGCCTTGGCGGACTTGGCGCGGGGCTGGGCCTGGGCCGCGTCGGCCAGGCTGCGCAGGCCCACGGCCGCGCGCAGCTGCGCCATGGTGGGCGTCGCCAGGGCGCGGGCCTTCTCGGCGCCGCGGCGCAGCACCTTCTCCAGCTCGGCGGGGTTGGCCATCAGGGCGTCGTAGCGTTCGCGCATGGGCGCGATCTCGCGGTCGATGCGCTCGAACAGCATCTGCTTGGCCTCGGACCAGGCGATGCCCTCGGCATAGGCGCGGCGCAGGGCGGCGGTCTCCTCGGCGCTGGCGAAGGCTTCGTAGATCTGGAACAGGGACGAGCCCTCGACCGGCTTGGGCTCGCCCGGCGCGCGCGAGTCGGTGACGATGGCCATGACCTGGCGGCGCAGCTGCTCGCGCGGCGCGAAGAGCGGGATCACGTTGTCGTAGCTCTTGCTCATCTTGCGGCCGTCGGTGCCCGGCAGCAGCGCCACCGATTCGTCGACCTGCGCCTCGGGCAGCACCAGCAGCTCGCCGTACAGGTGGTTGAAGCTGGCCGCGATGTCGCGGCACATCTCGATGTGCTGCACCTGGTCGCGCCCCACCGGGATGCGGTGGGCCTTGAACATCAGGATGTCGGCCGCCATCAGCACGGGGTACATGAAGAGCCCGGCGGTGACGTCCGTGTCGGGGTCGGCGCCGGCGGCGTGGTTCTTGTCCACCATGGCCTTGTAGGCATGGGCGCGATTGAGCAGGCCCTTGCCGGTGACGCAGGTCAGCAGCCAGGTCAGCTCCGGGATGTCGGGGATGTCGGACTGGCGGTAGAAGGTGACCTGCTCGGGGTCCAGGCCGGTGGCCAGCCAGCAGGCCGCGATCTCCATGGTGGAGCGTTGCACCCGGGCCGGCTCGTCGCACTTGATCAGCGCGTGGTAGTCGGCGAGGAAATAGAAGTTCTCGGTGCCGGGGCGGCGGCTGGCTTCCACGGCCGGGCGCAGCGCGCCCACGTAGTTGCCCAGGTGCGGCGTCCCGGTGGTGGTGATGCCGGTGAGGTAGCGGATGGAGGCCATGTCAGCGCACGGCCGCGAGCAGCGGGCCGATCAGCAGGTTGAGGACGCCGTAGGCGACGTGCATCAGCGGCTGCATCCACAGCGCGTCCAGCACGTGCGCGACCACGAGCGCGAGCACGATGAAGAATCCGAAGGGTTCGACGCGCGACAGCGCGATCGCGGCGCGCATGGGCAGCAGGCCGACCATGACCCGGCCGCCGTCCAGCGGCGGGATGGGGAACAGGTTGAACACCGCCAGCGCCAGGTTCACCTGGATGCCGGCCTTGGCCATGCCCAGGAAGAAGGGCTCGTACACGCCGGCCGCCTGCAGGCCGACGAACAGCAGTGCCCACAGCAGCGCCTGGATGAAGTTGGAGCCGGGGCCGGCCAGCGCGACCCACACCATGTCCCGCTTGGGGCGGCGCAGCTTGCCGAAGGAGACCGGCACCGGCTTCGCGTACCCGAGCAGGAAGGGGCCGCCCGGCAGCGCCGCCGTCGTGAACAGCAGCAGCAGCGGCATGATGACCGTGCCCATGGGGTCGATGTGGCGCAGCGGGTTCAGCGTGACGCGGCCCAGCATCCAGGCGGTGTTGTCGCCCAGCGCGCGGGCCACGTAGCCGTGGGCGGCCTCGTGCACCGTGATCGCGAACAGCACCGGGAGGGCGTAGACGAGGATCGTCTGGACGAGGTTGTTGGTATCCACAGGCGCGGATTCTCTCATTCCAGGCCGAGGGCCCCGAGCGGCCCGCCGCCCTGGCGCACCACCACCGCCTCGCCGCCGGTGCCCATGGGCACCAGGTCCACCACCGTGGTGGGCTGCAGCGGGCAGGGCCCGGCATCGACCACGCCGGCGATGTCGTGCTCGAAGCGCTCGCGGATCGCCTGCGCATCGTTCAGGGTCTCGCCCGTGTCGGGGTCGATCAGGGTGGTGGCCAGCAGCGGGGCGCCGTGCAGGTCCAGCAGGGCCTGCAGCGCCAGGTGCCCGGGCACGCGCAGGCCGATGGTCTTGCGCTGCGGGTGCGAGACGCGGCGCGGCACCTCGCGCGTCGCCTCCAGGATGAAGGTGTAGGGGCCGGGCGTGGCCGATTTCACCAGCCGGTACTGCCGGTTGTCCACGCGGGCGTAGTTGGCCAGCTCGCTCAGGTCGCGGCACAGCAGCGTGAGGTGGTGCCGCTCGTCGACGCGGCGGATCTGCCGCAGCCGGTCCACGGCGGCCTTGTCGTCCAGGTGGCAGGCGAGCGCATAGCTGGAATCCGTGGGCACGGCCAGCACGCCGCCGCGCTCCAGCAGCGCGACGGCCTGCTTGAGCAGGCGGGCCTGCGGGTTCTGGGGGTGCACCTCGAAGTACTGGGCCATGGCTCAGGCCTCCACCGGTTCCAGCAGCACGCGGCTCTCGCGCACGGTGAGCCAGGCCCCGGCCGCGCCGCAGAAGGCGATCATCGCCATCCCGCCCAGGGCCGCGCTGTCGGGCACGTGGCCGAACACCAGCAGCCCACCCGTCATGGCGAAGGCGATCTGCGAGTAGAGGTAGGGCGTCAGCGTGGCCGCCGGGGCGCGCTGGAACCCCAGGATCAGCATGAAGTGGCCCACGGTGGCGGCCAGGCCCATCAGGGCCAGCAGGGCCCACAGCCGCGGCTCGGCCAGGGTCGTCCAGACGAAGGGCAGGGCCAGGCTGGCGATGAGCGCGCCCACCCAGCCGGTGTACAGGTGCATGGTGACCGGGTCTTCCGTGCGCGCGAGCTTGCTGGTGAGCACCTGGAACCAGGCGTTCGTCACCACCAGGCCCAGCGGCAGCAGCGTCGCCCAGTGGAAGCTGTCGCCGCCGGGGCGGATGATGACCAGGGTGCCCAGGAAGCCGCCGGCCACCAGCAGCCAGCGCAGCGGCGAGACCTGCTCCTTGAGCATCGTCGCCGCCATCACCGTGACCGCCAGCGGCGCGATCATCGCGATGGCGGTGAACTCGCCCACCGGCATGTAGCGCAGGCTGGCGAAGGCGAACAGGCTGCTGCCCAGCAGCAGCAGGCCGCGCAGGGCCTGGAATTTCGGGTGCCGGGTGCGCCACACGCGCATGCCGCGCTGCGGCAGCACCAGGGCGGTGGTGGCCAGGGCCTGGAAGGCATAGCGGAACCACAGGGCCATCAGCAGCGGCACGCCGGCGCTCACGTACTTGGTGGTGGTGTCCAGCGCCGAGAAGCAGGCGGCAGCAGCCACCACCAGCGCGATACCGGCCAGCGGGTGGCTGGGGCGCCTCACCGGATGCGCTCTTCGAGCAATTCCCACACGGGCGTCAGGCCGCCCGGCAGCCAGGGCAGGGTGCCCAGGTCGGTATGGCTTTCCTGCGGGCTGTGGAAATCGCTGCCGCGCGAAGCCGCCAGGCCGAATTCGCGGGCCATGCCGGCGTACTGCACGTACTCGGCCGCGGTGTGGCTGCCGGTGACCACCTCCACGCCGCTGCCGCCGTGGGCCTTGAACTCGGAGAACAGCGCGTACTCCTCGTTGGGCGTGAAGCGGTAGCGGGCGGGGTGGGCGATCACGGCCATGCCGCCGGCGCCGGTGATCCAGCCCACTGCGTCGCGCAGCGCGGCCCAGCGGTGCGGCACGAAGCCCGGCTTGCCCTCGACCAGGAAGCGGCGGAACACCTCGCCCGTGTCCTGGCAGGCGCCGCACTCGACCAGGAAGCGCGCGAAGTGGGTGCGCGAGACCAGTTCGGGGTTGCGCACGTAGCGCAGCGCGCCCTCGTAGGCGCCCGGGATGCCAGCCTTCTCGAGCTGGGCGGCGATCTCGCGGGCCCGGGGACCGCGGCCGTCGCGTATGGATTGCAGGCCCTCGCGCAGGGCCTCGTCGTCCGGGTCGAAGCCCAGGCCGACGATGTGCACCGTCTGGCCGGCGAAGGAGACGGAGATCTCGGTGCCCGTGATGTAGGCCATGCCGGCCTCGCGGGCCGAGGCGGCGGCGCGCTGCTGGCCGGCCACCTCGTCATGGTCGGTCAGCGACCACAGCTCCACGCCGTTGGCGGCCGCACGGGCCGCGAGGTCTTCCGGGGTCAGCGTGCCATCGGAGACGACGGAGTGGCTGTGCAGGTCGGCGTTCAGGATGGACACCCCCCGATTTTACGGTTGGGCGAAAGCCCGCGGCGGCGCGCGGGCGACATCCGGTGTCAGTCGAGTGCGCCCGCGCCCTGGCGGATATCGCTGACGTTGGCCAGGGCGGCCTCCAGGGCGAGTTGCAGGCCCTGCACGATCTCGGCCAGCGGCATGGAGGGCTGCCCCTGGCTCGGCAGCCAGGGCACGTGCATGAAGCCGCCGCGCGTGCGGGCCAGCGCGGGGCGCGTGGCCAGTTCGTGCATGAGTGCGTAGAAGACGTGGTTGCACACGAAGGTGCCCGCCGTCTGCGAGACCTCGGCCCGCAGCCCGGCGTCCATCAGGGCGGCCCGCATGGCCTTGATCGGCAGGGTGCTGAAGTAGGCGGCCGGGCCGCCCGGCACCACGGGCGCGTCCACCGGCTGGGCGCCGGCGTTGTCCGGGATGCGCGCATCGTCCACGTTGATCGCGATGCGCTCCAGCGACAGGGCGGTGCGCCCGCCGGCCTGGCCGGTGCACAGCACGAGCTCGGGTCGGAAGTGGCCCAGCAGCTCGCGCAGGGCCGCGGCGGCGTCGCCGAAGGTCGTGGGCAGGCGGGCCGCCACCACCCGGTGGCCCAGCACCAGCCGGCCGTGCAGCGCCTGCGCCGACATCCAGCTGGGGTTCGCGCTGTCACCGCCAAAGGGCTCGAAGCCCGTCACCAGCACGCATGGCGGCCGACGCGGGCCACCCAGGGAAGCGGATACCATCGCGCCACTGTATCGCAGCCGGGAGAACGATCATGCGCTGGGAAGGCAATGCCGAATCCGACAACGTCGAGGACCGACGCGACGGTGGCGGGGGTGGCGGCGGTTTCGGCATCGGCGGCGGCGGCCTGGGCATAGGGGCCATCGTCATCGCGCTCGTCGGCGGCGCGATCTTCGGCATCAACCCGATGACCATCCTGGGCATGCTCAGCGGGGGCGGCGGCCCCGCCCCGGTGCAGCAGCAGGCGCCCGCGCACGCGCCGCCGGCCAACGACGAGGCGGCCAAGTTCGTCTCCGTGGTGCTCAGGAGCACCGAGGACGTCTGGACCCAGCTCTTCCAGAAGGCCGGCGCCACCTACCACCCGCCCAAGCTGGTGCTCTTCCGTGGCGCGATCCCCACCGGCTGCGGCCAGGGGCAGGCGGCCATGGGGCCCTTCTACTGCCCGGCCGACCAGAAGGTCTACATCGACCTGGGCTTCTACGACATCCTGCGCAACCGCCTGGGCGCGCCGGGCGAATTCGCCCAGGCCTACGTGATCGGCCACGAGGTCGGCCACCACGTGCAGGACGAACTGGGCATCACGCGCAAGGTCGACGCCCAGCGCGGCCGCCTGTCCGAGGCCCAGGCCAACGCGCTCAGCGTGCGGGTGGAACTGCAGGCCGACTGCTTCGCCGGCGTCTGGGGCCACTGGTCGCAGCAAAGCAAGCAGTGGCTGGACCCGCAGGACATCCAGTCGGCCATGAACGCCGCGGCCAAGATCGGCGACGACGCCCTGCAGCGCTCCGCCGGCCGCGCGGTGGTGCCGGAGAGCTTCACCCACGGCACCAGCGCCCAGCGCCAGCACTGGTTCATGGCCGGCTACCAGTCCGGCAGCGTCAAGGCCTGCGACACCTTCGGCGCGCGCGAGCTGTAAAAACCCCCGATTTCCGGGCCGCCGGCCGGTCCGGGCGGGGTCTGCGACAATCCGGGGTTGCATGTCTAGTTCCTTCTCCAACCTCCAGCTGGCCGAGCCGCTGGCGCGTGCCGTGGCCGAAATGGGCTACGAGTCCATGACCCCGATCCAGGCCGAGGCCATTCCCGTGGTCCTCACGGGGCGCGACGTCATGGGCGCGGCCCAGACCGGCACCGGCAAGACGGCGGCCTTCTCGCTGCCCCTGTTGCAGCGCCTGCTCAAGCACGAGAACAGCTCGACCTCGCCCGCGCGCCACCCGGTGCGCGCCCTGGTGCTGCTGCCCACGCGCGAACTGGCCGACCAGGTCGCCCAGCAGGTCAAGATGTACGCCAAGTACACCAAGCTGCGCAGCGCGGTGGTGTTCGGCGGCATCGACATGAAGCCGCAGACCGCCGAGCTCAAGCGCGGCGTCGAGGTGCTGGTGGCCACGCCAGGCCGCCTGCTGGACCACATCGAGGCCAAGAACGCGGTGCTCAACCAGGTCGAGTACGTGGTGCTGGACGAGGCCGACCGCATGCTGGACATCGGCTTCCTGCCCGACCTGCAGCGCATCCTCTCCTTCCTGCCCAAGCAGCGCACCACGCTGCTGTTCTCGGCCACCTTCTCGCCCGAGATCAAGCGCCTGGCGAACAGCTACCTGCAGGACCCGGTCACCGTCGAGGTGGCCCGGCCCAACGAGACGGCCTCCACCGTCGAGCAGCACTTCTACAGCGTGGTCGACGACGACAAGCGCCGCGCCCTGCGCCAGATCGTGCGGGCCAAGGGCATCAGCCAGGCCTTCGTCTTCGTCAACAGCAAGCTGGGCTGCGCCCGGCTGGCGCGCTCGCTGGAGCGTGACGGCCTGAAGACCACCGCCCTGCACGGCGACAAGAGCCAGGACGAGCGCCTGAAGGCGCTCGCCGCCTTCAAGGCCGGCGAGGTCGACCTGCTGGTGGCCACCGACGTGGCCGCCCGCGGCCTGGACATCAAGGACGTGCCCGCGGTCTTCAACTTCGACGTGCCCTTCAACGCCGAGGACTACGTGCACCGCATCGGCCGCACCGGCCGTGCCGGCGCCTCCGGCCTGGCCGTGACCTTCGTGTCCGGCGGCAACGACGCCCGCCTGGTGAGCGACATCGAGAAGCTGCTCAAGCGCAAGATCGAGGTCGAGCCCATGGAGTTCGAGGAAGACCGTCCGCGCGGCCGCATCAACGACGGCCGCCGCACCTGGCGCGAGCGCGGCGAGCTGGGCGACCCGCGCGACGTGATGGACGGCACCCCGCCGCCGCCGCGGCCCCGCCCGGCGGCCCGTCCCGCGCCCTCGGCCGACCCCTTCTTCGACCGGCCCTACGAGCCGCCGGCGGCCACCAGCGCGCCCGCCCCTTCGAAGTCCGAGCCCGAGCCGGTGCAAAGCCGCGTCTCGGCCAACATCAAGACCAAGCGCAAGGTCGCCGCGCTGTTCAAGTCGGCGGGCTGAGCGCCCGTCCGCTAGCGGCCCAGTTCGTCCAGGATCGGGCAGTCGGGCCGCCCGTCCCCGCTGCAGCAGTGCACCAGGTGCTGCAGCGCCTTGCGCATCGCCGCCATCTCCGCGATCTTCTCGTCCAGCGCCGCCAGGTGGGTGGCCGCGATCCTCTTCACGCTGGCGCTGGAGCGCCCCTGGTCTTGCCAGAGCGCAAGCAGCCCGGCGATCTCCGCCATGGAAAAGCCCAGGTCGCGCGCGCGGCGTATGAAGCGCAGCGTGTGGACCTCGCGCTCGCCGTACTGGCGGTAGCCGGCGTCGGTGCGCGAGACCACGGGCAGCAGGCCCAGCGATTCGTAGTGGCGCACCATCTTGGCCGAGACGCCCGACAGGCGGGCCGCCTCGCCGATGTTGAAGGGGCCGGCCGGCGTGGCGGCGGCGGGCGCATGGCGTGCGGAGCTTGCCGTGTTCATTTCGCGCTCCCGGTCCAGCGGCGCAGCATCAGCGCGTTGATCACCACGCTCACGCTGCTGAAGGCCATGGCCGCCCCGGCGATGACCGGGTTGAGCAGGCCGAAGGCGGCCAGCGGGATGCCCACCACGTTGTAGACGAAGGCCCAGAACAGGTTCTGCCGGATCTTGGCGTAGGTGCGGCGGGAGATGTCGATGGCGTCCGCCACCAGGGCCGGGTCGCCGCGCATCAGGGTGATGCCGGCCGCGTGCATGGCCACGTCGGTGCCGGTGGACATCGCGATGCCCACGTCGGCGGCCGCCAGGGCGGGTGCGTCGTTGATGCCGTCGCCCACCATGGCGACCAGCGCGCCGCCGGCCTTGAGCGTGCCCACGATGCGGGCCTTGTCTTCCGGCAGCACCTCGGCGCGCACCTCGGCGATGCCCAGCTGCGCGGCCACGGCGCGCGCGCTGCCGGCGTTGTCGCCGGTGAGCAGCACGCTCTTCACCCCCTGGGCCGCGAGTTTCGCGATGGCGCCTTCGGCGCCCGCCTTGACGGTGTCGCCGAAGGCCAGCAGGCCCAGCAGGCGCGGCGGCTGGGCCAGTTCGACCACCCAGGAGACGGTGCGGCCCTCGGCCTGCAGGCCCTGGGCCCGCGCCTGCAGCGCGGCGGTGTCCACGCCCAGCTCGGCCATCCAGCGTGAACTGCCCAGGCGGATCTCGCGGCCGTCCACCTGCGCGGCGACGCCGCGGCCGGCCACGGCCTGCAGCGTGCCCGCGGGCTGGACGGTCAGCCCGCGCCCGCGCGCCGCCTCCACCGTGGCCCGCGCGAGCGGATGCTCGCTGCCCGATTGCAGGGCGGCCGCCAGCGCCAGCAGCGCATCCTCACCCTCGCCCGTCCCTGCCGGGGCCAGGGCGACCAGCCGCGGCCGGCCTTCCGTCAGGGTGCCGGTCTTGTCGAAGCCGACCACCTTCACGTGGTGCGCGATCTCCAGGGCCTGCGCGTCCTTGATCAGGATGCCGTGGCGCGCGGCCACGCCGGTGCCGGCCATGATGGCCGTGGGCGTGGCCAGGCCCAGCGCGCAGGGGCAGGCGATCACCAGCACCGCGACCGCGTTCAGGATCGCCTGCTCCCAGTTGCCGGTCGCAAGGCCCCAGCCCAGCAGCGTGACCACGGCCGCGGCGATGACCACGGGCACGAAGACCTCGCTCACGCGATCGACCAGGCGCTGGATGGGCGCCTTGCGCGCCTGCGCCGACTCCACCAGCCGCACGATGCGCGCCAGCGTGGACTCCGCGCCCACCGCGGTGGTGCGCACCAGCAGGAGGCCCTGCGCATTGACGGCGCCGCCCGTGACCTTGTCGCCGGCATGCTTGGCCACCGGCAGGCTCTCGCCGGTAATCAGCGATTCGTCGACCTCGCTCGCGCCCTCCAGCACCTCGCCGTCCACCGGGATGCGCTCGCCCGGCCGCACCACGACGCGGTCGCCCACGCGCACCTGCGCCACCGGCAGCTCGCGTTCCTGGCCGTCCGCGCCGCGCACGCGGGCCAGCTCCGGCCGCAGCGCGTTCAGCGCGCGTATCGCCTCCGTCGTCTGTCGCTTGGCCCGGGCTTCCAGCCACTTGCCCAGCAGCACCAGCGTCACCACGACGGCGGAAGCCTCGAAGTACAGGTGCGGCATGCCGTGGCCGCTGCCGTGCGCGCGCCAGAGGTAGACGGACAGGCCCCAGCCGGCGCTGGTGCCCAGCGCGACCAGCAGGTCCATGTTGCCGGCGCCCGCGCGCAGGGCCTTCCAGCCGGCACGGTAGAAGCGCGCGCCCAGCACGAACTGCACCGGCGTCGCCAGCGCGAACTGCAGCCAGGCCGGGAGCGCCCAGTCCAGGCCCAGGGGCATGGCCAGCATGGGCAGCACCAGCGGCAGCGAGAGCAGGGCGGCGGCGATCACCGGCCAGGCCGCGCGGGCGCCGGGGGCGGGCTGCGGCACGGGCACGGCCTCCTCGCCGGTCTCCAGCTTCTGCGCGCCCGCGCCGACGGCGTAGCCGGCCTTCTCGATCGCGGCCTGCAGCACGGGCAGCGTGAGCGCGGGCCCGGCCTGCACGCTGGCCGTCTCGGTGGCCAGGTTCACGCTGGCGTCCTGCACGCCCGGCAGCGCCTTGAGCGCGCGCTCGACGCGGCCGGCGCAGGAGGCGCAGGTCATGCCTTCGATGGGCAGGCGCCAGTCGCAGGCGTCGCCGTCGGCCTCGGCCGGGGCGGGAAGTGTGGCGGTGTTCATGGCGTCATCCTGAACCTTCCCATGGTGGGAGAGTCAAGGCTTGACCTTACCACCATGGGAAGGTCCACACTTGCGCGATCCCAACGCTTCGTCGAACAGAAAGGACGCCCATGATCGAATTCAAGCTGCCCCAGATGAGCTGTGGCCACTGCGTGCGCGCCGTGACCGAGGCCGTGCAGTCCGTGGACCCGCAGGCCAAGGTGCAGGTGGACCTGCAGGCCAAGACGGCCCAGGTGGAGTCGCAGGCGCAGCGCGAGCAGATCGGCCGTGCCCTGGCCGAGGCGGGCTACGCACCGGCCTGAGGCTGGCTACTCCCCCGGCGCCTGGGCCTGCTCGCACTGCACCTGCAGCAGCTCGTGCGCGCCATCGGCGGCCAGGCGCAGGGCGCTCAGGCAGCCGCCCCAGACGCAGCCCGTGTCCAGGCAGATCAGCCCCGGCCGCCGCAGCAGGCCCAGGGTGGACCAGTGGCCGAAGGCCACCGTCACGTTCGCGGTGCGGCGGCCCGGCACCTCGAACCAGGGCAGGTGGCCGGGCGGTGCGGCGTCCAGCCCGCCGGAGGCCTTCAGGTCCATGTGCCCGTCGGGGGTGACGAAGCGCAGCCGGGTGAGGGCGTTGACGATCACGCGCAGACGGTCAGCCCCCTGCAGGCCCTCGTCCCAGGCCGAGGGCTGGTTGCCGTACATGCGGGGCAGGAACGCCGCCAGGTCCGGCCCCCGCAGCGCGGCCTCGACCTCGGCCGCCAGGGCCATCACCTGCGCCAGGTCCCAGGCCGGCAGCACGCCGCCGTGCACCATCAGGATGCCGTGTTCGTGCATGGCCATGCGCTGCTGGCGCAGCCAGTCCAGCAGGGCGTCGCGGTCGGGCGCGGCCAGCAGCGCGTCCAGGGTGTCGTTGCGGTGCGGTGCGCGAACCCCCTGCGCGATGGCCAGCAGGCTGAGGTCGTGGTTGCCGAGCAGGCAGCGCGCCGCGTCGCCGTAGCCGGCCAGGCGCCGCAGCACCTGGGCGGATTCGGGCCCGCGGTTGACCAGGTCGCCGAGCAGGTACAGGGTGTCGCGGCTGGGCGAGAAGCCGGCCTGGTCCAGCAGGCGGCCCAGCGGTTCGTCGCAGCCCTGGAGATCGCCGATCAGGTAGGAAGCCATGTGGGGCGGATGATAGGGCGCCGGCGCGGGCCCACGGTCCGCAGGGCCGCGCTGACGGCGGACTGACGGGCCCCTCAGCCATTTCCCTAAGCCGGCCGCCGCGGCCGCGGTTAGCCTGTTCGCATGCCCACGTCCGAGCCGCCGAACCGTCCCGCCCCGCCGCCGCGCGCGGCCAGCGGGCGCTGGCTGGTCGTGGACGACGAGGCCGCCTGGCGCGACTGCGCGGGCCGCCTGCTGCGCACGGCCCTGGGCGCCCAGGTGCACTTCGCCGCCGACGGCCTGGAGGCCATCGTGGCCATGGACAGCCAGGACTACGACGTCGTGCTCATGGACGGCGCCATGCCCTTCATGGACGGCGCCGAGGCCACGCAGCTGCTGCGCCAGCGGGGCCATCGCGCGCTCATCATCGGTGTCGCCGGCGAGGCCAGCCCGGCCCGCCGCGGGCAGGCGCTGGCTGCCGGCATGGACGCCTTCCTGGGCAAGCCGCTGTGCGCCGTGCAGCTCGCGGAGTGCCTGGCCCAGCTCGGGCCCCGGGCACCCGGCGCGCGCAGCCGCGTGCGCACCGGCTGAGCGGCGCTGCACCCCCCGCCGGCCGGGGGCGATCAAGTACAGTCACCCGGTGGCTGACTTCTCTCGTCGCGGATGGAACTGCTGCTGATCGCACTGCTCACGGTGCTGAACGGCGTGTTCGCCATGTCCGAGATGGCGCTGGCTTCCAGCCGCAAGGCGCGACTGATGACGCTGGCCGAGGACGAGGACGCCGGTGCGCGCGTCGCGCTCGAGCTGATGGAGCGGCCGACCCAGTTCCTCTCGACCGTGCAGGTCGGCATCACCGCCACCGGCATCCTCAACGGCATCGTGGGCGAGGCCGCCTTCAGCCCGCCCGTGGCGGCCTGGCTCATCGGCCTGGGGCTGCACCGCGGCGTGGCCGAAGTGCTGGCCACGGGCCTGGTGGTCACCGCCATCACCTTCATCACCATCATCTTCGGCGAGCTGGTGCCCAAGCGCATCGGCCAGCTCTACCCCGAGGCGGTGGCCCGCCATGTGGCACGGCCCATGGCCTGGCTGGCCCGCGCCGCCGGCCCCTTCGTCAGGCTGCTGACCGCCACCACGCTGGCGGTGCTGCGCCTGCTGCGCATCGACGTGGGCAAGGGCCGGGGCATGACCGAGGAGGAGATCGTGCACAGCCTGGAGGAGGGCGTGGACGCGGGCGTGATCGAGCAGCACGAGCACCAGATGGTGCAGAACGTGTTCCACCTGGACGACCGGCCGCTGACCTCCATGATGGTGCCGCGCTCGGACATCGTCTGGCTGCAGTCGGGCACGCTGGCGGTGCACGCCCTGCGCCAGCTGGCCGCGCTGGAGCCGCATTCCTGGTACCCGGTGTGCCGGGGCTCGCTGGACGAGGTGGTGGGGCTGGTCGCCGTCGCCGCCCTGCTTGGCCAGCCCGAGGGCAGCACGGCGACGTTGGACCAGCTGGCCCAGCCGGCGCTCTTCGTGCCGGAGACGCTCACCGGCATGGAACTGCTGGAGCAGTTCCGCCAGAAGGCCGGCCGCATGGTGTTCGTGGTCGACGAGTACGGGGTGGTGCAGGGCCTGATGACGCCGCACGACCTGCTGGAGGCGATCACCGGCGAGCTGCAGCCGGGCGCGCAGACCGACGCCTGGGCCACCCGGCGCGAGGACGGATCCTGGCTGCTGGACGGGCTGATGCCCGTGGCCGAGCTCAAGGCCCGGCTGGACATCCGCGAACTCCCCGAGGAGGACCGCGGCCGCTATAACACCGTCGCCGGCCTGCTCATGGCCGTGTCCGGCCACCTGCCTGCCACCGGCGAGCGCATCGATTGCGGGGACTGGGTGTTCGAGGTGGTGGACCTGGACGGGCGGCGTATCGACAAGGTGCTGGCGCAGCCGCAGGCGGCGCCCGCACAGGCCGGCGCCTGAGCGTGGGCGGCCTCGTGGACGGCAGGCCCCCGCGCCCGGCCCGCTCAGCGCAGCCAGGTCACGGTGGCGATGCCCAGGGCCGTCAGCGCGAAGGAGCCCAGCAGGTGGGTGAAGGCGGTCGCCAGCGCCCAGGCGGTGTGGCCGTTCTGCAGCTGGGTCACCACCTCCGCGGAGAAGGTCGAGAAAGTGGTCAGGCCGCCCAGGAAGCCGGTCACGATGAACAGGCGCCACTGCGGCGGCAGGTCGGGCCACTGGGCGAACACCGCGACCGCGATGCCGATCAGGTAGCCGCCCAGCAGGTTCGCCATCAGCGTGCCCGGCGGCAGGGCCGGGAACAACGGGTTGAAGCGCGAGGACAACACCCAGCGCAGGAGGGCGCCCAGCGAGGCGCCGGCAGAGATGGAAAGCACGGAGCCGATCATGGGCTGTGATTCTAGGATGAGGTGGCGATGAGGAACCTGCAGTTGCGCTGGCGCTGGCTGCGCGGCCAGGCCGGCAAGCTGGGCCCGGGCCTGATCACGGGCGCCGCCGACGACGACCCCAGCGGCATCGCCACCTATTCGCAGGCCGGCGCGCAGTTCGGCTTCTCCATGCTGTGGACGGTGGTGTTCACCCTGCCGCTGATGTCGGCGATCCAGGTCATCAGCGCGCGCATCGGCTACGTCACCGGGCTGGGCCTGGCGGCCAACATCAAGCGCGCCTTCCCGCGGCCGGTGCTGCTGGGCGTGGTCGGCCTGCTGGTGCTGGCGAACACGCTGAACATCGCCGCCGACATCGCCGCCATGGCCGAGGCGCTGCACCTGCTGGCCGGCGGCTCGCTGCACATCTACGCCGTCACCTTCGGGCTGGCCAGCCTGGTGCTGCAGGTCTTCCTGCCCTACCGGGCCTACGTGCGCTGGCTCAAGTGGCTCACCCTGGCCCTGCTGGCCTACGTGGCCGTGGCCTTCTCGGTGCGGCTGGACTGGACCGAGGTGGCGCTGCGCATCGCGTGGCCGCAGCTGAGCGCCTCGCGCGACACCCTGCTCACGGTGGTGGCTGTCTTCGGCACCACCATCAGTCCCTACCTCTTCTTCTGGCAGGCCGGCCAGGAGATGGAGGACCGCTCGGCCGGCCCCGGGCAGCCGCACAGCGCGGCCGAGGTGCGGCACCACCTGCGCCGCATCAAGTGGGACACCAACATCGGCATGGCCTTCTCCAACCTGGTGGCCTTCTTCATCATCCTGGCCACGGCGGCCACGCTGCACGCGGCCGGCATCACCCAGATCCAGACCTCGGCGGAAGCGGCGCAGGCGCTGCGGCCCATCGCCGGCGAGCGCGCCTTCCTGCTGTTCGCCCTGGGCGTGATCGGCACGGGCATGCTGGCCGTGCCGGTGCTCGCCGGCTCCGCCGCCTACGCCATGGCCGAGGCGCTGGGCTGGCGCGGCAGCCTCAGCCTGCGGCTGGAGCAGGGCGAGGGCCGCGGCTTCTACGGCCTGGTGGCGGGCGCCACGCTGGGCGGCGTGGCGCTGTGCTTCCTGCCCGTGGACCCGGTGCGCGAGCTGTTCTGGGCCGCGGTCATCAACGGCGTGATCGCCGTGCCCATCATGGCCGTGATGATGCGGCTCGCCTCGCGCGCCGACGTGATGGGCGCCCACGCGATCTCGCCGCGCCTGCGCCGCATGGGCTGGGCGGCCACGGCCGCCATGGCGCTCACCGTGGCGGCGCTGTGCTTCAGCAGCCTGGGGGGCTAGCGGCCGGAACCCGCGGAGATACTAAACAGGCTTACAATCAGCCTGTTTATGAAAAAGCCGCTGACCCGGCGCTTCGGCTTCCTCGTCAACGAGGTCGGGCGCCTGTATTCCCAGCAGTTCGACCGCCTGGCGCGTGAGCGCCTGGGCCTGTCGCAGGCCCAGTGCCGGCTGCTGTTCGCACTCTCGGCCGCGGGCGAGCCGCTGCCGCAGTCGGCGCTCGCGCAGCGCCTTGGGGTGACGCCCATGGCCATCGCCAGCCTGTGCGACCGCATGGCCGCCGCGGGCTGGGTCGAGCGCCAGCCCTGCGAGGGCGACCGGCGGGTGAACCTGCTGGCGCTGCGCCCGCGCGCCGCCCGCGCCCTGGACGGCGCACTCAAGATCGGCGACGAGCTCACGCGCGAGGTGCTGGGCGGGCTGGACGCTGCCAGCCAGGCCCAGCTGCTGGACATGCTGGGCAGCGTGCGCGACCGGCTCACCGGCGAGGCGGCCCCATGAGCACGGCCGCCCAGCACCCGCACCGCGGGATGATCACCGTGTCCATCATGCTGGCGACCATCATGCAGGCGCTGGACACCACCATCGCCAACGTGGCGCTGCCGCACATGCAGGGCAGCCTGCAGGCCTCGCAGGACCAGATCACCTGGGTGCTGACGAGCTACATCGTCTCCTCCGCCATCGCGCTGCCCATGACCGGCTGGCTGTGCGCCCGCTGGGGCCGGCGCAAGGTCTTCCTGGTCTCCGTCATCGGCTTCACGGTGGCGTCCGCGCTGTGCGGCCTGTCGGGGTCGCTGGGGGCCATCGTCGCGGCCCGGCTGCTGCAGGGCATCTTCGGCGCCGCGCTGGTGCCGCTCTCCCAGGCCGTGCTGCTGGACATCAACCCGCCCGAGCGGGTCGGCCAGGCGATGGCGATCTGGGGTGCGGGCATCATGGTCGGGCCCATCCTCGGGCCGCTGATGGGCGGCTGGCTGACCGAGAACTTCGACTGGCGCTGGGTCTTCTTCATCAACGTGCCGGTGGGCGCCTTCGCCTTCTGGGGCATCGCGCGCTACCTGCCCGAGAGCCGTCCGCCCAGCGGCAAGTTCGACATGTTCGGCTTCATCACGCTCAGCCTGGCGATCGGCCTGCTGCAGCTCTTCCTGGACCGCGGGGAACTGCTGGACTGGTTCGATTCCTGGGAGATCCGCCTGGAGGCGGTGGGTGCCCTGGTGGCCTTCGCCTTCTTCGTGGCCCACACCTGGACCGTGCGCGGCGCCTCCTTCCTGGACCGCGACCTGCTGCGCGACCGCAACTTCGTGACGGGCATGTCCTTCGGCTTCGTGGTCGGCATGGTGCTCTACGGCACCATGGCGCTGCTGCCGACCTTCCTGCAGGGGCTGATGGACTTCCCCGTGGTCTACACCGGCATGGTGACCGCGCCGCGCGGCATAGGCACCATGATCGCGATGATCGTGGTCGGCCGGGTGGTGCACCGCATCGACGTGCGCGCCATCATGGCGCTGGGCTTCGGCCTCACCGCGTTCGCGCTGTGGCAGATGACGCACATCACGCTGCAGATGGACAGCCAGCTGGTGATCGTGTCGGGCTTCATCCAGGGCCTGGGCATCGGCTTCACCTTCGTGCCGCTGTCCACCGCCACCTTCGCCACGCTCGCGCCGCGGCTGCGCGGCGACGGCACGCCCATCTACAGCCTGCTGCGCAACATCGGCGGCAGCGTGGGCATCTCCATCGTGCAGGCCCTGCTCACGCGCCACGCGGCGCAGGCGCACGAGCAGCTGGCCGCGCTGGTGGCGCCGGGCAACCGCGGGCTGGACCTGCTGCCGCCGGGCCTGGGCGCCGGCAGCGAGGCCGGGCTCGCGCTGCTGAACGCCGAGGTGACGCGGCAGGCCGCGCTGCTGGCTTACGTGGATGACTTCCGCACCATGATGATCATCACGCTGGTGACCATCCCGCTGCTGCTGCTGATCCGGCGGCCGGGCCGCGGCGCGGCCGTTCCCGCCGCCGCCGACGCCGCGCACTGAGCGGGCCGCCACGGCCGAGCTGCGGCTTCAGCGGCCCTTGCGCGCCAGCTTGCGGTAGATCGTGGCGCGGCTGATGCCCAGCACCTTGGCCGCCTGCGCCACGCTGCCGCCGGCCTGCGCCACCGCGTTGTGGATGAGCGCGCTCTCCAGGTCGCGCAGCGGCGTGGCCACGCCGGGCAGGTCGGCCTGGCCGGCCGGCATGGGCAGGGCGGCCAGGCGCAGGCCGGACCACAGCGCCATCTCGGCCGGTGCGCTGCCGTGGCGCGCGGCATCGAACAGCGGCTCCCAGGGCTGGGCGAAGAGTTCGCTGCAATGGCAGGCCGGGCCCGGGGCCTGCAGCAGCGGCATCATCTGCCGCGCCGCCCCGTTGGCGCCCCGCACCCAGCCCTCGGCGTCCAGCGCGAGCAGGCCGTCGTCCTCGCTGCCCAGCGCCCGCCCAGGCCAGTTCAGGCGCACCAGCAGGTGGTGCGGCTGCGCGACCGTGAGCGCGTTCTCGATGCTGCGCGCCGACTGGGCCACCAGGTGGCGCAGCTCGGGCCGCTCGGCCACGTCCACGCCGGTCAGGTCCAGCATGCCCACGCACGAGCCGTCGGGGCCGTACAGCGGGGCCCCGGCACAGCTGTAGCAGGCGTTGTCGTCGAAGAAGTGCTCGCCCCGGTGCAGCCACACGGCCTGCTGCTCGGCCAGGGTGACCGAGATCGCCGTGGTGCCCACGGCGCGCTCTGACAGGTCCACGCCGGGGCGCGCGATGAGCGCAGCGCGGCGGTCGCTGCGGTCGATGGCGCCCTGGGCATCCAGCACCAGGCCCTGCGCGTTGACCAGGATGGCGAAGTAGCGGGTGTGCTCCAGCGCGCGGCCCAGGCGCTCCAGCGTGGGCCGTGCGGCCTGCAGCAGGTCGCGGTGCGCCTCGCGCAGGCGCGCCGGCGCGGCCGGCGAGACCAGGTCGAAATGCACCGGCTGGCCGGGCTGCAGGCCCTGCGCCAGGCAGCGCCGCCACGATCGTTCGATCCAGGCCCCGTCGGCGCCCCCGGCCGGGGCGGCGGGGGCCGTGCCGGCCCCGCCCTGCATGACCGCGTGCCGGGCCCGGGCGATCTGCTGCAGGCGCAGCGCGGCGCGGTCGGGGAGGGCGGTCTGGGTCATCGGTGGAGCCGTGAGGCGTAAAGCTGGCAGGACGCTGGCAGGACCTGATCCGTGCATTGTTCCATTTTGAGAATTTCCCCGGGGCCCGCTGAGTCTCCTAGGGTTTCGCCTAGGGTTGGGGCAGGGGGTGCGTCCAACAATGGCCGCTCCAGAGATTCGTTACCCCCAAGGAGACATCCATGCTTGTGCAGTTCAAGGTCAACGGCAAGCCGGCCAGCGTCGAGGTCGCCCCGAACACGCTGCTGGTGCAGGCGCTGCGGGAGCACCTGCGGCTGACCGGGACCCACGTCGGTTGCGACACCGCCCAGTGCGGGGCGTGCACGGTGCTGGTGAACGGCCGTGCGGTGAAGTCCTGCAACACGCTGGCCGCCCAGCATCCCGGCGCCGAGATCACCACGATCGAGGGCCTGGCCCAGGCCGACGGCACGCTGCACCCCATGCAGGCGGCCTTCAAGGAGTGCCACGGCCTGCAGTGCGGCTTCTGCACCCCGGGCATGGTGATGAGCGCGGTCGACCTGTGCAGCCGCCATCCCAACGCCGACGAAACCACCATCCGCGAGCAGCTGGAAGGCAACATCTGCCGCTGCACCGGCTACCAGAACATCGTCAAGGCCGTCCAGATGGGCGCGGCCGGCATGAAGGCCTGAGGAGAACGACATGGGTGCATCCGATTTCGCCAAGCTGCCTCACATCGGTGAGGCTGTCCGCCGCAAGGAGGACCTGCGCTTCCTGACCGGCGCCGGCCAGTACACCGACGACGTGCTGATGGCCAACCAGCGCTATGCGATCTTCGTGCGTTCGCCGCACGCGCACGCCATCATCAAGTCCATCGACGTCTCCGCCGCCGAGGCCATGCCCGGCGTGTCCAAGGTCTTCACCGGCAAGGACCTCGAAGGCAAGATGGGCGGCCTGCCCTGCGGCTGGCTGATCACCAGCACCGACGGCCAGCCCATGAAGGAGCCGCCGCACCCGGTGCTGGCCCTGGGCAAGGCCCGCTACGTGGGCGACCAGGTCGCCATGGTGGTGGCCGACACGCTGGAGCAGGCCCGCAATGCGGCCGAGGCCGTGGTGGTGGACTACGAGCCGCTGCCCGCCGTGGTCGACATGCGCACCGCCGCCAAGGGCCCCGCGCTGCACGACGCCGCACCCGACAACCACTGCTACAAGTGGGCGATCGGCGACAAGTCCGCAGTGGACGCGGCCTTCGCCAACGCCGCGCACGTCACCAAGCTGGAACTGGTCAACAACCGCCTGGTGCCCAACGCGATCGAGCCGCGCTCGGCCATCGGCAGCTACAACCGCGCCAGCGACGAGTACACGCTGTACGTCGCCAACCAGAACCCGCACGTCGAGCGCCTGCTGATGACGGCCTTCGTGCTGGGCCTGCCCGAGCACAAGGTGCGCGTGATCGCCCCCGACGTGGGCGGCGGCTTCGGCTCCAAGATCTTCCTGTACGCCGAGGACGTGGCCCTGACCTGGGCCGCCAAGCAGCTGAACTGCTCGATCAAGTGGACCGCCGACCGCAGCGAATCCTTCCTGACCGACGCCCACGGGCGCGACCACATCAGCACCGCAGAGATGGCGATGGACAAGGACGGCAAGTTCCTGGCCATGCGCGTGCACACGGACGCCAACATGGGCGCCTACCTGTCCACCTTCGCCAGCGCGGTGCCCACCATCCTGTACGCGACGCTGCTGGCGGGCCAGTACACGACGCCGCAGGTCTACGTGGAAGTGGACGCCTGGTTCACCAACACCGCGCCGGTGGATGCCTACCGTGGCGCCGGCCGCCCCGAGGCCACCTACCTGCTGGAGCGCCTGGTGTCGCGCTGTGGCTGGGACATGGGCCTGGGCCAGGACGAGATCCGCAAGCGCAACTTCATCACCACCTTCCCGTACCAGACGCCGGTGGCGCTGCAGTACGACATCGGTGACTACCACGCCTGCATGGACAAGGCCCAGGTGCTGGCCGACGTGGCCGGCTTCGAGGCCCGCCGCAAGGCCAGCGAGGCCAAGGGCCTGCGCCGTGGCCTGGGCTACAGCAGCTACATCGAGGCCTGCGGCATCGCCCCCTCCAACATCGCGGGTGCGCTCGGTGCGCGCGCCGGCCTGTTCGAGTGCGGCGAGGTGCGCGTGCACCCGACCGGCAGCGTGACGGTGTTCACCGGCTCGCACAGCCACGGCCAGGGCCACGAGACCACCTTCGCGCAGGTCGTGGCGGCCCGCCTGGGCATCCCGGTCGAGAACGTGGACGTGGTCCACGGCGACACCGGCCGCGTGCCCTTCGGCATGGGCACCTACGGCTCGCGCTCGATCTCGGTCGGCGGCGCGGCCATCATGAAGGCGCTGGACAAGATCGAGGCCAAGGCCAAGAAGATCGCCGCCCACCTGATGGAAGCCGGCGACGGCGACATCGAGTTCAGCAACGGCGAGTTCCGCGTCAAGGGCACGGACAAGAAGATCCCCTTCGGCCAGGTGGCGCTGACGGCCTATGTGCCGCACAACTACCCGCTGGACAAGCTGGAGCCGGGCCTGAACGAGACCGCCTTCTACGACCCGACCAACTTCACCTTCCCCGCGGGGACCTACATCTGCGAGGTCGAGGTGGACCCGGCGACCGGCGTGGTGCGCATCGACCGCTTCAGCGCGGTGGACGACTTCGGCACCATCATCAACCCGATGATCGTCGAGGGCCAGGTGCACGGCGGCGTGGCGCAGGGCATCGGCCAGGCCATGATGGAGAACTGCGTGTACGACAAGGAGACCGGCCAGCTGATGACCGGCTCCTTCATGGACTACGCGATGCCGCGCGCGACCGACGTGCCCTCGATGAAGCTGGACCACGTGGTGACGCCCTGCACGCACAACCCCCTAGGCACCAAGGGCTGCGGCGAAGCCGGCGCGATCGGTTCGCCCCCGGCCGTGATCAATGCCGTGCTGGACGCGCTGCGTCCGCTGGGCGTGAAGGAGCTGGACATGCCGGCCTCGCCCCCGCGGGTGTGGGACGCCATCCAGGCCGCGGGCGCTGCATGACGGATGACGCCTGACGCGTGATGCCGGGCGGCGGCGCGAGCCGCCGGCCCCGCATCACCCGAAGCGAAGCGAAGTCATCGTCATCATCCAAGGAGATACAACCATGTACGCATTCCAATTCGAGCGTCCTTCATCCGTTGCCGACGCCTCCCGCCTGGCCGGCAACAGTGCCGCGCGGGTGCTGGCCGGCGGCCAGACCCTGCTGGCTTCCATGAAGCTGCGCCTGGCCAGCCCCGAGACCCTGGTCGACCTGGGCGCGATCGGCGACCTGTCCGGCATCCGCCGCGAGGGCAATGCCATCGTCATTGGCGCCATGACGCGCCATGCCGAGGTGGCCTCCAACGCCGAGGTGAACGCCGCGATCCCCGGCCTGGCCGACCTGGCCGGCGGCATCGGCGACCGCCAGGTGCGGGCGCTGGGCACGCTGGGCGGCTCGGTGGCCAACAACGACCCGGCCGCCTGCTACCCGTCCGCGGTGCTGGGCCTGGGCGCCACGGTGCACACCACGAAGCGCAAGATCGCCGCTGACGACTTCTTCCAGGGCATGTTCGCCACGGCGCTGGAAGAGGGCGAGCTGATCACCGCGGTGAGCTTCCCCATCCCCAAGCGGGCGGCCTACATGAAGTTCCGCCAGCCGGCCTCGCGCTTCGCGCTGATCGGCGTGTTCGTCGCGCAGACCGATGCCGGCGCGCGCGTGGCGGTCACCGGCGGCGGCAACGGCGTGTTCCGCCATGCCGGCCTGGAGCAGGCCCTGTCCCAGTCCTTCACGCCGGATGCGGCCAAGGGCGTGAAGATCGATGCCTCGGACCTCGCGAGCGACCTGCACGCCTCGGCCGCGTACCGCGCGAACCTGATCAGCGTGATGACGCAGAGGGCCGTCGCCAAGGCGCTGGGCTAGTGTTCGACAGCATCGATTCGCTGCAGCAAGGCCTGGAAGCGGTCGGCTACTGGGCCGACCGGCGCCTGGCCACTGCCGTCTTCCTGGCCCTCAAGCTGCAGCGCCCGCTGCTGCTCGAGGGCGAACCCGGCGTGGGCAAGACCGAGCTGGCCAAGTCGCTGGCGCAAGCGCTCTCGCGCAGCCTGCTGCGCCTGCAGTGCTATGACGGCCTGGAGCAGCGCGAGGCGCTCTACGAGTGGAACTACGCGGCCCAGCTGCTGCACATGCGCGCCGCCGAGGGCAAGGCCGACGCTGCGCAGGTGGAGCGCGAGGTCTACCAGGAGCGCTACCTGATCCGGCGCCCGCTGCTGCAGGCGCTGGAGACGCCCGCGCCCGGCGCGGTGTTGCTGATCGACGAGGTGGACCGCGCCGACGAGCCCTTCGAGGCCTTCCTGCTGGAGTACCTGGGCGAGTACCAGGTCAGCATCCCGGAGATCGGCACCATACGCGCGAAGGCGCTGCCGGTCACCATCCTCACCAGCAACCGCACGCGCGACCTGAACGACGCCGTCAAGCGGCGCTGCCTCTACCACTGGCTGGACTACCCCGACCGCGAGCGCGAGCTGGCCATCGTGCGGGCCCGCGTGCCGCAGGCCGGCGAGGTGCTGTCGGAGCAGGTCGCGCACTTCGTGCAGCGCCTGCGCAGCCAGCCCTTCGCCAATGCCTTCCAGCGCGCGCCCGGCATCGCCGAGAGCGTCGAGTGGGCCAAGGCGCTGGTTGCCCTGGACACGCTGGCCCTGGACCCCGAAGTGGTGGCGGACACCGCCGGCATCCTGTTCAAGCAGCGCGACGACGTGGCTGCCCTCAACCGCGACCTCGCGGCGCAGCTTCTTGCGCCCGAGGACACGCTCTCCTGAACGCGCGGGGGCCGTCCCGTGCTCCTGGGCGACGCGCGCACCGGCAAGCTGGCCGACAACATCACCGGTTTCGGCCGCGCGCTGCGGCGCGCGGGCGTGCCGGTGGACAGCGCCCGCATCGCCCTGGCGCAGGAGGCCGCTCGGCTGGTCGGTGTCGCCAGCAAGGCCGACCTGTGTGCCGCGCTGGAGTCCGTCACCGTCAGCCGCGAGCAGGACCGGCTGGTCTTCCGCGAGCTCTTCGACGCTTACTTCCGCGACCCGGAGGTGGCCAACAAGCTGCTCTCGCAGATGCTGCCTTCGGCCGAGGGCCGGGCCGAGGCGTCCAAGCGCAGGCCGCGGGTGACGGAGGCGCTGCAGCCGCAGAAGACCTTCGGCAAGAACGCACCGCCGCGCAAGGACGACACCATCGACCTGGACGCGGCCATGACGGCCAGCGACGTGCAGCGCCTGCGCCACGCCGACTTCAACGCGCTCACGGCCAGCGAGTTCGCGCTGGTGGAGCGGCTGGCGCGCGAGATTCCCCTGCCGGTGCCGCAGGTGCCCGGGCGCCGCACGGCGCCGGGCACGCGCGGTGCCCGGCCGCATTGGGGGCGCATGCTGCGCCACGCCGCGCGCACGGGCGGCGAGCTGTTCGACCTGCCCCGCCTGGAGCGTGTTCCGCAGGACCTGCCGCTGCTGGTGCTGGTGGATGTCTCGGGCTCCATGGAGCGCTACGCGCGCCTGCTGCTCGCCTTCCTGCACTCGGCCACGCGCCGCCTGCGCCAGCGCGACGTGTTCGCCTTCGGCACGCAGCTGACCGAACTGTCGGGCCCCTTCCGCCTGCGCGACCCGGACGCCATGCTGGCGGCCGCCAGCGCCGCGATCAGCGACTTCGCCGGCGGCACGCGGCTGGGCGATTCACTGGCCACGCTGCATGCGCAGCACGCGCGCCGGCTGGTCGGGCGCCGCACCCTGGTGCTGGTGATCAGCGACGGGCTGGACACCGGCGAGCCCGAGGTGCTGGACCGTGAACTGGCCTGGCTCAAGCGCGGTTGCCGACGGCTGCTGTGGCTCAACCCGCTGCTGCGCTTCGACCAGTACCAGCCGCTGGCGCAGGGTGCGGCGGTGCTGCACCGGCATGCCGACGCGATGCTGGCCGTGCACAACCTGGAGCGCCTGCAGGACCTTGCTGCGAAAATCGGCGCCTTGATGAAAACCCCGAACCGTTGAAAAGAAACTGACATGGACATGCAAGGCAGCCGCGCGCTCGCGGTCACCCAACAACAAGCCTGGGACGCCCTGAACGACCCGGAGGTGCTGAAGGCCTGCATCCCGGGCTGCGACAAGGTCGAGGCCACCGGGCCCGACCAGTTCGCGGTCGGCGTCTCGGTGCGCATCGGCCCGGTGTCGGCCAAGTTCGCCGGCAAGATCACCCTCACCGACATCGTGCCGCCGCAGAGCTACGCCATCAATTTCGAGGGCCAGGGCGGCGCGGCCGGCTTCGGCAAGGGCGCGGCCCAGGTGCACCTGACGCCGCAGGGCACGGGCTGCGAGCTGCGCTACGCGGCCCAGGCCCAGGTCGGCGGCAAGATCGCCCAGGTCGGCCAGCGGCTGGTCGACGGCGTGGCACGGTCCATGGCCGAGGATTTCTTCAAGCGCTTCGACGACGAGATGGCCCGCCGCTTCCCCGCCGCGGTGGCTGCGCCGGCCGCCGTGCCCGCCGCGCCTGCCGAGGCTCGCCCCGCACCCGTGCCGGTGTGGCTGTGGGTCGCCGGTGCCGCGCTGCTGGCCGGGGTGTTGTACATCCTCACGCGCTGAGACGGCGCCAGCGCGCGGCGCTCGCCGCGGGCGGCCGGCTCCACTATGCTCTGCCGATGGGCTTTCGATTCCACAAGAGCATCCGGCTGCTGCCGGGCCTGCGCCTGAACCTCAGCAAGTCGGGCGTGAGCGCGTCCATCGGCGAGGCCGGCGCCACGATCAACATCGGCCCCCGGGGCACCCGCGCGACCGTGGGCCTGCCCGGCACCGGGCTGAGCTACTCCGAACAGCTGGGCAAGCCGGGCGCCGAGGCGCCGGCACCGGCCGATGCCGGTGTGGCCCCGCGCCGTCCCCGGCCGGCGCTGTGGCTGCTGGTGATCGTGGTGCTGGCCGTGCTGGCGGTGTTCCTGCTGCGCCACTGACAGCGGCGCCAGCGCCGGGCCGACTCGCCGGCGTCGCCTCCCGCATGTCCCCGCAGCCCATGCGGCAGAGGGGCTGGGCTATCATGAAACTGATTCTCATTTGCATCGTTTCATGACCCCGCCACCGGCTCCCGTTCCCAATTCCCGGCCCGTTTCTCCCCGCTGGCGCCTGCTCAGCGTGCTGGGTCCCGGCCTGGTGGTCATGCTGGCCGACACGGACGCCGGCAGCATCATCACGGCCGCGCAGAGCGGCGCGCAATGGGGCTACCGCCTGCTGGTGCTGCAGCTGATCCTGGTGCCCATCCTCTTCGTCGTGCAGGAGCTGACGCTGCGCCTGGGGCTGGCCACCCAGCGCGGCCATGGCGAGCTGATCCGCGAGACCTTCGGCCGCGGCTGGGCCTGGCTGTCGGTGTCCACCCTGTGCGTGGCCTGCGTGGGCGCGCTGCTGACGCAGCTGAGCGGCATCGTCGGCGTGGCCCAGCTCTTCGGGCTGCCGGAGGTGCCCACCGTGGCAGCTGTCATCGTGGGCATCCTGGTGATGGTCATGTCGGGCTCCTACCATTCGGTGGAGCGCGTGGCCATCGCCTTCGGCCTGTTCGAGCTGGCCTTCATCTTCGTCGCCTGGCGCGCCTCGCCCGACCTGCACGCCGTCGGCGCGCAGTTCCTGGCGGCGCCGCTGGCCGACCCCAAGTTCCTCTACCTGGCGGCGGCCAACATCGGCGCGGTCATCATGCCCTGGATGGTGTTCTACCAGCAGTCCGCCGTGGTCGACAAAGGCCTGGACCTGCGGCACCTGCGGCTGGCCCGCGTGGACACTGCCGTCGGCGCGCTGGTGACCCAGCTGATCATGGCGGCGGTGCTGATCGCCACGGGCGCGGTGCTCAGCGGCGCTGGCGGCGACACGCACCTGGACAACGTGCCGCAGATCGCCAACGCGCTCACGCCCTCGCTGGGCTTCACCGTGGGCCGCATCGTGTTCGCGCTCGGGCTCGCCGGGGCTGCTCTGGTGGCGACCGTCGTGGTGTGCCTGACGGCAGCCTGGGGCCTGGGCGAGGTCGCGGGCTACAAGCGTTCGCTGGAGCACCACCCGCGCGAGGCGCCGTGGTTCTATGCGGTGTTCGCGCTCACGCTGGTGGCGGGCGGCGTGCTGGTCACTTCCGGCGCCGACCTGGTGAAGCTGTCGGTGGCCGTGCAGGTGATGAACGCGCTGCTGCTGCCGGTGGTGCTGGGCTTCCTGTTCCTGCTGGCACGCCGGGCGCTGCGCCCGCCGCACCGGCTGGCCGGCTGGTACGCGTGGGTGGCGGGCGCGCTGATCGCACTGACCAGTGCGTTCGGGGTGTTCGCCGCGGTGTACGGGCTGGTGGGCTGAGGCGCGGGCCGCGCTGCGGCCGCGGCCCGGCCTGGCGCCGCCTTGGGCGCGACGGCCCCGCCGAGGCCGCGTGCGCCTCAGAGCGGCAGGGTGACGCCGGCGCCACCCTGCACGCCGGCGGGCGCACGGCGCCAGGTGTCCGCCGGCAGGCGGCGCACCTGCGCGACGCGCCGGTTCAGCACGCGCGCGCCGATGGCGTAGAGGATGCCGTGGCTCCAGCCCTGGCCGGCCTGTTCGTGGTGGGCCTGGAAGTGGGCCACGTCGTGGAACACGCCGTAGGTCTTGCGGATGTCGCGCGAGCGGAACTGCTGGAAGCAGGGCTTTTCGCCTTCCCACTGCGGCTGCGCATCGTTCACGATGCCCCAGCCGGAATCCAGGCCGTGCAGCCGCAGCTGGCGCTTGGCCTGCGCGAACAGCAGCGGGTCCACCACGTAGCCGTCGGTGCTGTGCCAGTGGCCGTCCACGAACACCTGGCCCACGGCGTGCGGCATGCTCTGCGGGCCATGCGACAGCACGCCGCGCAGGAAGTTGGTGCGCACCTCGACGAACATCAGGCGGGCCGGAAAGCCGGCCGCACGGCACAGGGCCACGAAGACCAGACCCTTGGTGTGGCAGTCGCCGCCGCCGCGCCGCAGCACCTCGCTGGCCGTGATCGAGCCGGGGTCGGGAATCGCGGCGAAGGGCATGCGGCGCACGAAGTCGTGGATAGCCACCGCGCGCTCGCGGAAGGTCTGCAGCGCCTGCGTCAGCTTCTGCGCCGTGATGTGCACCTTGGGATGCGTGATGTCCAGCTGCCGGGTCTCGCCCAGCCACGAGGGCGCCGTTTCGGCGTCGATGATGGAAATGGGATCGCGTTGCATGGACTTACCTCTGGGCCACATGGGCCACTTTCTGGCTGCCATGGGTGTCTTCGTGCAGCGCCACGGTGGGCGAGGTGGCGAGCGTGGCGCCCGTCGCGTTGTCGATGAACTCCAGCCGCAGGCGCCAGTCGCCCGTGGGCGGGCGGATCCAGGCTTCGGTTTCCCCGCCGCGGAAGTCCATCACTTCGGGCCGCGCCCCGTGGCCCTCGGCCGCCAGCCGGAAGTGGCCGGTGCCGGGGACCTGCGCGGCCGCGCTGGAGACATTGAATCCGCTGGCGTGGAACGCCACGCGGAAGGCGTCGTGCAGTTCGGCGCGGTCGGCCGGCTCGACGATCTCGACCCGCTGCGGCCCGGTCAGGCTGGCCGGGGCCACGCCGCTGCGTCGGTGCGCCACGTGCACGTGCACCGGCTTGCTGTAGACGAAGAAGGGGATGTGGCCCTTGTCGGCCAGCAGCAGGCGCAGGTCGTAGTCACCGGGCGGCAGGTCCAGCACGGTCTCCATCTGGCCCTTGCCGAAGTGGATGTAATGGTCGGTGAAGGGCAGCGGCTTGCTGAAGTCCAGCGGCAGCGACTGGTTCACCAGCAGGTGGTGGTGGCCGTTGGTGCCGGCCTCGTGCCCGGCCGGCACCAGCCCGCGCAACGCCAGCCCGAAGCGTGCCACGAAGGGCGAGTCCAGGGTCTGGCCGTCGGTCAGGTTGGTGAAACGCGCGGCGGGCTGCAGGTCCGGCGGCGGCACGACCCAAGGATGGACCGGGGCGAGCGGCTGCGCCACAGCCACTCCGGGCAGGAGTGCCAGCAGAAGTCTCGACAAAAAACTACGCATGTGAGCCTTTGGACAACAATTTCTTGGCGCTCCCTGCGTCTTTGAATAGAATTTGTGTCGGAATTGTATCTCGCGTCAAGGTTTGTTGCTCGTTAAACTTCTCACACTTCGTCAGCTTCATGTCAAACCTCCGCAATGAATCTACTCATCCATTGGTGCTGCACCGCATCGGTGCCGTGTCGCGGCTGTCCGGCGTGCCGGTGTCGACCCTGAGGATCTGGGAACAGCGCTACGGGGCGTTCGAGCCGGCGAAGACCGCCGGCCAGCACAGGCTGTACGGCGATGCGGATGTCGCGCGGGCGCGGCTGATGCGGCAGCTGACCGAAGCCGGGCACAGCATCTCTTCGGTGGCGCGGCTGGATGCGCGGGCCATGCAGGCCCTGCAGGGCGGCGCGCCCGGCGGCAGCGCGGAGGTGTCAAGCGCGCAGCCCGCGCCGGGGCCGCTGCGGCTGGTGCTGGTGGGGCCGGCGCTGGTGGCCCGCCTGGAGGGACGGGCCTGGCAGGCGCTGCGGCTGCCCTCGGCGCTGGAGACCGTGGCCGCCCATGCGGACCTGGATGCGCTCATGACCGCGCCGGCCCCCGAGGGCGGGGTGGACCTCCTGCTGGTGCGGCTGGACATGCTGCACGCGGACACGGCGGGGCGCCTGGCCCAGGCGATGGCGCGGGTGGGCGGCCGGCGCGTGCTGGTGCTGTACAACTTCGCGCGCACGGCGACGGTCAGCCAGCTGGGTTTGCAGGGCGTGGAACTGCGCCGCGAACCGGTGCCCGACAGCGAGCTGGCCGATCTGCTGCTGCCGCGCCTGCGCGCGGACGCGCCACTGCCGGGCCCGCTGGCCCGGGTGCCGCAGCGCCGCTACAGCGATGAGACGCTGGTGGAGGTGGCGGCGCGGCCCAGTTCCATCCTGTGCGAGTGCCCGCGCCACATCGCCGACCTGATCGCGCAGCTGGCGAGCTTCGAGCAGTACAGCGAGACCTGCCTGAGCGAAACCGCCGAGGATGCGGAGGTGCATGCCTACCTCAAGTCCATGTCCGGCACCTGCCGGGCCATGATGGAGGTAGCGATGGACAGGGTGCTGGCCCACGCGGCGGCGGCAGGGGCTGAAGCGGCAACTTGAGTTGGGCAGCCCAGCCTGGGTTGTCGCCTTCAGGACCGGTTTCTGCTTCGGTCTCCGCTGTGCGACATCGCCGGGGATCAACTGGGGGATTTCGCTTCCGTCGTGGCAGGGGACGTTGAGATCGCGGGCATCCCGGCGGCGGGCACGGCGGCTGCGCAATTCTTGGCGATGGCCGCCTGCTGAAGCGCATCGGCCTCGCCTTTCAGGCGGCGTACTCCGCTTCTTGCTGCTTGGTGCCGCCGAGTGCGAACAATGCCGGCCAGAACAGAATGATGCCGACGCCTGCAATGGCCTTGTCGTTGCTGGCTGCCTCATCCAGGCGCCCTCCGAGTTGCTGCACACGCTGTGTCAGCCGATTTGCCTCAGCGCCCAACTGCTCACAGGAGTAGCTCTGGTACTGAATGGGCGGAACGTACTGCGTGGCCACGTCCTTCGAGGCCGTCGCGCACCCCGTCACCTGAAGCAAGATGGATACAGCAAGCGCTGTCGTGCCCAATTTTCGAATCTGCAAGGTCCTCTCCTTCGCCGCGTTCTGCGGCGTGGGGATCACGCTAGCAGTGACGGCTTGTGAATGGATGAGATGCGTGGCAGCCGCGCAATTCCGTCGCCTTCGGGAATTGGCACGGTGCGGCCGGCTCGCCGGCACATCAGCACGGAGCCCGCCATGCGCCCAGGTTCAGGAAGAGCTCGACTTCCGCACCACCCGAAGGTGTGTACCAGACACGAAAAAGCCCCCTGGCCATGAGAGCCAGGGGGCTTTGAATGTGGTGCCGGAGAGAGGAATCGAACCCCCGACCTTCTCATTACGAATGAGCTGCTCTACCGACTGAGCTACTCCGGCATCGGGTACAGCCATCCATTATAGCCCGGCGGCTGCGGCCTCCGGCGCGGCGCCGGGTGGCCCCAGGCGGGCCCGCTTCTTGCGACCGTGAGCGCGCCGATGCCTGCGCCACAGGGAAAACCATCAATGCCCCGGTGCGGTGCACCACACGGACTCGACGGTTACGCTCCTACAATCGCGGCTTTTGGCAAAGCTTGAGGCGTTGATCATGACCTACCCGGCATGAAGTACGCCCGAGCCTTGGATCCACAACCCCACAAAGGACCTTATCCGTGCGGACCCTATCCCTGGCCCCAGTGCGCATCGCTGCAGCTTCCATCGTGCTCCTGGCCTCATCGATCCTCGCCGTGCCTGCCGCGGCCCAGGCCCCCGCAGCATCCGCCCCGGCGGCCGTCGCGCCCGCTGCAGCCGCGGCACCCGCTGACGCGGCCCCCGCCAAGAAGCCCGAGGCCAGCACCGACAACCCCTATGGCATCGAGGCGCTCTGGAAGGGCTCCGACAACATCGCCCGCGGCGTGCTCGTGCTGCTGGGCATCATGAGCGCGGGCAGCTGGTACATCCTGATCACCAAGCTGCTCGAGCAGACCAAGATGAACCGCCACGCCAAGAGCGTGGACCAGAAGTTCTGGGCCGCGCCCACGGTGAGCGCCGGCGCCAACCTGCTGGAGAAGACCAGCGCCTACCGCTTCATCGCCGAGACCGGGGCGTCCGCCACGCACGACCACGGCGGCCTCAAGGGCCACATCCCCATGAACGACTGGATCCCGATGAGCATCACCGCCGCCGTGGACCGCGTGCACGCCACCACCCAGTCGGGCCTGGCCTTCCTGGCCACCGTGGGGTCGACCTCGCCCTTCGTCGGGCTGTTCGGCACCGTCTGGGGCATCTACCACGCCCTGACGGCCATCGGCATTTCCGGCCAGGCCTCCATCGACAAGGTGGCCGGCCCCGTGGGCGAGGCGCTGATCATGACCGCCATCGGCCTGGCGGTCGCGATCCCGGCCGTGCTGGCCTACAACTGGCTGTCCCGCCGCAACAAGGCGGTGATGGACGAGGTGCGCGAGTTCGCCGACGAACTGAACGCCGTCATCGTGGGCTCCGCGGGCAAGGCCGCGTAAGCGGCTTTACCCGCCACCCACAAGGAGCGAAGCCATGGCAATGGCTGTCGGCCCGGCCTCGGACGACGAGGTCATGTCCACCATCAACACCACGCCCCTCGTGGACGTGATGCTGGTGCTGCTGATCATCTTCCTGATCACCATCCCGGTGGTCACCACCTCCATTCCCGTGCAGCTCCCCAAGGAGCGCGTGGAAGTGCGTGAAACCAAGCCGGAAAACGTCATCATCTCGGTGGATCCGGCCGGTAATATTTACTGGTACGAGGCCAGGCTGCCCAACGTCGACGCGCTGGTGGCCAAGCTGAAGACCGTGTCCACCAAGCAGCCGCAGCCCGAAGTCCAGATCCGGGGCGACCTGGCGGCGCGCTACGAGGGCGTGGGCAAGGTCCTGCTGGCCTGCCAGCGTGCGGGCATCACCAAGGTGGCGTTCATCACCGAACCACCACCGCTGGGAGGCTGACCATGAAGAAATCGAGCATGGGCCTCAAGCCCCGACGCTTCGGCGGCGGCGGCGACCCGGAAGTGATGATGGACATCAACACCACGCCGCTGATCGACGTGATGCTGGTGCTGCTGGTGATGCTCATCATCACCATCCCCATCCAGCTGCACGCGGTGAACCTGGAGATGCCGGTGGGCACCCCGCCGGTCAACAACATCAAGCCCGAGGTCATCCAGATCGACATCGACGACAAGAGCGTCGTGTACTGGCAGGGCCTGCCCGTCTCGGGCGAGGACCTCGCGCAGAAGATGGCCACGATCGCGGCCCAGGTGCCGCAGCCCGAGGTGCACATCCGGCCGAACAAGCTGTGCCAGTACGCGGTGTTCGCCAACGTGCTGTCCACTTCCAAGCGCAAGGGGCTCACCAAGATGGCCGTCATCGGCCACGAGCAGTTCGTCCAATGAGCATCATCGCCAAGCAGAACCGTGCCTACGGCACGGCAGACCCCCGTCGCCGTGCGATCGGATGGGGCATCGTCGCCCTGGTGCATGCGCTCATCCTGTGGCTGCTGATCACCGGCACCGCGCGCGACGTGCTGAAGATCGTCAAGAAGCCGCTGGAGGCCGCGGTCATCCAGGAGGTGATCATTCCACCGCCGCCACCGCCGCCGCCCAAGGAGATCAAGCCGCCGGAGCCCAAGACGCCCAAGGTGGAGGCGCCGCCCCCGCCCTTCGTGCCGCCGCCCGAGGGGACGCCGCCGCCGACCACGGCGCCGGCCATCGCGGCCGTGCCGGCCCCGCCGCCGGTGATGGCGCCGATCGCCCCGCCGCCGCCGCCGGCCCC
>NZ_JADDOJ010000129.1 GCF_015159745.1 Ramlibacter aquaticus | reverse complement strand
GCATCCACCAAGGCGAAGCATCACCACAAGGCGCGCCACCACCACCGCAAGGCCAAGGCCGCCAAGCGCGCCTCCAGCGCCGCCCAGTGAAGCGCCGCCGGCCCCGTCCGGCGTCCTCGATCGAAAGGCCCTGCGGGGCCTTTTTTCATGGGGCCGTGCCGGCCTCTGCCTGCGCACCTTCGGAGTTCCAGCCCAGCCATTACGCCTGGAAACACCGCCCACACTGAGCCATATACATTTGTGAAAATGTTTTATTTGACGGGCTCGTGCCGGCATGAAGACGTTCCGACTGCAGCTGCGCTTCCTCCTTCCCCTGGCGCTCGTGCTCTGCGCCACGGCCTACCTGTCGGTCCCGCTGATGGACCGGCTCACCCTGCGCTGGTTCGCGCGCGACCTGGACATGCGCGGCGCGCTGGTCGCCAACACCCTGTCCGATTCCGTGGCCGAGGCCATGCAGGAGCACAAGGGCCGCAAGCTGCAGGCCCTGTTCGACCGGGCGGTGCAGGACGAGCGCCTGGTCGCCATCGCCTGGTGCACGCCCGAGGGCGTGCTGCAGCACGGCACCAAGCTCTTCCCCAAGGACATGGACTGCGAGAAGGCCAAGGCGCTCGCGGCCGCGCGCGACCCTGAGCTGCAGCTGGAGAGCGGCGCGGTGCACGTGAGCGTGCACCCCATCACGGCCGAGACCGGCCCGGTCGGCAGCCTGGTGCTGATGCACGACCTGAGCTTCATCGAGCGCCGCTCCAAGGACACCCGCCAGTACCTGATCGCCCTCATCGGCGGGCTGGGCGCGGTGATCGCGCTGGTGACCGTGATCGTGGCCCAGCTGAGCTGGCGCGGCTGGGTCTCGGGCACGCGGGCGTTGCTGCGCGGGGAAGGGCTGGTGCGCCCGCTCGCGCCGCCCGCGCCCGAGCTGGAGCCGCTGGCGGCCGAACTGCGCGAGCGCATGCGCGACCTGCAGGACGACTACCGGCGCGCGCAGGGCGCCGAGCTGGAGTGGAGCCCGGAGCGCCTGCGCTCGCTGCTGCAGACCCAGCTGCGCGGCGACCAGGTGATCGTGGTCTCCAACCGCGAGCCCTACATCCATGAGATGCGGGACGCCCAGGTCGTGGTGGACCGCCCGGCCAGCGGGCTGGTGACCGCGGTGGAGCCCATCATGCGGGCCTGCTCGGGCACCTGGATTGCGCACGGCAGCGGCTCGGCCGACCGCCAGGTGGTGGACAGGCACGACCGCGTCGGCCTGCCGCCGGGCCAGGGCGACTACCAGCTGCGCCGCATCTGGCTCACGCCCGAGCAGGAGCAGGGCTATTACTACGGCTTCGCGAACGAGGGGCTGTGGCCGCTGTGCCACGTGGCGCACGTGCGGCCCGTCTTCCGCGCGACGGACTGGGAGCGCTACGTGGAGGTGAACCAGCTGTTCGCCGACGCCGTGGTGGCCGAGGCGCGCAGCGAGGACCCGGTGGTGCTGGTGCAGGACTACCACTTCGCCCTGCTGCCGGCCATGGTGCGCAAGCGCCTGCCGCGCGCCACCATCCTGATGTTCTGGCACATCCCCTGGCCCAACCCCGAATCCTTCGGCATCTGCCCCTGGCGCGACCAGATCCTGGAGGGCATGCTGGGCAGCACCATCGTGGGCTTCCACACCCGCTTCCACGGCAAGAACTTCATCGAGACGGTGGACCGGCACCTGGAGGCGCGCATCGAGCACGAGCACAGCACCGTGACCTACGGCGGCCGGCCGACGCTGGTGGAGAGCTACCCGATCTCCATCGAGTGGCCCACGCCGGAGGAGACGCGCACCTGGCCCTCGCCCTCGCAGTGCCGGGCCGAGACCTGCGCCCGCCTGGGCATCCCCCAGGGCCACCAGCTGGTGGTGGGCGTGGACCGCTTCGACTACACCAAGGGCATCCTGGAGCGCCTGAACGCGATCGAGCGGCTGATGGAGAAATACCCCGCCGTGCGCGACCGCTTCACCTTCGTGCAGGTGGCGGCGCCCACGCGCGCCGCGCTGGACGAGTACCGGGCCTTCCGCCGGCGCATCGAGGAGACGGCCGAGCGCATCAACCAGCGCTTCCCCCGCGCCGAGGGTGCGGTGGTGCGCCTGCTGGCCACGCACCACGGGCACGAGGCCGTCATGCGCCTGTACCGCGCCGCCGACGTGTGCATGGTCACCAGCCTGCACGACGGCATGAACCTGGTCTGCAAGGAGTTCGTCGCCGCGCGCGACGACCTGCGCGGGGTGCTGGTGCTCAGCCGCTTCGCCGGGGCGGCGCGCGAGATGCCCGAGGCCCTGATCGTGAACCCCTACGACGTGGAGGAGGTCGCGGACGCGGTGATGGTCGGCCTGGACATGCCGGGCGCAGAGCAGCGTGAGCGCATGGCCAACCTGCGCAGCACGGTGCGCGAGAACAACGTCTTCCGCTGGGCCGGCCGCATGCTGACCGATGCGGCGCGCCTGCGGCTGCGCCAGCGCGTGTCGGAGCGCGTGCGCCGGCACCGCAGTGCGGTGGACTTGCCGCAGCCGGATGGGGCGACGGGCGCCGTCCGGAACTGGCCGGCCGGGCCCTAGAAAGAAAAAAGCCCGGGCCGCGGCCCGGGCTTGTCGGTCAGTGGCGCGCGATCAGAAGGCCAGCGCCGGGCAGTGGCTGCCGTCGGGCTGGGCCACCGACGCGCGGTTGTTGTTGATGTTGTCGATCGCGTTCTTGAGCATCTCCTGCTGGACGCGGGCGGGGATGCCAGCGGTCGTTATCTGAGTGGACGACAACTGGCTCACCGCGAAATTGATGAGAGCGCCAATCGAGATGAAACCGGCGGGGTTGGCCAGTCCCGGCAGATCGCTTCCAGGTGCATACACCATGGTGCCTTCGCTGAGCTTCCCGGTCAGCACGCTCAGCTTCAGCGCGGACAGCTGGACCGACAGCATGTAGGCCATGTTGACCGCGTTGCCGTTCAGCAGCCAGTTGCGGAAGGTCTTGTAATCGCCGTTGAAGTTTCCGGCAAAGCTGCCGTCGGGGTTCACCAGGTTCAGTCCCGACAACGCCGTCAATGCGTTGAGCTGGGGGAGTTGCTTGGTCCCGCCCAGCAGCGCCATGTCGGCCTGCCCGTTCTTGTTGCTCCAGTAGCCCAGCGTGCGGCCACCCACGGCCGGGCCGATGCAGACGTTGCCGAAGAGCACCACCCGGTCGGGAACCGTGGCCGTGGGGTCCACGCTGATGCGGTTCAGCACGCCGCTGCCGCCGCCGCTGGGTCCGTTGAAGACGAAGCTGGAGGCGGCCGCGTCATACGCATTCGTGGCCACCCAGGCGTAGGGGTTGAGCACGGAGTTGCCCACCGGCTCGTACTCGGCCACCAGGTGGGACGCCAGGTCCAGCCCGGTGTAGACGATGGAGGTCGGGGACTGGCCGTCGGTCAGCACCGGCTGCAGATCGTCGACCTGCACCTTCCAGCCCGCGATCAGGCTCTCGGTCGTCTCGGCGTAGCCGTCCACGTTGGCGTCATAGAACTTGTAGACCGCGACCGACGCCGTGGGCGTGACGGGCGTCGTGGTCCTCACCTTGAAGTTGGTCGACCGGGTGGCATTGGAGGGGAACGTGTTGTCCATGCTGACGGCGATCACGTACTCCCCCCCGTTGTTGGGTGTGGGGGTGATCGCGCCCACCAGGCCCGTCAACTGCACGCAGGCGGCCCCGTTGATGTTGGCGCCGCTGATCACCATGGGCGCCGTCGCCGAAAGAACGGTCCCCCCGGACGGGGCGGTGACCTGGATGTAGTAGTTGCCGCTCGGCAGGGGGTTGCCCCCGCCGACCGTCGGGCCGTTGCGGACATACACATCGGTGATGGCGTCGAAGGTGTTGCCGCTGGGCTGGCCGCAGGTGGGCGATGCCGTCACCGCGGACACCGAGCCGGTCAGGTTGGCGTGCGCCGCGGGCAGGAAGCCCAGCGCTGCCATCGCGAGCGCCGGGGCAAGAATCGATTGCCGGAAATTCATGAACATCGCCGCATCTCCTTCGGAGGTAATTGCGACAAGATGTTACGTTTCGGTGTGACTGTTAAGAAATTTTCTTAAACATATTTCCGTGATTTTCGTCACATTTAAGCGGTAAGTGTGACCTGGCGGGCTGGATTCAGAGGGCCAGCACCAGCCTGCCGCCCGCTTTCGCCCGTGAGCAGCAGGCCATCATCTTGCGGTTCTCGCGCCGCTCCGCGGCCGTAAGCACCACGTCGCGGTGGTCCACCTCGCCGGCGATCACCTGCACCTCGCAGGAGCCGCACAGGCCCTCGCCGCAGTCGCTCTGCACGTCGATGTTCAGGGCCCGCAGCGCCTGCAGCAGGCTGCGGTCGCGCGGCACGGTGAGCACGGCGCCCGAATCGCGCAACTCCACCTCGAAGGCCTGCTCCTTCTCCGGGTCCAGCCGGCCCGGCGCCGCATGGAAGTGCTCCACGCGCAGGGCGCCTTCGGGCCAGGCGGCCATCGCCCCGGGCAGCGCGTCCAGCATGCGCTGCGGACCGCAGGCGTACACGGTGCAGTCCGGCCGCGGCGTGCGCAGCAGGGCGGCGAGGTCGGCGCGGCCGCCCTCGTCCTTGACGTGCAGGTGCAGCCGCTCGCCGTGCAGCCCGGCCAGCGCCTCCACATAGGCCATGCCGGCGCGGCTGGCGCCGCTGTAGTGCAGCGCGTAGTCCATGCCCAGCTGCTTCGCCCGCAGCGCCATGGCCGTGAGCGGGGTGATGCCGATGCCGCCGGCGATGAACAGCGCGCGGCGCTGCGTCTCGTCGAAGCGGAAGTGGTTGCGCGGCCCCCGGGCCTGCACCACGCTGCCCGGGCGCAATTGCGCGTGGATCCAGTCCGAACCGCCCCGGCCCGCAGGCTCGCGCAGCACGGCGATGGTGAACGCGTCGCGCTGCGCGGCATCGCCGACCAGCGAGAACTGGCGCAGGCGCCCGGGGCTGCCGCATTCGATGTCCAGGTGCGCCCCGGGGGCCCAGCGCGGCAGCGTCACGCCGGGCTCGGGCACCAGCCGCAGCTCCACGATGCCCGGCGTCAGTGGCCGCATGCGGTCCACGCGCAGCGCATGCGCGGGCCTGGACTCGCGCGCCGCGCCTATGCGCACCGGCCGGCCGCGCGCCAGCAGCGTGGGGTCGCGCCGCTCGGGATTCCGGGCCGGGTCCCACTCCACATGCAGGTGCTCGGGCCCGCGGAATGCCATGTTCGGCAGGTAGCTGAAGGCCTGCGGCGCCAGGCGCAGGTGGGGCAGCCGGCGCGTCAGTTCTTCCAGGAAGATCTGCAGCTCCATGCGCGCCAGGTTCTTGCCCATGCACTGGTGCGCACCGTAGCCGAAGGAGAGGTGCTCGCCGGCGTTGTCGCGGTGGATGTCCAGCAGGTCGGCCTCGGCGAATTTCGCCTCGTCGTGGTTGCCCGAGGTCATCACCATCATGAACCGGGCGCCCGCGGGCATGGTGATGCCGCCCACGCGCACCTCGTTCAGCGCCACCCGGCGCCAGGCGACGATGGAACCGGAAAAGCGCAGGCACTCCTCCACCGCGTTGGGGATCAGCCCGGGGTCGCGGCACAGTTCGGCCCAGGCCGTGGGGTGCGAGAGCAGCAGGCGCAGCGCGTTCGCGGTCGCGTTGGCGGTGGTCTCGTGCGCGGCCACGATGCCGGCCATCATCATGGAGTGCAGGTACGAGTCGGTGACCACCTCGGGGTGCTCGGCCTGCAGGCGGATTCCGAACTTCATCCAGCCGGGGCCGCTGGGGTCGCGCCGCATCTTCTCCAGGATGCGGCCCGCCAGCTGCCAGAAATTGCCGACCGCGTGCGCGACCTTGAGCTGCTCGGCCTCGTCCGGCCGGCCCCAGGTGTTGACGGTGTGGGCGATGGAGTACTGGCGCAGCAGGGGCATGTCCTCCTCGTCCACGCCCAGGAAGTGCAGCGCGATGGTGAGCGGCACCTCCCACAGCATCTGGTCCACCAGGTCGGCCTGCCCGGCGTCGATGAAGCGGGACACGTACTCGCGCGCCAGGCGGCGCACCAGGGGCTCGTGGACCTTGAGCGCCTCGGGCGTGAAGGGCTCCAGCAGCAGGCGGCGGCGCGCCATGTGGGCCGGCTCGTCCTCGTTCACCAGCGTGCGGTTCATGGCGTAGCCGTAGCCGGCCAGCACCTGCTGCACCGCCGCGCTGGGCGGGGTGATCTTCTCCAGCGCGTTGGCGGGGCTGAAGTTGGCGTGGTCGCGGAAGATGGCCTTGATGTCGGCGTAGCGCGTCACCACCCAGTAGCCCAGCTCGGGGCTCCAGAACACCGGCTCCTCCTCGCGGGCCCACTTCAGGTAGCCCGGCGGGTCCTGCTGGTAGGCCTCGCCGAAGGGGGTGAAGGCGGCGGCGCGCCATGTGGGCCGGCTCGTCCTCGTTCACCAGCGTGCGGTTCATGGCGTAGCCGTAGCCGGCCAGCACCTGCTGC
>NZ_JADDOJ010000128.1 GCF_015159745.1 Ramlibacter aquaticus | reverse complement strand
ATCTCGCGGAGCTGCACGCGACGGCCCGCAACAAACTCAAGAGCGCACAGAAGCGCCCCACCATCATCGCCGCTTGCTGGATGCAGGCTACGCTCTGGTGATGTCATGAATTTAGAGAAGCTCAATAGTTGGAGCCAATCACGCTGAAGGTGTACGCGGTGATCGCGCCAGTCGAGTAGTTGATGGCACAGCTGCCGGCCTGACCAGCCGTGGGTGCAGTAACGTCGGTCACGACCATTTCGGTGGGCACCGTGGCAAGCAGTGCGGCTGCAGTGCAACTCGTTACCACCGAGCCCAGCGTGGAGCCACCCTGGCGCAGAGCGTAGTTGGTGGCAGCGGCGGACGAGATCGCGCCAGCAGCACCCTTGAGCGCGGCCGCCTTGGCGTCGTTGGACACGTCCAGGTACTTCGGGATGGCGACAGCGGCCAGGATGCCGATGATGACGATGACGATGATCAGTTCGATCAGGGTGAAGCCCTGCTGGGCTGCCTTCGCGATGCTGCGGGAAATACGCATTTGTTCACTCCACTTAAAAGGAAAGGTTGAGTCTGCCCCCAAGCCACCAACTGCCATCGACTGCGCATTCCTGGGTGACTTGTGACAAAGCATTGTGACCAACTACCTTCTGTAACACAATGCTTCCAAACGGGGTCTGTGACTTTTTGTGCAGCAGGTTGCGCTACAGCAACTGTTTCACAAAGGCCACTTTTCACGTGCTCAGGTCATCGATAGGATGACGCTTTGTAAGAATTTGCAAGGACTTTTTATGGCCTTTGCTCTGGGGCAGTTGAGCCTGGGAGGCACGGACTGGATCGGCGCGGACTGCACGCCGGACGGCCGTTGGGTGGGAGTCAGGGTGCGGGCGGCACGCTCGGGCCGCGGCCTTCCGGTCGTGGTGAAGAGCGCGCAGAGCTCGGGCATCTCCATGGGTGAGCAGGCGATCGCCGAGCTCGCGAAGGAGTTGGGGACCGCCAGCTGGACCTATCCGCTCGCCCGGGGCGATTACCAGATGCTGGTGGTGCCCGAGCCCCCGACGCTGGAATCCGAGATCGAGTCCAGCCTGCGCTGGACATTGAGCTCCATGGTCGATTTCCCGATCGACCAGTGCATCGTGCAGTGGATGCGCATTCCCACGGCCGAGTTCGACACGGAGCACGAGAAGCAGCTCTACGTGATCGTGGCGCGCGACCAGACCGTGGATGAGCAAGCTTCGCCGTTCCGCAGTGCCAAGGTTCCGCTGAAGGCCGTGGAAGTGCGCGAGACGGCCCTGCGCAACGTCGCGGCGCTGCTCGAGCGCAAGGACGAGGGCATCGGCCTGGTGACGCTGGGCGCCACCGGGGTGACGACCACCTTCACCTTCCGCGGCGAGCTCTACCTGGACCGCTTCATCGCCCAGCCGCTGGAGGAGGTGCTCGACGACGAGCCCGCCAAGCAGCTGCGCTTCATGGACCGCATCGCCACGCAGGTGTACCAGTCCATGGACCTGCTGGGCCGCAACTTCCCGTTCATCAACGTCGGGCGCATCGTTGTCGGCGCCGCGCCAGGCCTGGACATCGCCTCACACCTTCGTGGCAAATTGCCCGTGCCCGTGGACGCGCTGGAACTGTCCCAGGTGCTGAACCTGGACGCAGTTCCTGAGCTGCGTAAGCCGGAAATGCAGTCGCGTTACGTGGTGGCGATCGGTGCCGCGCTGCGCGGTAACAAGGGGGCCGCATGAGCCAGCAGATCAACCTCCTGCGCCAGAAGGGGCTGCCCCAGGCGGCGGTCTATTCGGCCGCAGTCCTTCTTGGTGTGGGTCTCGTGGCCGTGCTGGGCTACGGCGGCATGGCCAGTCAGAAGCTCTCCAGCGCGCAAGCCCAGTTGGCCAGCGAACAGCAGCAGGTTCAGCGCCTGAAGCAGGCGATCCAGGCCGCCGAGATCGCGCGCCGTGCCCCGGACGGCATCCAGGCGCTGGATGACGAGATCGCACGGCTCAATGCGCGGTCGCAGCAGGCCGCGCCTCTCCTGGCCAGTATCGAAGCAGGCGCGGCGGGCGATCCCCAGGGGTACTCGAAGCAACTCGGCCTGCTCGCCACGATCCCGAGGGATGAGCTTTGGCTGACCAATGTCGACGTCGGCAAGTCGTCCAAGCAGGTGCTGGTGGCCGGCCGCGCCATGCGCAACGAACAGGCCGTCGCGTACGCGAAGCGCTTGCGTGACGCGTTCGATCCGCTGGGGGTTCACTTCAACGCGATCGAACTGCGGCCCGAGCCGCTGCCCAATTCGGCGGCTGACAAGCCGGCCACCGTGGTCAATTTCAAGATTTCCTAAGCCATGGCCACCAAGAAGAACCCCGCCCGCCAGCTCTGGAAAGAGTTTTTCGCGCTCCCCGCGCGCGAACGCCTCCTGGCCATCGTCGCCATCGTCGGCTTCCTCTTCCTCGTCGTTGACTTCGCCTGGGTGCGGCCCCGCACCGCGCAGGTCAAGGACGTTCAGGCGCAGTTGGACAGCACGCGCAAGGAGTCCGAGGCCCTGACCCAGGTGGTCACGGAAGCCACCAAGCCCCTGCCGGCCTCGGTGACGGCGTCCAAGTTGGCCGAGCGTGACCGGCTGCGCGTCACCGTGGAACGCGCCGAATCCGTGCTGCATGAAGCCTCGGGCGACGTGCGCATGGGCGAGATGATCCGCACCCTGGCCAGCACCGCGCCCGGCATCACCCTGGTGTCTTTGAGGACGCTTCCGCCCCAGGTGTTCTACACGCCCGCGATGGCCCCGGCCGCAGCGCCCGCCAAGGGCGCATCGGCGGCTGCGTCGGCTTCTGCCGCCTCGGCCGCGCCCGCGGTGGCGCCTTTCCCGCCGGTGTATCGGCACGGCCTGGAAGTGACCCTGAAGGGCACCTACGCGTCCCTGGTGCCGTACCTTCGCACCCTGGAAACCAACATTCCCGGGGTCTACTGGGGCGGCGCGAAGCTGTCCGTTGGCACCTACCCGGAGGCCAGCATCCAAGTCACGCTGTACACCCTCAGCACCCAGCAGGAGCTGTCCTTCGAATGAAACACGTTCCCTCCAGGCGCGCACCCCTGCGGCCCCTGGCCTTCGCGCTCGTCGCGTTGGCCTCGGCCGGTGCGCAGGCCCAGGCCGATCCCACCAAACCTTCGGCGGCGTGGCTCGCTGCCCAGGCGAAGTCACCGGGCCAGAAGGAGCCAGAGGCCACTGAATCCAGCGGTCCGGCCAACGCCCAGATCCTGCTGTCGGGGCGTGCCAGGCGTTTTGCCATGGTCGATGGCCATGTGGTCAGGCCCGGGGAGAGCTACAACGGCGCCAAGTTGGTGGCCGTCGGGGAGGAGGGCGCCGTCTGGGACCGGGGAGGCACCCGGGAGAGTTCCAGCATGACGCCCGCGGTCCAAAAGACCACCGTCGCAGCCGACAAGGCCAAGGCCCTGCCGGCGACCAAGAAACACAAAGAATCGAAGTGAACGGAGAAGTCAGATGAGGCGAGCCCTAATTCCCTGCGTGATCGCGGCACTGTCCGGTTGCAGCGTTCCCATGATCAAGCCTGACACCAGCGTGCAGGAAAGCATCTCTGCGGAGATGAAGGCCGCGGCGCCCGCCAAGCCGCGCGCCGAAGCCGCCTCCGCCGCTTCAACGGTGAGCGCGACCCTGCTGCCGCCGCTGCGCACGCCCCCGCCACGCGCCGCTTCGCGTGACCTGGAGCCGCGCTTCAACCTCAAGGTGAGCGACGCCCCGGTCTCGCAGGTGCTGCTGGCCGTGGTGCAGGACACCCCGTACAGCATCCTGCTCAGCCCGCGCAGCACTGTGCCGGTGGTGGGCACCACCGTGCCCCAGGGCCCGATCAACGAGACCGTGAGCGTCAACCTCAAGGACGTCACGGTCTTCGAGGCCCTGGATGCGATCCGCGAGACCTACGGCTAAGACTATGCCGTGGACGGCACCCGGATCTACGTCTACCCGCCGGAGATGCGCACCAAGCTCTACCAGGTGAACTACGTGCAGGGCATGCGCCGCGGCGTGAGCGACGTGCAGGTGATCGGCGGTGCATCCGCCAACAACTCCAACAACGGGTCGGGGTCCAACACCGGCAGCACAGGGTCTAGCACCACGGGGAGCTCGAATTCCAGCTACGCCTCCATCCAGGCCACCGCGCTGACCTCGATCCAGAAGGCGGACCTGTGGGGCGACATGGAAGACAGCCTGCGCACGCTGCTGGGCTGCCAGATCGCCCGCTACACCGCAGCCACCACCGGTGGCACCACCACCGGCACCACCAGCGGCAGCGGCACCTCCAACAGCTCGCGCGCCGACACCAGCTTCCCGTACGAACCGCGCGTGGCCGAGCGCCTGCGTGGCGCCGAAGGCTGCCCGGGCGGCCGTGCCGTGGCGGTGAACGCCATGAGCGGCACCATCGTGATCCGCGGCCTGCCGGCTGAACTGCGCCAGGTCGAGACCATGCTGCGTTCGCTGCAGCTGAACATCGAGCGCCAGGTGATCATCGAGGCCAAGGTGGTCGACGTGGAACTGAACGCCGGGGCGCAGCAGGGCATCAACTGGGCCGGCCTGCACAACGGCGTCTTCCGCGGCGGCGTGGGCGTGAACCCCAGCCTCGTGGACGCGACCAACACCGCCAACGGCGCGACCCGCGGCAACATCAGCGCGGGCACCACCATCGGCGACCTGGTCGGCACCAGCCTGCTGGGCGTGGCCAACGCCAACGCCTTCTCGGCCGGCCTGGGCATCGCGGTGCAAGCCACGAACTTCAGCGCGCTGCTGAACTTCCTGCAGTCGCAGGGTTCGGTGCAGGTGCTCTCCAGCCCGCGCATCTCCACCCTGAACAACCAGAAGGCGGTGATCAAGGTCGGTGCGGAGGAAAGCTTCGTGACCAACATCACGGGCGGCAGCTCCACGGTCAGCAACGGGATTGCGCAAACCACGGCCCCGACGCTCACCTACCAGCCCTTCTTCTCCGGCATCTCGCTGGACGTAACGCCGCAGATCGACGAGAACGACAACATCACGTTGCACGTGCGCACCATGGTGAACTCGATCTCCGAGAAGGAGAAAATCGCCACGCCGTCCAACGCATCCAGCCGCGTGCCTTTCGCCGTGAACACCATCAGCGAAACCGACAGCGTCGTGAAGACGCGTGACGGCCAGGTGGTCGTGATCGGCGGCCTGATGAGCGAGAACAGCTCCGACAACCGGGCCCGCGTGCCGGGGGCCGGTGACGTTCCCGTGGTCGGCGCCCTGTTCGGCAAGAGCGACCGCTCCACGAGCAAGCGCGAGCTGGTGATCCTGCTCAAGCCCACCGTGGTGAAGGGTGACGAATCCTGGGCTGGCGAGATCAACCAGGTGCAGGGCCGCATCGAGCGCATGAACGCCAACCCGCCGCGCCTGTCTCCCTTCGCCCAGTGATCCCGCAGTGTCGTAGGAGAGCGCATGTACCTGCGGCACTTCGGGCTGCGTGAGTTTCCGTTCAGCATCACGCCCGACACGAGTTTCTTCTTCGGGTCGGGCGCTTCCCAGGAGGCGCTGAACACCCTGGTGGTGGCCATTCGCATGGGCGAAGGCTTCATCAAGATCACTGGCGAGGTCGGCACGGGCAAGACCTTGCTGTGCCGCAAGCTGATGGCCAGCCTGGAAGGCGACGAGTACACCGTCGCCTACATTCCCAACCCCTACCTGGACCCGGTGGCGCTCTTCATCGAGCTGTCCGCCGAGCTGGGCATCGCCCAGGCCGAGGGTGCGCCCAACCAGCACCAGCTGCTGCGCGGCCTGAACGAGCGCCTGCTGGCGCTGACGCGCGAAGGCCGCAAGGTGGTGATCTGCCTGGACGAGGTCCAGGCCATGCCCATCGAGACGCTGGAAGCGCTGCGCCTGCTGACCAACCTCGAGACCGAGAAGCGCAAGCTGATCCAGGTGGTCATCTTCGGCCAGCCCGAGCTCGAGGCGAAGCTGAACCATTCCGCCATCCGGCAGCTCAAGCAGCGCATCACCTTCCACTACCACCTGCAGCCGCTGTCCGGGCCGGAGCTCTCCTACTACCTGCACCATCGCCTGGTGGTGGCGGGCTACCAGGGCGGCCCCGTGTTCACGACCGCGGCGACGTGGCTGCTGGAGCGCAAGACCCGCCGCGTGCCGCGGCTGGTGAACATCGTCGCCCACAAGTCGCTGCTCAGCGCCTTCGGCAAGGGCGCGCGCCGCGTCACCGTGTTCGACGTGCTGGCCGCTTCGAACGACACCGATTCCACCCGCACGGCGCCGTCATGGCGGCTGCGCGGCCTGTTCTTCCTCGTGCTGGCCGGCTGCGCCGCCAGCCTTGCCTGGATCCATTTCCAATGAGCGTCATCAACAAGGCCCTGAAGGACCTGGAACAGCGCCACGGCGCCGACCTCGCCCAGGACCCGCTGTCGCAGCACGTGCACGCGGTGCCCGTGGCGCCCCGCAACCGCATCGGGCGGGCCTCCACGGCCGGCTTCGCCGTGGTCGTCGCCGCCGGCGCGCTGGGCTGGTACGCCTTGCAGCAGCGCGGCGCGCCCGCGCTGCTG
>NZ_JADDOJ010000127.1 GCF_015159745.1 Ramlibacter aquaticus | reverse complement strand
CCGCCACCCCCGCCTCCACCGCATCCCGCGACGATCACGGCCGCGCCTGCGGCCACTCCCTGGTTGAAATGACGACGTTTCATGGAACCAGTATCTGAGCCCCAGCGGTGGCGAAAGGAGGCCGCGCTCAAATTTGGATGCGGGCCTACGGCCATGTCATCCATGTCGCACGAACCAAGGTTTCTCAGCGGGCGGCAAACGTTGCCAAGGCCCCACGCAACACGCCCGGCGCGCGATGCGGCACCATCGGCGGCTTCCGCATTTCCAATCAACGCAGGAGAAATCACGATGCGCTACCGCACCCTGGGCCGTACCGGCCTGTTCGTGTCCGAGCTGTGCCTGGGCACCATGACCTTCGGCGGCAGCGGCGAGACCATGTGGGCCCGCATCGGCCAGCTGCAGCAGGCCGAGGTCGACACGCTGGTGGGGCAGGCCCTGGACGCCGGCATCAACTTCATCGACACCGCCGACGTGTACGCCGGCGGCGTGTCGGAGCAGCTCACCGGCCAGGCGCTGAAGAACCTGAAGGTGCCGCGCGACCAGGTCGTGGTGGCGACCAAGGTCTTCGGCGACACCGGCACGGGGCCCAACGCGCGCGGCCTGTCGCGCAGCCACATCCTGGACGGCGTGAAGGCCAGCCTGCGCCGGCTGCAGCTGGACCACATCGACCTCTACCAGGTGCATGCCTTCGACCCGGCCACGCCCATCGAGGAGACCGTGCGCGCGCTGGACCAGCTGGTGCGCCACGGCCACGTGCGCTACGTGGGCGTGTCGAACTGGGCCGCCTGGCAGATCGTGAAGGCGCTGGGCATCGCCGAACGGCTGGGCCTGTCCCGCTTCGAATCGCTGCAGGCCTACTACACCGTGGCCGGCCGCGACCTGGAGCGCGAGATCGTGCCCATGCTGCAGAGCGAGGGCCTGGGCCTGATGGTGTGGAGTCCGCTGGCCGGCGGCCTGCTCAGCGGCAAGTACAGCCGCAGCCAGCAGGGCGAGGCCGGCAGCCGCCGCACCCACTTCGATTTCCCGCCGGTGGACAAGGCCCGCGCCTGGGACGTGATCGACGCGATGCAGCCGGTCGCGCAGGCCCAGGGTGTCTCGGTGGCGCAGGTGGCGCTGGCCTGGCTGCTGCACCAGCCGGTGGTGACCAGCGTGATCGTGGGCGCCAAGAAACCCGAGCAGCTCGCCGACAACCTGAAGGCCGGCGCGCTGCGCCTGTCGGCCGAGGAACTCGCCGCCATCGACGCCGCCAGCCGGCCCGCGCCCGAGTACCCGGGCTGGATGCTGGAGCGGCAGGGCGAGGCGCGGCGCGGGCAGGTGCAGGCGGCGCGGCTGGGCTGAGCGGCCCCACCCCGGCGGCGCGGTCGGCCCGGGTGCCCGGCCGCCCGCCTCAGCGGTTCGGCCCCTGTGCGGGGTTGCCCGCCGCGCCGCCCACGCCCTGGCTCTGCGACGCACCCGTGGTGGAGGCGCCCTGGTCCGTGCCCACGCCCTGGGTGGGCGCGGTGGCCGTAACCGGGCCCGACTTCACCGGCGGCTCGTGCGTGCCCGCGGCGGCCACGGCCTGCGCATTGCGCGGCTGCGGTGGCGGCAAGGCCGAGAAGTAGGCCACCAGCGCCTGCACCTGGCCGTCGTCCAGCGCCTTGGCGATGGCCGGCATCTGGCCGCTGGGGTCGTTGTGGCGGGCGCCGGATTTCCAGGCCGCCATGGCGTTGGCGAGGTAGGCCGCGTGCTGCCCCGCCAGGTAGGGATTGGGCCCGGCGTCGCCGATGCCCTGCGGCCCGTGGCAGTTGACGCAGGCCTGGATGCCGCGCGACTCGTCGCCCCGCACCGCGAGCACCGGCGCGCTCGCGGCCGTGCCGGCCTGCGGCGGCGCTGCCGGGGCGGACCCGCTCGCCGCGCCCGCGGCCTGCGGCGGCGCGCCCAGCGTCGAGTAGTACACCGCCACCTCCACGCGCTGCTGCGGGCTGAGGGCGCTGGCGATGGGCGTCATCACCGGGTTGGCGCGCGTGCCGTCGGCGTAGCTGTTGAGCTGGTGCAGGGTGTAGACGCTGCCCAGCGCGGCCAGGCGCGGGAAGCCCGAGCCGCCGTTGCCCTCCCCGCCCGCGCCGTGGCAACTGGCGCAGGCGGCGGCACCCGGGGCCCCCTGGGCGGCGATCTGCCGGCCGGCGGCGGTGTCCACGTTCGCGGGCACGATGAGCGAGGGCGAGCTCGAGGGCACCAGCGGCGCAGCGGCCGCCGAGGCGCTGCCCGCCGCGCCGCTGGCCGCGCTGGCGGACGAGGTGCTGCCGGGGGCCGGCGGCCCCACGTCCTCGCGGTTGCAGCCGGCGAGCACCAGCGCCGCCAGGAGCGCGACCGACAGGGAAGCGGCGAGCGTGCGGTTCATGCCAGCGGCCCCGGGTTGGGCAGGTACTTCTTGGTGATCGCGTCGGCGGCCCAGTAGGCCAGCGCGCCCAGCGTCCCGGTGGGGTTGTACGAAGCGTTCTGCGGATAGGCCGAGGCGCCGATGACGAAGACGTTGGGCACGTCCCAGCTCTGCAGGTAGCGGTTCACCACCGAGGTGGCGCGGTCCGCGCCCATGATCGCCCCGCCGGTGTTGTGGGTGGTCTGGTACTGGGTGATGGTGTAGGGCCCCTTGCGCGGCGCGGCGCTCACCTGGCGGGCGCCCATGGCGCGGCCGATCTCCTGCGCCTTGCCGGTGATGTATGCGCTCATCTTCAGGTCGTTCTCCGGGAAGTCGAAGGTCATGCGCAGCAGCGGCTGGCCCCAGGCGTCCTTGTAGGAGGGGTCCAGGTCCAGGAAGTTGCTGGCCACGGCGAGCGAGCTGCCGTGCACGATCAGCGAGCTGGTGTGGTTGTAGTGTCTGGCCACCGCCTGCTTCCAGCCCGAGCCCCAGGCCGGCGTGCCCGGTGGCGTGGGGTGGAACTCGATAGGCCGGCCGTGGCTCATCACCTCGCCGACGAAGGCGCCGCCCAGGAAGCCGGCCGGCCCGTGGTCGAAGTTGTCGGACACGAAGTCGGCGATCACGGTGCCGCAGGCGCCCGAGCGCATGAAGGGATTGATGTTCACCTTCTCGTCGAAGAACGCCTGCACGCCGCTGGTGGTCTGGTACGCGTAGTTGCGGCCGACCACGCCCTTTCCGGTGGCCGGGTCGTAGGGGGTGCCTATGCCCGAGAGCAGCAGCATGCGCACGTTGTGCAGCGCGAACAGCCCGACGATGACCAGCGAGGCCGGCTGCTCGAATTCGCGCCCGGCGCCGTCCACGTAGGCCACGCCAGTGGCCTTCTTGCGGTCCTTGTCGAGGTTGATGCGCAGCACCTGGCACTGGGTGCGCAGCTGGAAGTTCGGGTCCTTCATCAGCACCGGCAGCAGCACGGTCTGCGGCGAGGCCTTCGCGAAGTGCTCGCAGCCGTAGCGCTCGCAGAAGCCGCAGAACATGCACGAGCGCAGCGTCATGCCCTCGGGGTTGGTGTAGGTCTGGCTGAGGTTGGACGAGGGCTGCGGGAAGGGGTGGTAGCCCAGCCCGGCCGCGGCCTTGCGGAACAGCGCCGAGCCGTAGGGCTCCTTCTGCGGCGGCGTGGGGTAGTCGCGCGAGCGCGGGTCCTCGAAGGGGTTGCCGCCCGCGACCTTGCCGCCCTTGAGGTTGCCCGCCTTGCCGCTGGTGCCCAGCAGGTATTCGAAGCGGTCGTAGTAGGGCTCCAACTCGGCCGCCGTCACGCCCCAGTCCTGCACCAGCGCGCCCTGCGGGATGAATTTCTCGCCGTAGCGCTGCACCGTGTGCGAGCGCATGCGCAGGTCGCTGTCCTGGAAGCGGTAGGTCTGGCCGTTCCAGTGCACCGCCGCGCCGCCCAGCCCGGTGCCGGGCAGGAAGCTCTCGAAGCGGCGCACCGGCAGCGCGGTCTCGCTGGCCTTGTTGCGGAAGGTGAGCGTCTCGCGTGCCGCATCCTGGATCAGGCCCTTGTGGATGGAGTACTTCAGCTCGTCGTGCATCTGCGGGCCTTGGAAGTCGGGCACGGTGAAGCGCGGCTGGCCGCGCTCCAGGCCCACCACCTTGAGGCCGGCACGCGTGAGTTCGCGGCCCAGCAGCGTGCCGACGAGGCCCACGCCCAGCAGCACCGCGTCCACGGGCGGCAATTTTCGGGCGGCCATCAGCGGCGCCCCTTCGGGGCCGCGTGCCCGGTGGCCATCCCCATGTCCGGCCCCATGGCCTGCACATGGGCGCTGCCGTCCTGGCCCAGGCTGCGTGGGGGCGCGTTGAAGGCCAGGCCGTGCCGGTCGACCAGCTCGTAGTAGTTGCCGTAGGCGCCGGGAAAGCCGAGCATGGCCCAGGCGCCCATGCCCACGTTGCCGCCGTAGACCGGGTCGCTGAAGTAGCCCTCCACCGTCATCGCCCACAGCGATTCGAAGAAGGTCTTGGCCGGCACGCCCTCCAGGTCCTGGGTGCCGTTCTGCAGCTTCGTCAGGTAGGCGTCCTGCGCCGGGCCGTCCTGCTGCTCGAAGGGCTTGCCGCCCAGCTGCGGGTCGTGCGCGATGCCGCGCAGCGCGTTGCGGAACAGCTCGGCCGGGGTGAAGGGCAGCTGGTAGCCCTGGCTGGGCGTGCCCGGCTGCCAGGGGCCGCTGCGGTAGAGGCGTTCACCCGCGCCCCAGGCGCCGGCCAGCTGCCGGTCGATGTACTGCGGCACGCCCGCGTCCCGCGCGCCCGGCCCCAGCGCGTCGGGCGGGATCAGGCGGTCCACCGCGGCCTCGACGAAGGCCGCCTCGGGCTGGGTGAAGAAGAAGTAGCCCTGCGGCGCCGTGCCGGCCGGGGCGCCGGGGCCGCCCGGCGCGGGTGCGGCGGCGGGCGCGGCCGCCTGGCCGGCCTGCGGCACCAGGGCGGCAGCGCCGCCCACCTGGAGAAAGATGCGTCGTGAAATCTGGCTCATGGGTGTCGTGGTCCGGGGTCGGTCTGCCTGGAACCCGCACCGACGGCGCAACCCCCTGGCCAGCCCATGGTGAGCCGGTCGGCGATAATCGGGGGCTACCCAACGTAAAAGTCATGAGCGCATTCAACGAGGAGCGGGTGCTCTCCGTCCACCACTGGACCGACCGCCTGTTCACCTTCACGACCACGCGCGACGCGAGCTTGCGCTTTTCCAACGGCCACTTCACCATGATCGGGCTGAAGGTCAACGGCAAGCCGCTGCTGCGCGCGTACAGCATCGTCAGCGCGAACTACGAGGACCACCTCGAGTTCCTGAGCATCAAGGTGCCCGACGGCCCGCTGACCTCGCGCCTGCAGCACATCCAGCCCGGTGACACCATCATCGTGGGCCGCAAGCCCACGGGCACGCTGCTGACCGACTACCTGCTGCCCGGCAAGCGCCTGTTCCTGCTGTCCACCGGCACCGGGCTCGCGCCCTTCATGAGCATCGTGCGCGACCCGGAGACCTACGAGAAGTTCGCGCAGGTCATCCTGGTGCACGGCGTGCGCCAGGTCGACGAGCTGGCCTACCACGACATGCTGGTCGAGCACCTGCCCGCGCACGAGTTCCTGGGCGAGATGGTGAGCAGCCAGCTGCGCTACTACCCCACGGTCACGCGCGAGCCCTACAAGCACATGGGCCGCGTCACCGACCTGATGGAGAGCGGCAAGATGTTCGAGGACCTGGGCATCCCGCCGCTGGACCGCGAGCAGGACCGCGTGATGATCTGCGGCAGCCCGGCCATGCTCAAGGACCTCAAGCACATGCTCGAGGGCCGCGGCTTCGTGGAGGGCAACACCTCCAAGCCCGGCGATTTCGTCATCGAGCGGGCCTTCGCCGAGCAGTGAGCCCCGCGCGCCCGGCCTAGCCGGGCGATGCGCCCGCCAGCGCCGCCCGGCGCGCGGCATACCAGGCCTGGAGGCCGGCATCCGTGAAGGCCGCGGCCAGCCGGTCCGCCCGCAGCCGCGCCGCCGCCCCCTCCTCCACTTGGCCCAGGCACTCGCAGGCATGGGCCTGCTCCAGTTCCAGGAAGGCCCGGTCCACCGGCTGCGGCCCGCCCGCCTCGTTCGCGGCGATCAGGGCCAGCGCCTCGCGGGAAAAGCCCAGCGCGGCGTCGAAATCCTCCAGCGCGGTCGCGACCGTCGCGCGCAGGTAGAGCGCGCGCTCCACCTGGACCCAGGTGCCCGCGCGGGCCCAGAAGCGATGGGCCTGGGCCGCACAGCGCAGCAGCGCGCCGCGCAGCACCGGGTCCCGCAGGTCGGCGGGCGCTCGCTCCTGCAGCGCGCCGGCCAGGTTGTTCAGGCAGGCCGCCACCGCCGCGTCCAGGCTCGTGGCCTGCTGCCAGCCGGGCTGCTCCACCGCCCACAGCAGGTCCTGCGCGAGCTGCCCCGCCTCGGCCGCGGACAGGCGCTGCACCGTGCACACCGCCGCGCTCAGGCGCACCACCTCGTCCGCGCGGCCGGGGTCCGCCTTCACCGCCGCGGCATAGGCCTCGGTGAACCCGCGCGTGGCGGCGGCGTCGCCCGCCGCGAAGGCCGCGGCCGCGGCCAGCCGCAGGCGGCCGGGCGTGACGCCGGGGAAATCCAGGGACCGCTGGTGCAGCGCCAGCGCCTCGCGCCAGGCGCCGAACTTCTCGCCCAGCACGTGGTTGAGCAGGAAGGCGAAGCCCGGGAGCTCGGCCGGGGCGAGGGACTGCGGGTCCAGGGAGCGCAACAGGGCGGCCGCGGTGTCGGGGTCCGTGTCGTGGCAGGCCTGGGCCTGGGCCAGGCGTTCGCCGGGCCCGGGCCGGTCGCGGGCGGGGTCTGCGGGCGGACCGGCTGGCCGCGGCCTTCACGGATGCCGGCCTCCAGGCCTGGTATGC
>NZ_JADDOJ010000126.1 GCF_015159745.1 Ramlibacter aquaticus | reverse complement strand
GGGGCGGCGGCGGGGCTGCTGTTCGCCGCACCCGCCGTGCTCGTCGAGGTCTGCTGCAGGGCGGCCGCCGGGGCGCTGCCGCCGCTGGCCGCGCCCGGGCTGTTGCCGGTGCCCATGGCCGCCATGGCCGCGCGCAGCGTCACCGCCAGCCGGGTCGCCTCCGCGTTCTTCAGGTACACCACCCAGATGTTCCCCATCGCGTTGTCGGAGGAGGTCTGGTCCAGCTTCTGCACCAGCGAACGCACCAGGTTCAGGCGCGCCGCATTGGGTGCGCGCACGATGAGCGAGTTGCTGCGCGGCTCGGCGAGCACGGTGGTGCGGAAGCTCGCGTCGCCGCCCACGGCCACGGGCACGCCGGCCTGCGGCGGGGCGCCGGTGGCCGTGGCGGTGCTGGCCTCGACCAGGCGCTGCACCACGGGCGCGATGTCCGAGGCCAGTGCGTGCTGCAGCGGCAGCACGTCCACGTCGGTGGCGTTGGACACGTCCAGCGCGGCGATGATGCGGCCGATGCGCTGCAGGTTGTCGGCGTAGTCCGTGATCACCAGGGAGTTGTTGCCCGGGTTCACGTTGATGGTGTTGTTCGGGCTGATCAGCGGCCGCAGGATGGGCACCAGGTTGCCCGCCTGCTCGTAGTTCATGCGGAAGATCTGCGTCACGATCTCGCCGCCCGGGCGCGCCGGGCCGGCGTTGACGGCGCCCCCCTGCAGCTTGGCGTCGGCCTCGGGCACCAGCTTGAGCAGGCCGTTCGCGTCGACGATGGTGAAGCCCGACAGCCGCAGCGTCGCCAGGAACTGGTTGTAGGCCACCTGCGGCGCCACGGGCCGCTCGGTGCTCAGGTTGATGGTGCCCTTGACCCGTGGGTCGACCACGATGTTGCGGCCGGTGATGGCCGCCATGGTGCGCGCCACCGCCTCGATGTCGGCATTGACGAAGTTCAGCGTGACGGGCTCGCGCGAGCCGTGCGTGCTGCGTGCAGGTTGCGCGCCGGCGGGGGCGCCGGCGGCGATGGCCAGGGCCACGCAGAGTGCGGCGCTGCGCCGGGCGAAGGTGCGGGGGGAATGTTTCATTCCTATCCGATCGAGATGATGGAGCGCGCGCCGCTGCGCCGTCCGATGATGTTCAGGAGGTTGGAGAGCGCTTCTTCGCGCCCCGGCGCCGCGCTGGCGGTGCCGGAAAAGCGCAACCGCGAGCCGACCCACTGGCCACTGCCCGCGAGTTCGAGCGGGCTGCCTTCCAGCGTCTCCAGTTGCAGGGTGGGCACGTTGCCTCCCGAGACGGTGATGCGATAGCTTCCCATCGGCCTGAGCGTGGACAGGCGCGACGAGACCCGTTGCGCCAGGAGTTCGGCCCGTCCGGCGACGGACAGCCGACCTTCAGCCCATTCTACTGAAAGGCCCTGTGTCGCAAGGGTGAAGTCACCGTCGAGCTGGATGGTGTTCCAGGGCGTGCCCAGCCCAGCCAGAAGCGCCGGCGGCCACTGGCTGCGCGCGTCGCCGAATGCGAGGTGCATGCGCTGCCAGCCGAAGCGCGCGTCCAGCGGGACCGGCTGCGGCGTGCAGCAGTCGGCCCGCAGCACCAGGTGCAGGCCCGCCCAGGCCGGCCGCGCCGTCCATGCGAGCCGGCTGGGCAGGGCGAGCGCGTCGTTGCTGCCACTGCCGCCGGTGAAGACGAGCTGCCCCGAGCCCTGCCAGACCGTGCCGCGCGGGTCGGCGAGCTGCACCCGGCCGCCGCTGGCCTGGTCGAGCGCGCTGGCCAGCCAGTGCGCGGGCGCGCCCAGCAGCAGGGCCAGAAGCAGGCCCAGCACGGCGCCCGCCCCGGCCCAGCCCCAGGGCACGTGCGGCGCAAGCGATGGGCGGGCGGTGGCCAAGTCGCGTCGCCCTCAGCGCGCGGGCAGGGTGAAGGACAGCGTGCCGTCCCACTGGCCGGCCGCGTTGCGCGTGAGGTGCGCGTCGGTGGGCGTGAGCCGCGCGTTCGCGCGGGCCTGGGCCAGCCCGCGCGCCAGCGCATCGGGCGCGACAGCGCTGAGCGTGAGCGTGGCGCGGTCGCCGGTGATGGCCAGGCGCGCGCCCGGCCCGAAGGACTGGCGCACGGACAGGTCCAGCTGCCGGCTGGCCTCGTCCGGGCTCATGCGCGGCACCGACTGCAGCGATTGCGCCTGGGCCTGCAGCGACATCATGCGTTGCAGCTGCGCGTCCAGGGCCTGGCGCTGCGCCCCCGCGCCGCGCAGCGTGGCCAGGGCCGGCGCCAGCAGCACCCACCAGGCGATCGCGATCGCCACCAGGGCGGCCGCGGCGGCGACCATCAGTTTTTCGCGCGGCGCCAGCGCGCTCCAGCGGGCGGACAGCGGGGCCAGTGCAGCGTGCATCATCGGGCCTCCCCGGCCTGCACCGTGAGGGTGTCGGCTTGCGAGCGGGCCGTGTAGCCGCGTCCGCGCAGCGCATCGGCGATGGCGGCGTGCTGGGGCGCGGGCAGGCCCTTGAGCCGCAGCTCGCCGTTGCTGTAGTCGACGGCGCTGACGCTGCCGGGCGGCGCGCCCGCGCCCGCGACGGCGCCCAGAAGGTTCTCCAGGTCGCGGTCCGAGGCCCCGCCGGTGGCCTGGCGCAGCAGCGCCACTTCCTTCTCCATCTGCAGCGGTGCATCCACCACCACCTTGACCTGCGGAAAGCTGCGCGTGAGCATGTCCCGCATCGCCACGCGCTTGGCCTCCAGCAGGGAGCGCTCGCGCCACGCCGCGGCATTGAGGGCCGCGAGGTTCAGCACCAGCAGCAGGGCCACGCCCCAGCGCGCGGGACGCCACTCGGGCGCTGAGAGCAGGTCGGACCAGGCCGAGCCCAGGCGCTTGAGCGCCCTCGCGCCGCCCGTGTTGGCGAACTCGAACTGCGCCAGGTCCCAGCCCGAGCGGGCCGCCAGGACCCAGCGCTCGGCGGCCGTCTGCAGGCCGGGGGGGCGCTGCAGGAGTTGCTCGCCCTGGGCCGCCAGCGCCGGCTCGGCCAGCCACGGGGTGCCGGCCTCCATGGCGGGCAAAAGGGGCAGGGTGGCCGCCGCCATCGGCAGCGCCGTCACGCCCTGCGGACCGGTCAGCACCAGCAGCGCATGGTCGGGCTCGCCCACGGCCTGCAGCTGCGGCGTGGACTGAGGCGCGAATTCCGGCACGATGCGCGTTGCCGCGCGCCCGTGCGCCTCCAGCAACTGCAGCGCGCCGCGCAGCCAGGCCCGGTCGCAGGCCGCGACCCAGGCCGGCGCCTCGGCGCGTGCGTCGGGTTCGAGGGCGAAATGAAGCTGCTCGGGCTCGTCCAGCAGGCGGTCCTCCAGCAGCCCCTCCAGCACCTGGCGCAGTCGCGGCGAGCGAAGGGCGACGCCACGCGGCAGGTCGACGCGCTGCCAGGACACCAGGGCGGCCGGGACCACGGCCACCACCTCGCCGCCCGCGCCCCCGGGCGGCGGCAGCATCGCGGCGCGGGCCGCGCCATGGCGGGCCACGCTGCTGCCATCCGCCGTCAGCGCGTACTCGAGCTCGGTCGAGGCCGTGACGGGAGTTTCGGGCAGGTGGACGATGAGTGCGCTCATGGACGGGTCATTGTAGGGAGCAGATGCTCATCGGTTGGCGATCTGTGCGTTGGCGGGGTCGGCGACGGTCCCGCGTTCACGGCGCAGCACCTGGACCTGCAGGCCGTCGCGCTGGAGGAGGGCCCGCTCCTCGACCACGGTCTTGTCCAGTCGCAGGCGTGAGCGCACCTCGAAGAATCGCGAGCTCACGGTCACGTTGGCCTGGCCCTCCGGCATCGCGGCCGCCCCACCGCCCAGCAGGCGCTGTGCGTCGGCCACGCTGCGGAAGTGGGCCTGGCCCCGGGCCTGCACCAGGGTCTGCGCCTCGGCCATCGACAGGTCGGTCGTGGCCGCGATCACCTCGGCCGACGCGGTGTTGAGGTTGACCTGGGTGCGGCCGGGCAGCACCGTGATGTAGGGCCTCAGCTGGGCCAGCGTGCTGGCCGAGAGGCCCAGCCAGGCCAGCTGGTCCACCGTCTGCGGCGGCAGCGGCGCCTTCGCGGACGTGAGGTTGTCGCCCGAGGTGTCACGGGCGAGGCGCAGGTTTTCCACCAGCCGGCCCAGCTCCTCGGCCGGGGCGCCCACCATGTCGAACAGGCGGCCGAAGGCGGCCACGTCGTCCTCGGAGACGCGGCCGCTTTCCAGCAGGTTGTTCACGTTCATCAGCGACTGCATGTCGACGATCTGGCCGGAGAGGAAGGCGTCGAGCACGTCCTCGGTGGCGTCGGCCGTCTGGTTGGGGTCGGCCGCCAGGAAGCTCGACAGGCGCGCCTCCTGCAGGGGCACGGCCCAGGGTTCGCCCAGCCAGTCGGAGGAGTCGCTGCCGGCGCGCGCGTCCTCGCGCAGGACCAGCCGGGCCCAGTCGAGCGCGCCGGTGAGGATCCAGTCGGACTGGATGCGGGCCCGCTCCGCCTGTTCCACCTCGATGCCGCGCCACTGCTGCCACAGCGCCGCGGCGGCGAAGGTGGCCACCAGCGCCACCGTCAGCATGGCCGTCAGCAGTGCGGCGCCGCGTTCGCGCATCACGACTTGTTGCCTCCCAGCGTGGGCCGGGCCCAGTCCCGCGTGAGAGTCCCCGCGATGGCCTGGGAGCCGGGGATCACCAGCACCAGGCGCACCCCGTCGGGCGTGCGGGTGAGGGAGGAGGGCAGCTGGCCGACCCGCGTCACCACCGACACGCTGCTGTCGATGTCGCTGGACTGCGGGTTGGTCCAGGCGTTCTCTCGGAAGAAGAAGATCTGCCAGTCGTCCAGGGGCATGACGTCCACCTGGCGTGCCGCATTGCCCTGGCCCTGGTTCTGGGCCCAGAGGTCGGCCTGGTCCCAGGCGGCCTGCAGGTCGCCGCGCGTGCTCACGGGCGCCGATTCCCAGCGCGACCACATCGCGCCCGTGCCCGTGAGCCGGCGCGTCCAGCCGACCACGCGCACGCCGGCGCCGGCGTCCCCGCTGTCGCGGCGCACCAGGCGCAGGACGCGCCCGTTCCATTCGATGGCCTTGGTGGCCGGCAGCTCGGCCAGCGCGTCGAGGTCGGCACCCCATTGCGCCAGACCGACCTGCAGGGTGAGGACCTGGTCCGAGCGGGCCACGGTGGTTTCGCGGGCGCGCACCATGCCGTCCAGGCCGCGCCAGCTCATCACCGCGAGCAGCGCCATGGCGAACAGCGCCACCATCAGCTCGACCAGGGTGAAACCGCGCAGGCGCCGCATCTCAGTAGCGCCCCACCACGGTCGAGAGCCTGAGCACCGGGTTGCCTTCTTCGGCCACCTGGGCGTCCACGCGCCTGAAGCTGGGGTTGGGCGTCCCGGCGACGGTGACGGTCACGTCGAAGTTGCGTCCGCCCTGCTCGCAGGTGAGGCTGGTGCTGCCGATGTCCGGCATCTGCCGGGCCAGCCGCGCCTTGACGAGCTCGTTTTCGGCGCAGACATGGGCCAGCAGGACGCGCGACTGGCGCAGCGCATTGCCCACCAGCGCGTTGGTCGCCTGCAGGCCGGCCGCGAGCGCGATGCCCGTGATCGCCAGGGCCACCAGGACCTCGATCAGGGTGAAGCCGCGGCCACGCGGGCCCAGCGCCGGCCGGCTCATGGCGGGCTGCCCTCGGGTTCGACCTTGAAGGGATGCAGGCCGTCGGTGGCCACGCGCAGGCTGCGGCCGGGCGCCTCGGGATTGGCCAGCCGCACCGACTGGGGCCCGATGATGGGCTCGGGGCCGAGCACCAGGGTCGCGCTGCCGATCACCTCGGTGCCCGCGGCCAGCCATTGGTCGGGCAGGCTGCCGGCGGTGACGCCATCGAAGCGGAAGCCGCCCGGGATCGCCGACCAGCGCACGGGCACGCCGGTGCTGCGCGACTGGGCCCGTCCCGACTCCAGCAGCGCGGCCAAACGCTGGCCGTCGCGCTCGAGCTGCGTGTCGGCCGAATCGCGCAGCGCCAGGCTGACCGCGGCGGTGGCGATGGCGATGATGGTCACCACGACCATCAGCTCGATCAACGTGAAGCCGCGCAGGCGCTGCCGCGGCAAGGCGCTGCGCTTACTGCCAGCTGCCGATGTCGGCATTGTTGCCCTCGCCGCCGGGCTGGCCGTCGGCGCCCAGCGACATCACGTCGATCTCGCCCTTCACGCCAGGGTTGAGGTACTGGTAGGGGCGGCCCCAGGGGTCGTTCGGCAGCTTGTCCAGGTAGGGGTGCCAGTTGGGCGGCACCGGCTGCGTGGTCGGCCGCACGATCAGCGCCTGCAGGCCCTGCTCGGCCGTGGGGTAGCGCTGGTTGTCCAGCTTGTAGAGCTTGAGCGCCTGCATGAGGTTGTTCACGTCGGTGCGCGCCGCGGTGATGCGGGCCTCGTCGGCGCGGTCCAGCACGTTGGGCACGATCAGCGCCGCCAGCACGCCGATGATGACCAGCACGACCATCAGCTCGATGAGGGTGAAGGCGCGCTGGGCCGTGCGGCGAGGCAGTGAAAGCAGGTGCGTCATGTCGGGTGGGCGGTGTATCGCTTGAATCATAATGGCCTGATGGTGAGCAATTGGCGCAACAGGTCAGCAGTGGCGGGTTCCACGTTCCTGCTGTGGGCGCTGGTGGCGGGGAGCGCCGTGGCCTGGGGCCTGCGCTTCACGGCCGGGCGGGCGGTGCTGCCGCCGCCGGCCGCCGTCTCTGCGCCGGCGCCCGTTGACCCTTTGAGTGTGGCGCGCCTGCTCGGTTCCGGGCCAGGCCCCACGGCGGCAGCGCCTTCGGCGTCCAGCCGCTTTGCCCTGCAGGGCGTGGTGGCCGACGGCGACCATGGCGGCGCGGCGCTCATCGCGATCGACGGCAAGCCGCCCAAGCCCTACCGCGTCGGGGCGACCGTGGACGGGGACCTGGTGCTGCAATCCGTGGAAGCCCGCCGTGCCAGCCTGGGCCCGGCGCAGGGCGCGCCGACGCTCACGCTGGACCTGCCGCGGCCGGTGCCGGGCGCGTCCACCGCGGCGCACCCGCCCACACTGCCCGGCCCTGTGGGCATCC
>NZ_JADDOJ010000125.1 GCF_015159745.1 Ramlibacter aquaticus | reverse complement strand
CGCCGACACCGCGGCCTCCCTGGAGCGGCTCTACGCGCGGCCCGGCTTCCTGTTGCGCCGTGCCCACCAGATCTCGGCGGCCGTGTTCGAGGACGAGTGCCATGCGCTCGGCCTCACGCCGGCCCAGTTCGGGGTGCTCACGGTGCTGCACCAGCACCCCGGGCTGGGCCAGTCCAGCCTGGCGCGGGCGCTGGGCTTCGACAAGGTCACCGTGCTGCGCGTGCTGCGCGGCCTGGAAGCGCGGGGGCTGGTGGAACGCGGGCCGGCGGCCGACAGCCGACGCAACGTGAACGTGAACCTCACGACCGCCGGTGGCGAGCTGCTCCGGCAGGCACGCAGGCCGGCCGAGCGCGCCTACCGCCGGCTGCTGTCGCCCCTGGACCGCACGCAGCAGGCCCAGCTGATCGCGCTGCTGCAGCAGCTCACCGACGGGCTGGAGAGCGACGCGCGGGCGGCCTTCGTGCCCCCCGGCCGCTGAGCACCGACGGGCTGCGCGCCAGCGCCAGGCTCAGGCGTTGCTGCCCGGGATGCCCCAGCGCGCCAGCGCGGCGTCGTCGCTGACGCGGGCGTCCACCCAGCGTGCGCCTTCGGGCGTGTGTTCCTTCTTCCAGAACGGCGCCTGCGTCTTGAGGTAGTCCATCAGGAACTCGCAGGCCTGGAAGCTCTGCCCCCGGTGGGCGGAGGTGACGGCCACGAGCACGATCTGGGCGCCAGGCGCGAGCGGCCCGACCCGGTGGATGACGCGCACCCCCCGGATGTCGAAGCGGCGCTGCGCCTCGTCGATCATGGCCTCGATCGCCTTCTCGGTCATGCCCGGGTAATGCTCCAGCTCCATCAGGCTGACCGGCTCGCCGGGGGCGCCCCCGCGCACCGTGCCGACGAAGCTGCACACCGCCCCCACGCCGCCGTCGCCCGCCCGCAGGGCCTCGGTCTCGCGCGTGAGGTCGAAATCCTCTTCCTGGATGCTGACGCGCGCCATCTCAGCCCCCGGTCACCGGCGGGAAGAAGGCCAGCTCGCAGCCCTCCGCCAGGGCGGCGTCCTCGCCGGCCATGACCTGGTCCAGCGCCAGGCGGACGGCCTTGCCGCGCGCCAGGGCCTCGGCATGCGCGCCGCCCCGGGCGATCAGCTCGTCGCGCAGCCCGCCGGCCGTGGTGGCCGTGGTGTCCACGGTTTCGCCCGGGGCACCGATGCGCTCGCGGATGGAGGCGAAGTACTTCAGCCGGACCTTCATGCCAGCAGCTCCGCCAGGCCGATGAACTGCACCGAGTCGCCGTGCGCGATGGTGCGCCCGGCGGGGTTGTCCACCAGGCCGTCGCCCCAGACCATGGAGGTCAGCACGCCCGAGCTCTGGTTGGGGAACAGGTCCAGCCCGCCGGCGGCGTTGCGCCGCACGCGCAGGAACTCGCGCCGGCGGTCGGCCTTGGGCCAGGCGAAGTGGGCCGGCAGGCTGACCGGCCGGGGAGTCAGGTCGGTCGCGCCCTGCAGCTTGAGCAGGAAGGGCCGCACCAGCAGCAGGTAGGTGATGAAGCTGGAGACCGGGTTGCCCGGCAGGCCCATGAAATGCGCATCGCCCACGCGCCCGTAGGCAAAGGGCTTGCCGGGCTTGATCGCGATCTGCCACAGGTCCAGCGTGCCCAGCGACTGCACCGCCGGCTTCACGTGGTCCTCCTCGCCGACGGAGACGCCGCCGCTGGTGAGGATCAGGTCGCTGTCCCGTGCGGCCTCGCGGATGGCGGCCTGCGTGGCCTCGAAACGGTCCGGCACCACGCCGAAGTCGTTCACCTCGCAGCCCAGGCGCTGCAGCAGGGTGCGCAGGAAGAAGCGGTTGGAGTTGTAGATCGAGCCCGGCCGCATGTCCTGCGGCGCCACCGTGCCGGGCATCACCAGCTCGTCGCCGGTGGAAAACAGCGCCACCCGCGGGCGGCGCGCCACGTCCAGCTGCGCCAGGCCGATGCCGGCCGCCAGGCCCAGCTGGGCGGGGCCCAGGCGGTCGCCGGCGGCGAGCACCACGCGGCCGCGCGTGACGTCCTCGCCACTGCGGCGTATCCACTGGCCGGACGCGGGCACGCGCAGCACGCGCACCTGCTGGTCGCCGGCGGGCTCGGTGTCCTCCTGCATCACGATCGCGTCGGCGCCGGGCGGCACGGGCGCGCCGGTGAAGATGCGGGCCGCGCTGCCGGGCGCCAGGGGCTGGGCCTCGCTGCCGGCAGGAATGCGCTGGCTGACCGGCAGCACCACGCCCTCGTCGGGAATCTCGCCGCAACGCACCGCGTAGCCGTCCATGGCGCTGTTGTCCTGCGGCGGGATCTGCAGCGGCGAGACGCAGTCGCGGGCCAGCACCCGGCCGTCTGCCTCGAAGGTGGAGACCGACTCGGACCCGGCGAGCGGGGCGGCAAAGCCCAGCAGTTCGGCCAGGGCATCGTCAAGCGAGCGCAGCGCAGGTTTCATCATGTCTCTGGAGGCAGGTAGTCGAAACGGGGCCGATTGTCCTCCAGCCACGCAGCGAGTGCAGCCGGGTCGTTGAGGTCCAGCACCGGCAGGGCCGTGGGCACCGGCAACGCGGCCGGGGCGTCGGTGGCGATGGCCAGGATGCGCGGGTCGTCGGGGTACATCACGGGCTGGCCGGCGGAGGGCCGCCAGACCTCGACCTTGGGCAGCGAACTCGCCTTGAAGCCCTCCACCAGCACCCAGTCCACCGACGGCGACAACAGGGCCAGCAGGTCGTGCACCGAGGGCGTGGCGGGCCGGGCGAACTCACGCACCAGCGCGAGCCGCTGGCTGGAGGCCGCGATCACCTCGAAGGCGCCCGCCTGGCGGTGGCGCCAGGTGTCCTTGCCAGGGTGGTCGACCTCGAAGTTGTGGTGGGCATGCTTGACCACCGACACGCGGCGTCCGCGCGCCTGCAGCGCCGGGATCAGGCGCTCCAGCAGCGTGGTCTTGCCCGAGCCGGACCAGGCGGCGAAGCCGACAACCTGCATCAGCGGCGGCGCCTCAGGCGACGTGGGCTTCGATGAAGCGCTTGACCGCCGCCACGTCGGCGGGCAGGTTCGTCACGCGCCGCGGCAGGGCTTCGATGCCCTCGAACCCCGGGGGGCGCTGGGGCTCGCGGCCCAGGGCCTCGACGATGGTCGCGGCGAACTTGATCGGCAGCGCGGTCTCCAGCACCAGCATGGGCACGCCGGGGCGCAGGTGTTCGCGCGCCACCTTCAGGCCGTCCGCCGTGTGGGTGTCCACCATCTGGCCGAAACGCGCCCAGGTGTCGCGCAGGGTGGCCAGGCGGTTCGCATGGGTGCTGCGCCCGCTCTCGAAGCCGAACTTGCTTGCGGCGTCGGCGAAGGCCGGGTCGGCGGACAGGTCGAACCGGCCCTTCGCGGACAGCGCATCGGCGAAGAGCGCGCGCGTGCGCGCGGCGTCGCGGCCCAGCAGGTCGAACACGAAGCGCTCGAAGTTGCTGGCCTTGCTGATGTCCATGGACGGGCTGGAGGTCTCGTGCGTGTCGGCGCTGCCACGCACGCGGTAGACACCGGTGCGGAAGAACTCGTCCAGCACGTCGTTCTCGTTGGTGGCCACCACCAGGCGGTCGATCGGCAGGCCCATCATGCGGGCGACATGGCCGGCGCAGACGTTGCCGAAATTGCCGGAGGGCACGGTGAAGCTGACCTTCTGGTCGTTGCTGCGCGTGGCCTGGAAATAGCCGGCGAAGTAGTACACCACCTGTGCCACCAGCCGGGCCCAGTTGATCGAGTTCACGGTGCCGATGTTGTGGCGGCGCTTGAACTCCAGGTCGTTGGAGACGGCCTTGACGATGTCCTGGCAGTCGTCGAACACGCCTTCGATGGCGATGTTGTGGATGTTGGCGTCCTGCAGGCTGAACATCTGCGCCTGCTGGAACGGGCTCATGCGGCCCTGGGGCGAGGTCATGAAGACGCGCACGCCCTTCTTGCCACGCATCGCGTACTCGGCGGCGCTGCCGGTGTCACCCGAGGTGGCACCCAGGATGTTGAGCTGCGCACCGCGGCGCCCCAGTTCGTACTCGAACAGGTTGCCCAGCAGCTGCATGGCCATGTCCTTGAAGGCCAGCGTGGGGCCGTTGGACAGGGCTTCCAGCCACACGCCGTCCTCGAGGGGACGCAGCGGTACGATCTCGGGCGATCCGAACACCTGGGCGGTGTAGGTGCGACGGCAGATCGCCCGCAGGTCCTCGGCCGGAATGTCGTCGATATAGAGCGACAGCACCTCGAAGGCCAGGTCCGCATAGGGCAGCGCACGCCAGCGCGTAAGCGTGGCGTCGTCCACGCGCGGGTAGCGCTCGGGCAGGTACAGGCCGCCGTCGGGCGCCAGGCCCTCCAGCAGGATCTCGCAGAAGTGCTTGCGGTCGGGGTGGCCGCGGGTCGAGAGGTACAGCATCGCGGTCAGGCCAGCTCTTCCTTGCGGATGCGCACGATGGGCGCGAGCACGGTGGGCAGCGCCTGCATCTTCGCCAGCACCGCGTCCATGGTGCCCTCGCGCACGTTGTGGGTCAGGATGATGAGGTCGGTCTGCTTCTCGCCCTCACCCGCCTCGCGCTGCAGCATCGCGTCCACGCTGATGCCCGACTCGGCCAGCAGGCCGGTGACCTTGGCCAGCACGCCGGCCTCGTCGGCCACGCGAAGGCGCAGGTAGTAGCTGGTCACCACCTCGCTCATGGGCAGCACAGGCACGCTGCTCATCTGGTCGGGCTGGAAGGCCAGGTGCGGCACGCGATTGGCGGCATCCACCGTGTGCAGGCGGGTGATGTCCACCAGGTCGGCGATGACGGCGCTGGCGGTGGGCTCGCTGCCCGCGCCCTTGCCGTAATAAAGCGTGGTGCCCACGGCGTCGGCCTGCACCAGCACCGCGTTCATGGCGCCCTCGACGTTGGCGATCAGGCGCTTGGCGGGCACCAGGCTGGGGTGCACGCGCAGCTCGATGCCGGCCGGCGTGCGCTTGGTGATGCCCAGCAGCTTGATGCGGTAGCCCAGCTGCTCCGCGTAGCGGATGTCCTGCGCGCCGAGCTTGGTGATGCCCTCGACGTAGGCCTTGTCGAACTGCACCGGCACGCCGAAGGCGATGGCGGACATGATGGTGGCCTTGTGCGCGGCGTCCACGCCCTCGATGTCGAAGGTCGGGTCGGCCTCGGCGTAGCCCAGGCGCTGCGCCTCCTTGAGCACCACGTCGAAGTCCAGCCCCTTGTCGCGCATCTCGGACAGGATGAAGTTGGTGGTGCCGTTGATGATGCCGGCGATCCACTCGATGCGGTTGGCGGTCAGGCCCTCGCGCAGGGCCTTGATGATGGGGATGCCCCCGGCCACGGCGGCCTCGAAGGCGACCATGACGCCGCGGCGCTGGGCCGCCTCGAAGATCTCGGTGCCGTGCACCGCCAGCAGGGCCTTGTTGGCCGTGACCACGTGCTTGCCGGCCTCGATGGCCTCCATGACGAGCTGGCGCGCGATGCCGTAGCCGCCGATCAGCTCGATGACGATGTCGATGTCGGGGTTGCGGATGATCTCGCGCGCGTCGGCCACCACGCGGGCCTTGTCGCCGACCACGGCCTGGGCACGTGCGGTGTCCAGGTCGGCCACCATGGTGATGGCGATGCCGCGGCCGGCGCGGCGCTGGATCTCTTCCTGGTTGCGCGAGAGGACGTTGAACACGCCGCTGCCGACGGTGCCGATGCCGAGCAGGCCGGCCTGGATGGGTTTCATTGCGAAGCTCGTTTGCGGTAGTTTTCGAGGAAGCGGGCGATGCGGCCTATGGCCTCGCGCAGGTCGTCCTCGTGCGGCAGGAAGACGATGCGGAAGTGATCGGGCGTGGGCCAGTTGAAGCCGGTGCCCTGCACCAGCATGACGCGGGTTTCCTGCAGCAGCTCGAGGAAGAACTGGCGGTCGTCCGCGATCGGGTAGACCTTGGGGTCCAGCCGGGGGAACATGTACAGCGCCGCGCTGGGCTTGACGCAGCTGACGCCGGGGATGGCGGTGATGAGCTCGTAGGCCAGGTCGCGCTGGCGGCGCAGGCGGCCGCCCTCGCAGACCAGGTCGTTGATGCTCTGGTAGCCGCCCAGCGCCGTCTGGATCGCGTACTGCCCCGGCACGTTGGCGCACAGCCGCATGTTCGAGAGCATGTTCAGGCCCTCGATGTAGTCCGCGGCGGGCTTCTTGTCGCCCGAGACCACCAGCCAGCCCGCGCGGTAGCCGCAGGAGCGGTAGCTCTTGGACAACGAGTTGAAGGTCAGCGTCAGCACGTCCTCCGACAGGCTGGCGATGGGCACGTGCGTCACGCCGTCGTAGAGCACCTTGTCGTAGACCTCGTCGGCGAAGATGACGAGGTTGTGCTCGCGGGCGATCTCCACGATGCCCAGCAGCAGTTCGCGCGAGTAGAGCGCGCCGGTCGGGTTGTTCGGGTTGATGACCACGATGCCCTTGGTGCGCGGCGTGATCCTGGCGCGGATGTCGTGCAGGTCGGGCATCCAGCCGTTGGCCTCGTCGCACAGGTAGTGCACCGGCGTGCCGCCGGACAGGCTGCTGGCGGCCGTCCACAGCGGGTAGTCGGGCGCCGGCAGCAGCAGCTCGTCGCCGTTGTCCAGCAGCGCGTTGGTGGCCATGGCGATCAGCTCGGACGCCCCGTTGCCGAGGTAGATGTCGTCCATCTTGACGCCCTTGATGCCCTGGCGCTGGGTCTCGTGCATCACGGCCTTGCGGGCCGAGAAGATGCCCTTGCTGTCCGAGTAGCCCGCCGAGTTCGGCAGGTTGCGGGCCATGTCCTGCTGGATTTCCTCGGGGGAATCGAAGCCGAAGACCGCGAGGTTGCCGATGTTGAGCTTGATGACCTTGTGGCCCTCTTCCTCCATGCGGCGCGCCGCGTCCATGATCGGTCCGCGGATGTCGTAGAGCACGTTCGCCAGCTTGGCGGATTTCTGGACGGTCTTCAAAGCCCCTCCGAGCGCATTTGCAAGGGTGAAAACCTATAATTTGACCATAGTTCTGGCTGCCTATTCCGCAGCGCAGCAAGCCCACCGCCCCCCTCGCCC
>NZ_JADDOJ010000124.1 GCF_015159745.1 Ramlibacter aquaticus | reverse complement strand
GACCAGCACCAGCAGCGAGACGGCCACCCCCTCGTCGCCGGCCACGGCCACCGCCACCTCGCCGGACGGCAAGTCCAGCAGCAGCGCGACCTCCACCAGCGGCACCGCGACGGCCTCCGCCGGCGGCAGCGCGGACGGGCAGGGCGTCTATTCGCGCACCTGCGTGGCCTGCCACGGCGCCGGCGTCGCCGGTGCGCCCAAGTTCGGCGACAAGGCCGCCTGGGCGCCTCGCATCGCCCAGGGCAAGGACACGCTCTACCAGCATGCGATCAACGGCTACACCGGCAAGAACGGCGTGATGCCCCCCAAGGGCGGCAACACCGCGCTGTCCGACGCCGAGGTCAAGGCCGCGGTCGACTACATGGTGGGCCAGGCCTCCTGACGCCCCGGCCCGCGGGCCCGGCCACGGTTACGGCCGGGCCGGGCTAGACTGCGCCCGTGACCGCCCACCTCATTCCCTTCCTGCTCCACTGGGGCATCACCGCACTCTCGCTCTGGCTGGTTGCCCGGATGTTCAAGGGCATCCACTTCGAGACCGTGCCCTCGCTGGTGATCGCCGCCTTGCTGCTCGGTTTCGCCAACGCCGTGGTGCGGCCGCTGCTGGTGGTGCTCACCCTGCCGCTGACCCTTCTGACCTTCGGCTTCTTCCTGCTCGTGATCAACGCGCTGATGATGCTGCTGGTCTCCGGCCTGGTGAAGGGCTTCCGCATCTCCGGCTTCTGGACCGCCTTCTTCGCCAGCATCGTGGTGTCCCTGCTCAGCCTGGTGTTCGGCGCGCTGGTCAGCCACGGCGACCCGGGCGCCGAGATCCCCATGCCCGGCACCCCCGGCGCGGTGTGGATCTGAAGCCCGGGACGGCGACGGCGCTGCGACGTCCGTGACCAGCTGCCGGCGGGCGTGCCGGCGGCACAACACCGGCCCGCCCGCCATGGCCGGGTGCCGCGGTCGGAGCCGGGCTTCGTGATACCTTCGCCTCTCCATGCGAAGCAGTCCCTCGCGATTTCCCCTGATTCTTGTTGCATTCCTGGGCCTGGCCACCACGGCGCAGGCGCAGTCGCCGGCCGATCCGCTGGTGCAGCAGGCCCGCGATTCGGCCCATGCTGACCGCAACCGCGAAGCCGCCGACCGCTTCGCCGAAGCGATCGCCCGCGATCCCGCGCGGCGGCGCGAGCTGCTGCGCGAATACGCCGACCAGCTCACCTACTCGGGCCGCGCCGCCCAGGCCGTGCCGCTGTACCGCGAGGTGCTGCAGGCCCCGCGCGACGACGGCGAGCGTGAAGGGGCGCAGCGCGGCCTCGGCCTGGCCTTGCTCTGGTCCGACCAGGCCGCCCAGGCCGTGCCGGTGTGGCGCGAGGTGCTGGCCCGCCATCCGGACGACGCCGACGCCAGCCGCAGCCTGGGCCGCGCGCTCAGCTGGGCCGGGCGCCAGCGGCAAGCCCAGGCCCACCTGCGCGCCCACCTGGCGGCCCACCCGGACGACGCCGAAGCCCGCGTCATGCTGGCCCAGGCCCAGGCCTGGATGGGGCGTGGCGACGAGGCGCAGCGCACCCTGGCCGCCGCCCCCGCGAGCGGCCGCACGGACGCCAGCCGCCTGGCCCGCCAGCTCCAGGTGCAGGCCTCGCCGCGCACCGAGCTGGACCTGCAGACCTCCAGCCAGTCCGACGACCTGGACATCCGCGTCGCCCGGCTCGCGCAATCCGCCGAACTGGCTCAGGGCCGCGGCACCCTGGCGGCCGAACTGGCGCGCATCGACTACGCGCCGCGCAGCGGCGGCGACGGCGCCCGCGTGACGCGACCCATGCTGGGCGGCCGCTGGCGCCTGGCGGACGCCTGGGAGCTGCATGCCCAGGGCGGTTACGAGCGCACCGTGATGGCCGACGGCACCACCCACCAGCCCGGCGTCTACGCCACCTGGCTCACCTGGTGGCCCGACGACCGCTTCCGCTTCGACGCCAGCGCCAGCCGCGAGACCTTCGACAACCTGCGCTCCCTGCGCATGGGGCTGAGCGCCCAGCAGCGCGGCCTGTCCATGGACTACACCCCCAGCGACCGCGCCCGCTACACGGTGCGCCTGCAGGAGGGCAGCTACGCCGACGGCAACCGGCGCGACTGGGGCCAGCTCGAAGCGGAGTGGAAACTGCGCAACGAACCCTCGGTCTTCGCCGGCCTGCGCTACACGGAGTTCCGCTTCGCGCGCCAGCTGGACAACGGCTATTTCAATCCCTTGAGCTTCCGCTCGCCGCAGGCCACGCTGCGCGGCATCTGGCACCCTGCCGGCAACGACGGGCCCTGGGAACTGCAGGCCTACGCCGCCCTGGGCGAGGAGCACGCGGTGCCCGACGGCAACAAGCCCGCCTACGACGCCAGCCTGCGGGCCGCCTACCGCTTCGACGAGCGCACGCGCCTGGAAGTGCGGGCGCAGCGCTTCAGCTCGCGCACCAGCGCCAGCTCGGGCTTCGCCCGCACCATCTACGCGCTGCACCTCGAGAGGAACTGGTAGTGCCCGGCACGGGCCCTTCCATCCTGGTCATCGGCCTGGGCAGCGACCGCGTGGCCGACGTCGTGGCCCCGCTGGCCGCGGCCGGCTTCTCGCTGCGCGTGGGCAGCGTGGCCGACGTGGCCGGCCAGCCCTGGGCGCTGGTCATCAGCCCGCCGTCCATCGCCGGGCTGGCGGGCCTGCAGCTGCTGGCCGCGATGAGCGCGCCGCAGGCCCCGCGCTGGCTGGTGCTGGGCGATGCCGGCCAGCTGCCGGTCGCGCCGCGGCGGGTGCAGGCCCTGGCCTGGCCGGTGGCGGCCCAGTCGCTGGTGGGCGCCGTGCAGGACCTGCTGCGGGCCGCCGCCGATGCCCCGTCCCAGCCGCCCACGCCGCTGCAGCCGCGCATCACGATGCTGGACGAGCGCACCCTGCGCGAGGGCGCGGTGCGCGAGCGCGAGCAGCTGCGCGCCGGCCGCCAGCCGGGCGACAGCTTCCTGGCCAGCCTGCGGCTGGACGAGTTCGACCGCTTCCGGGGCCAGCTGCCGGCGGACGCCGCCCAGCAGGTGCACGCCCAGGTGGCCGCGCTGGCGCAGGCCGGCGCCCTGGCCGACGAGCAGATCGCGCTGGGCGAGGAGGGCGACATCCTGCTGCTCCTGCCCGGCACCAGCCGGCGCCAGGCGCTGGTGCGCCTGCAGGAGCTGGCGGCCGCACTGGCCAACGAGCCGCTGCAGCTGGACGGCCAGGCCATGGTGTTTTCCGCCGTCATCGGCTACAGCGGCCTGCGGCGCAGCCCCGACGCGGCTCAGTGCCTGGCCCGGGCCCGCGAGGCGCGCGTGCGCTCGGCGCTTCACCTGGACCTGGAGCCCGCGCTCTGGGAGGCCGCGCGCACCAAGCCCGCCCGGCCGCCCGGCCCGCTGCGCGCCGCCTGGCAGCGCGTCTACCAGAAGCACCTGCTGGTCATGCAGTACCTGCTGACCATGGCCGCCGGCCTGGGCCTGCCCTTCCTCGTGTACTGGTGGCTGGGCACGCATGGCATGGACGTGAGCCACGGCGTCTACCTGGTGGTGGTGGTGATGCTGCTGCTGACCGCGGTCTCGATCTGGTGGGAGGGCATGCTCGCCCTGCGCCGGCGCGACCCGCCGGCCGAGCCCGCCGCCCCGTACCCGCCGGCCTCGGCCATCATCGCCGCCTACCTGCCCAACGAGGCGCCCATCATCGAGGACAGCGTGCGCGCCTTCCTGCGCCTGCAGTACCCGGGGCCGCTGCAGGTCATCCTGGCCTACAACACGCCGCGCGACATGCCCGAGATCGAGGAGCGGCTGCAGCGGATCGCCCGCGAGGACCCGCGCTTCGTGCCCATGCGCGTGCGCACCAGCACGTCCAAGGCGCAGAACGTGAACGCCGCGCTGCCCTACGCGACCGGCGAGTTCACCGCGGTGTTCGACGCCGACCACCAGCCCGACCCGGACAGTTTCCGCCGCGCCTGGCGCTGGATCTCGCACGGCGCCGATGTGGTGCAGGGCCACTGCTACATCCGCAACGGCGAGGCCTCCTGGGTCGCGCGCATGGTGGCGGTGGAGTTCGAGCAGATCTACGCCGTGAACCACCCGGGGCGCGAGCGCCTGCACGGCTTCGGCATCTTCGGCGGCAGCAACGGGTACTGGCGCAGCAGCCTGCTGCGCGAGCTGCGCATGCACGGCTTCATGCTGACCGAGGACATCGACTCCTCGATGCGCGCCGTGGTGCGCGGCCGGCGCATCGTGTCCGACCCCTACATCGTCTCGCGCGAGCTCGCCCCCGAGACCCTGGCGGCGCTGACCAAGCAGCGCCTGCGCTGGGCCCAGGGCTGGCTGCAGATCTCGCTCAAGTGGATCCTGCCGGCGCTGCGCGCGCCGCAGCTCACGCTGCGCCAGAAGCTGGGCATGTTCCAGCTGCTGGCCTGGCGCGAGGTCTACCCCTGGGTGTCCATGCAGATCATCCCGCTGGTGGCCTGGTGGGCGGTGCAGGCCGGCTCGCTCTGGCGCATCGACTGGCTGGTGCCCATCTTCGTGGTCACCACGCTGTTCACGCTGGGCACCGGGCCGGGCCAGCTGGTCTTCGCCTGGCGGCTGGCCGACCCGCAGCTCAAGCGCCACCCGTCCTGGTTCTGGTTCTACCTGGCCGCCTCGACCTTCTTCTACGCCGGCCTGAAGAACGCCTGGAACCGCATCGCCCACTACAAGGAGTGGCGGGGCGAAACGGCCTGGGTGGTCACCCCCCGGGTCCAGGCGAAGAAGCCCTGAGCCGGCGCAGCCGCTCCATGCGGCTGGCCAGCTCCTGCGGGTCGAAGGGCTTGGCCAGGTAGTCGTCGGCGCCGGCGGCGAGCGCGCGCTGCACCGAGGGCTCGTCGCCCTTGGCCGTGAGCATCATCACCGGCACGTCCTCCCAGCGCCGCTGCGCGCGCAGCTGCGCCAGCAGCGCCAGGCCGTCGATGCCGGGCAGCATGATGTCCAGCACCACGGCGTGCGGCAGCGGGCCGCGCAGCGCCTGCTGGCCCTCGGTGCCCGTGCTCGCCTCGCGCACCTGCCAGCCGTGCTGCTCGAGCATGAAGCGCAGCAGGAAGCGGATGCCGGGGTCGTCCTCGACCACCAGGGCCTCGCGCACGCGCGGCGCGGCGGCGGGGGCGGGCGCGGCGGCCTGCACCAGCGCGGCCTCGACCCGGCGCACCAGCTCGTCGGGTTCGAAGGGCTTGGCCACCACGTCGACGGCCCCCAGGGCCCGGTAGGCCGCAACCTGCCCGGCCTGGGTGTTGGCGGTCAGGAAGATCACGGGCGTGTCGCGCAGGCTGGCCTGCTGGCGCAGCTGCGCCAGCGTGGCCGGCCCGTCCAGGCCGGGCATGGAGACGTCCAGCAGCACCAGGGCGGGGTCGAACCCCGCCGCCTGGGCCACCGCCGCCGCGCCCGACTCCAGGGCCAGCACCTCGTAGCTGCCCAGGGTCTCCAGGGTCAGCTGGGCCACCATGCGCAGCCCCTCGTCGTCTTCCACCAGCAGGATGCGCCGGCTGTTCATGTCATGTGTCATCAGGCAAGTCGATATGGAAGATGGTGCGGCCCGGCGTGGTGCTGAATCCCACGCTGCCCTGCATCTGTTCTGTCATCTGTCGGGCGATGGACAGGCCCAGGCCCGATCCGCCCTTGCTGCGGCTGTCGCCCATGTCCGCCTGCGCGAAGCGCTGGAAGATGCGGGCGTGGAAGGCGGGCGGAATGCCCGGCCCGGCGTCCTGCACCGAGAGCCGCACGAAGCCGGCGCCCGGTGCGGGCGCCGCCGCCAGTTGCACCGTGGCCCCCGGCGGGCTGAACTTGATCGCGTTGGACAGCAGGTTGGCCAGCACCTGGTCCAGCCGCTGCGGGTCGGCGCGCAGCCACAGGCCGGCGGGTGCCTCCTGGGCCAGCAGCACGCCGGCCTCGGTGGCGGCCGGCATCACGCCCGCGGCCGCCCGCGCCAGCGCCGTCGCCGCATCCACGCGCTCGATGTGGAAGCTCATGCGGCCGGAGGCGATCTTCTCGATGTCCAGGATGTCGTCGACGATGCGGCGCAGCCGCTCGCTGTTGTCCGCGGCCAGGTCCACCAGCTGCGACACGGCCGGCGCCAGCGGCCCGGCGGCGCCCTGCTGCAGGAGGCGCACCGCGCCGTGGATCGAGGTCAGCGGGGTGCGCAGCTCATGGTTGACCACCGACACCAGCTCGCTCTTGACGCGCTCCACCTGGCGCCGCTCGGTGATGTCGTGCACGTGCGAGATCACGACCGGCCGGCCGCGCGTCTGCAACAGCTGCCAGCGCACCTCCACCGGGAAGTGGCTGCCGTCGGTGCGCCGGCGCGTGCTCTCGAACTGCAGCTGCCGCTCGCCGGCCTGCAGGCGCTGCACGTAGGCGGCGTAGCGCTGCGTGTCGGGGTCGCCGCCCAGCTCCATGGGACCGACGCGCCGCAGCTGCTCCAGCGTGAGGCCGCTGTGCGCCAGGGCGGCCCGGTTGCCGTGCAGGTAGCGCAGCGTGGCCGGGTCCAGCACCAGGATCTCGTCGTCGACCTGGTCGAGCAGGGCGCCGAACCAGGCCGCCTCGCGCGCGCGCAGGCCGGCGTCCAGCACCGCCATGACCAGGTCGGCCAGCTGGCCCAGCGACTTTTTCTGCACCTCGCTGAGACGGTGCGGCCTCGCGTCCATGACGCACAGCATGCCCAGCACGCGGCCCCGCGCGCTGCGCAGCGGGCTGCCGCCGTAGAAGCGGACCGCGGGCGCCGCCTGCAACAGCGGGTTGTCGGCGAAGCGCGGGTCGGCCAGGGTGTCGGGCACCTCGAACAGGCCCTGGGCCGCGATGCCGTGGCCGCAGACGCTGTGGCTGCGGGGGCGCGGCTCGAAGTGGCGGCCGAACTCGGCCATGTGCCACTGGCGGCCTTCGTCGACCAGGCTCACGGCGGCCCAGGCGGTGCCGCACAGCGTGGCGGCGAGCTCGGCGACCTCCGTGAACACGCGCTCGGCCGGCACGTCCACGATGCCGTAGGCCTGCAGGTCCTGCAGGCGTTGCGGCTCGTCGGCCAGCGCGGGGGCGGCCTGCATCAGCGGCGCATCCGTCCTGGGG
>NZ_JADDOJ010000123.1 GCF_015159745.1 Ramlibacter aquaticus | reverse complement strand
GTGTCTGCGGTGTCTGCGGTGTCTGCGGTGTCTGCGGTGTCTGCGGTGTCTGCGGTGTCTGCGGTGTCTGCGGTGTCTGCGGTGTCGGCGTGGGCGTTGGCAGTGCCTGCGTCTGCGCCGGCCGCTTCTGCCTCGGCGTCTGCCGCGGCGGCCCCGGGGGCGGGCGCAGCGACGGGCTCTTCAGGCTGCCCGGTCCCGGTCGGCGCGGGCTCGCCCCGGGCCTGCGCCAGCGTCCCGGAACTGGCAGGCGCCTGCGGCGCCGGTTCCGGTGCCTCGTGCGTGGGCGTGGCGCTGGCTGCCTGCGCAGCCTGCGGTGCGGGTGCCGGGGTCGGCGCGGCTGCTGGCGGTGACGAAGGGGTGGGTGCCGGCGCGCTGGCGGTGGGCGACGCGCGGCCCAGCCAGCGTGACAGTGCGCTCGGCAGCCTGGCAAGGGCTGACGCTGGCGCGGCCTCCGCGGCCAGCCCGAGGGATTCCGCCGACGAAGACCCAGGCGCAGGCCCCGGTAGCGGCGGCGTCGCGGGGTGCGGCTCGGGCGCCGGCTCGGCGTGCGGCACGGGCCGGGACGGCGCGTCGCCCCCGGCCGCCACCGACGGTGCCGGCGTGGCTGCGGGCGCGGGCTCCTCGTCCTGCGCGGGGCTTTCCGTGAGCCCTGCGGGGGCCGTTGGCACAGCGGCCAGTGCCGAGGCGTCCTGCATGTGCAGGCGGGCGTCGAACACCTCGCTGCAGTGGCCGCAGCGCACCCAGCCTTCGGAGATGCGCAACTGGTCGGGCACGACCTTGAACAGGGTCCCACAGGCGGGGCAGCGCGTGATGAGGCTCATCTCGGCCGGATTCTACGGGGCCGGGGGCAAGCAAGCCGCTTCGGCAGTCTCCGGGCGGGCCGCAGCGCCGCCGCGTTAGGATGCGCCTGCACGCGCCGGGCCCGTGCCGCGCCGCCCGGGGTCCACGTCAACATCGTCCGAAGGTCGTGCTCGATGCTGCAACGCCTGATCGCCCACTGGGTCTACGGCACGGCCTGCTGCGCCGTGCTGCTGCTGGTGCTGTCGCCGGCGCTGCTGGCCGGCGCAGGCCCAATCTTCATCGCCGCCTTCCTGCACCTGCCGGCGTACATGCTGCACCAGGTCGAGGAACACGACAGGGACCGCTTCCGCCTGTTCTTCAACGCGACGCTGGGCCACGGGCTGGAGGTGCTGTCGCCCGCCGCTGTCTTCGTGACCAATGTGCCGGTCGTCTGGGGCCTGCTCGCGGTGGCGCTCCTGGGCACCCGCGGCGATGCGGGCTGGGCGCTGCTGTCCGCCTACCTGGTGCTGGTGAACGGCGCGGTACACCTCGCGCACGCCATCGCCTTCCGCAGCTACAACCCCGGCCTGGTCACCGCCCTGGTGGTGTTCTTCCCGCTCGGCGCGACCACCGCCGCGATGGTGCAGCGCGCGGGCGCCGGGTCCCTGAGCTGGCACCTGGCGGGCCTGGGGACCGCGGTGGCCGTGCACGCCGCGATCATCGTGCACGTGCGGCGCCGCGCCGCCGCGCTGCGAAGGGCCTAGCGCGGGCGCTGGGCCGTCATCAGCACCCAGCCGTCTTCCTCGTCGGCCACCTGCAGCGCGAGGTGCGGGGCATAGGCCTCGCGCAGCTCGTCGGCCTGGCGCGAGAGGATGCCGGCCAGCACCAGGTCGCCGCCCGCCGCCACGTGCCCGCACAGCAGCGGCGCCAGCACCTTGAGCGGCATGGCGAGGATGTTCGCCAGCACCAGGTCGAAGCTGCCCGTCGCCCGGTCCGGCAGGCCGGCCTGCAGCGTGACGCCGTTGGCCTGCGCATTGGCCACGGTGGACTCCACCGCCGCCGGATCGATGTCCACGGCGACCACCTCGCGCGCGCCGTGCAGGGCGGCGCCGATCGCGAGGATGCCGGAGCCGCAGCCGTAGTCCAGCACGCGCCGGCCCTGCGGTGCCCGGTGGGCGATCCAGCGCAGGCACATCCGCGTGGTGGGATGGGTGCCGGTGCCGAACGCCAGGCCAGGGTCCAGCCGGATCACCTGGCGCGCCTGGGCCGGCGGCTGGTGCCAGGTCGGCACGATCCAGAACTCGGGCGTGATCTCCACCGGCGCGAACTGCGACTGGGTCAGGCGCACCCAGTCCTGGTCGGCCACCTCGTCCACGCCCAGCAGGGTGCAGCCCTCGAAGAAGTCCTGCGCCGCGAGCAGCGTGGCGGCTTCGCGGGCCGCGGCCTCGTCCTGGAACAGGGCCACCACGCGCGAGCGCTGCCAGCCCTCGCGCGGCGGCGGCAGGCCCGGTTCGCCGAACAGGGCCTGCTCGGCGTCGGTCTGGGCGTCCGCGTCCTCGACCGAGACGCTCAGCGCGTCCAGGGCTTCCAGCGCGTCGCCGATATCGGCCACGCGCGCCTCGGGGGCCAGCAGGCGAAGTTCGTGCATGGCGGGCGGCTCAGCGCTTGTGCTGCGCGAGCCACTGCTCCAGGTAGTGGATGTTGGTGCCGCCGTCCATGAACTTGGCGTCGACCATCAGTTCGCGGTGCAGCGGGATGTTGGTGTTGATGCCCTCGACCACGGTCTCCAGCAGCGCCGTGCGCATGCGGGCCAGGGCCTGCTCGCGCGTGTCGCCGTGGACGATGATCTTGCCGATCATGGAGTCGTAGTTCGGCGGCACGAAGTAGTTGTTGTACACGTGCGAATCGACGCGCACGCCCGGCCCGCCCGGCGCATGCCAGAGCGTGATGCGGCCCGGCGAAGGCACGAAGTTGTACGGGTCTTCGGCGTTCACCCGGCACTCGATCGCGTGGCCGCGGATCTGGACGTCGCGCTGGGTGAAGGGCAGCTTCTCGCCGGCCGCCACCATGATCTGCGTCTTCACGATGTCCACGCCCGTGATCAGTTCGGTCACCGGGTGCTCGACCTGGACGCGGGTGTTCATCTCGATGAAATAGAACTCGCCGTCCTCGTAGAGGAACTCGAAGGTGCCGGCGCCGCGGTAGCCGATGCGCTTGCACGCGGCGGCACAGCGCTCGCCGATGCGCTCGATCAGCTTGCGCGGGATGCCCGGCGCCGGCGCCTCCTCGATGATCTTCTGGTGGCGCCGCTGCATGGAGCAGTCGCGCTCGCCCAGGTAGATCGCGTTCTTGTACTTGTCAGCGAGGACCTGGATCTCGATGTGGCGCGGATTCTGGAGGAACTTCTCCATGTACACGGCCGGGTTGCCAAAGGCCGCGCCGGCCTCGGCCTTGGTCATCTGCACCGCATTGATCAGCGCGGCCTCGGTGTGCACCACGCGCATGCCACGGCCGCCACCGCCGCCGGCGGCCTTGATGATCACGGGGTAGCCCACGCTCTTGGCGATGCGGCGGATCTGCACCGGGTCGTCCGGCAGTTCGCCCTCGGAGCCGGGTACGCAGGGCACGCCGGCCTTGATCATGGCCTGCTTGGCCGAGACCTTGTCGCCCATGATGCGGATGGACTCGGGCGTGGGGCCGATGAACTGGAAGCCGCTCTTCTCCACCCGCTCGGCGAAGTCGGCGTTCTCGGACAGGAAGCCGTAGCCGGGGTGGATGGCCTCGGCGTCGGTCACTTCCGCGGCGGAAATGATCGCCGGCATGTTGAGGTAGCTCTGGGGCGAGGGGGCCGGGCCGATGCAGACCGCCTCCTCGGCGAGCTTGACGTACTTGGCGTCGCGGTCGGCTTCCGAATAGACCATCACGGCCCGGATGCCCAGTTCCCGGCAGGCGCGCTGGATGCGCAAAGCAATTTCGCCGCGGTTGGCGACAAGGATCTTCTTGAACATGGTGGGCGAGCGCTTACTCGATCACGAACAGCGGCTGCCCGTACTCCACCGCCTGGCCGTTCTCGCACAGGATCTGCGCCACGGTGCCGGACTTGTCGGCCTCGATCTCGTTCAGGATCTTCATGGCCTCGATGATGCAGATGGTGTCGCCTTCCTTGACCTGGCTGCCGATCTCCACGAAGGACTTCGCGCCCGGGCTGGACGCGCGGTAGAAGGTGCCCACCATCGGGGACTTGACCACATGGCCGGTCGGCGCGGCTTCGGCCGGCGGCGCCACCGGGGCCCCGGCCGGCGCGGCGACGGCGGCCTGGGCAACGGGCGCGGGAGCCACCATGGGCGCAAACACCTGCTGCACGGCACCACCACCCTTGACGATGCGGACCTTGCCTTCGGCTTCGGTGATTTCGAGTTCCGAGACGTTCGACTCCGACACGAGGTCGATCAAAGTCTTCAGCTTGCGCAAATCCATGGCGTTCTCCTGCCTCAACGAAAAGCCGAGAATCTACCGCAATAAATGGATAACTTTCGGCTTCTGCCCGCTTTTTGCGTTTATTTTTGCCGAAAGCTTGACACCGGCGGCACCATCGCCTAGTTCGGCCTGGCCTCAGGCGCGGCCTTGCACCCAGCGCCCGAGCTCGTCGGGGCTGATCCGGCCTATTTTACGCGCGAGCACCCCGCCCTGCGAATCCAGGACCACGGTGAAGGGCAGGCCGCCCGAATCGTTGCCCAGGGCCTTGGACAGCTCCGAGCCGCCCAGGCCCGCCAGGCCCACCGGATAACTGACCGGCGTGCGCTGCAGGAAGCCGCGCACGGCACTGGGCTGGTCTATGGCCAAGCCGACCACTTGCCAGTTTTTGGATGAGTTTTGACGGAAGAAGCCATCAAGAAGCGGCATCTCTTCCACACAGGGTGGGCACCAGGTGGCCCAGAAGTTGACCAGCAGGGGCCGGCCGCGCAGGGTCTGCAGGGCGAGCGTGCCGCCGGTGGGCGTGTCGAAACTCTGGCCCCAGAGCAGGTCGGCGGAGCGGTCGGCCGGGCTGTGGCGCCACAGGGCCAGGCCGGCGCCGGCCAGGGCGGCGGCCGTGCCCAGGCCGGCGACCAGCAGGTTGCGGCGGCGGGTGTCCTGGGGCGCGGGCGAGGTCTCAGTCATGGCCGGGATTGTCCACCAAGGCGCGCACGGCCGCGGTGTCACCGCGGGGCGTCCGCCCCTGCGCATCGGGTTTGAGCGCGCCACGCAGGTCGTCGTGGTCATGGATGAGCAGGTGCACGCCCACGTGCTCGCCCAGCGCCGGGCAGGGGCTGGACAGGCTGAGCGCCTCCACCGGCGCGCCGGTGAAGCCGGGCACGGTGCGCGGCTCGTAGGCCACGCCCCGGTCGATGAGCATGATCTCGGCCGACTTGGGGTCGTCGCAGAAGAGTTGCAGGTAGATGTCGGACAGGCGCGTCGCCGTGCCGTGCCAGACCGCGCCGGCCAGGTGCGGCCGGAAGTCGGCCAGGCGCTCCATCCAGGTCAGGGCCAGCTCGCGCAAGGCGGCCAGCTCGGCGGGCTGGGTGTCGGCGCAGAACAGGCTGATGTACTCGCGCACCGAGGCCTCGATCTCGTCGTTGTCCGGCAGGGCCGCCCGCTGGGGCAGGCCGAGCTGGCGCACCGCGCGGCGCTTGGCGGGGCCGTACTCCAGGCCCTCCTCCACCACCATCCGGGCGGCGGTGGCGGCGATCTCGCTTCGGGTATCCATGGGGCGATTCTGCATTGCCGCCGGCCGGGCCAGGCCCTACATTGGGCCGCGGAACAAGGACAAGGGGATGCCATGCACAGCACCATGATGGAAACGCCGCTCTCGCTCAACCACCTGCTGGAGCGCGCCGGCCGGCTGTTCGCCGGCAACGAGATCGTCTCGCGCCTGCCGGACAAGAGCCTGAAGCGCCACAGCTACGGCGAGTTCTACCGGCGCACCCGCTCGCTGGGGGCGGCGCTCAAGCGCCTGGGCCTGGCCAAGGGCGAGCGCGTCGCCACCCTGTGCTGGAACCACCACGCGCACCTGGAGTGCTACTTCGGCATCCCGGCCGCGGGCGGGGTGATGCACACCCTGAACCTGCGCCTGGCCGCCGAGGAGATCGGCTGGATCGCCGGCCACGCGAAGGACCGCATCCTGGTGGTGGACGACGTGCTGCTGCCCCTGTACCGTCAGTTCGCGCACCTGCATGCCTTCGAGAAGGTGCTGGTCTACCCCTTCTCGGGCCAGCCGGTGCCGGCGGAGTTCGAGGACTACGAGAAGCTGCTCGCCGCCGAGGACCCGGACCGCTTCGAATACGCCCCCCATGGCGAGGACGACCCGATCGCCATGTGCTACACCTCCGGCACCACCGGGCGGCCCAAGGGCGTGGCCTACTCGCACCGCTCCACCATCCTGCACACCCTGGTCGCGAGCCTGGCGGATTTCTGGGGCCTGCGCGGCACGGACGTGGTGCTGCCCGTCACGCCCATGTTCCACGCCAACTGCTGGGGCATGCCCTATGGCGCGGTGATGATGGGCGTGAAGATGGTCTTCCCCGGCCCGCACCTGCACCCCGAGGACCTGCTGGACCTGATGAAGCAGGAGCCGCCCACGCTGGCGCTGGGGGTGCCCACGATCTGGATGAGCCTGATCCAGGCCTACGAGGCGGCGCAGGCGCCGGGCTCGCCCAACCACGGCCGCTGGGTGCTTCCGCGGGGCATGCGTTCGCTGGTGGGCGGCGCGGCCGTGCCGGAGTCGCTGATCCGCGCCTTCGACAAGCACGGCATCTGGATCCTGCAGGGTTGGGGCATGACCGAGACCTCGCCGCTGGCGACGGTGTCCTACCCGCGGGCGGAACTGGCCGGCGCCGGCGACGACGAGCGCTACCGCCGCGCCGCGATGGCGGGCGTACCCGCGCCCCTGGTCGAACTGCGGCTGCGCGGCGATTCGGGCGTTGACCAGCCCTGGGACGGCCACAGCGTGGGCGAGATCCAGGTCCGTGGGCCCTTCATCACCGGCAGCTACCACGAGGTGCCGGTGTCGGGCGAGAAGTTCACCGCGGACGGCTGGCTGCGCACGGGCGACGTGGCGACCATGGACGCGCTGGGCTTCGTGCGCATCACCGACCGGACCAAGGACCTGATCAAGTCCGGCGGCGAGTGGATCAGCTCGGTGGACCTGGAGAACGCCATCATGGCCCACCCCGCGATCGCCGAGGCGGCCGTGATCGCCATCCCCGACGAGAAGTGGAGCGAGCGGCCACTGGCCTGCGTGGTGGCCAAGCCGGGCCAGGAGGCGCCCGCGCGCGAATCGCTGGACAAGCACCTGCTGGCCCACGGCTTCGCCAAGTGGCAGCTGCCGGAGCGCTACGAATGGATCGCCGCGGTGCCGCGTACGTCCACCGGCAAGTTCTGGAAGATGAAGCTGCGGGAGCAGTTCCCGAAGTAGCGGGACCGAGGACTGGCAGGCCTGCTGGAGAGCCTGGCAGGCCGGTCGGCACCCGGCTCCTTAGGCCCAGTCACGTGCCGGCCGAAGGTTTCGCGCGCCCGGATCGGACGGCTGGCAGCGCATTCCGCTCATGTCCCCCGCCGCGCTGCGCGCGGCTCCTCCTTGACTTCGCTCCATGCGCTGCCAGCCGCCCGATCCTTGAGGGGCGGGTGCGCCCGATCCTTGAGGTGCGGGTGCGCCCGATCCTTGAGGTGCGGGTGCGCCCGCCAGCGGGCCGCCGAGCGCCTGGCTCTCGAGGACTGGGGTGGGGGTGGCCCATGCAGCGAAGTCAAGGA
>NZ_JADDOJ010000122.1 GCF_015159745.1 Ramlibacter aquaticus | reverse complement strand
CAGGCAGACGAACCCAAAAAGAAGGAGAAGACCAAGAACTTATCCACACCGTGAGCCGCAAGGCTCGCAAAGAGGGTGGGTCAATATTCGATGGAAATGCCGGGTCAGGATTCCATGGAAATCAACAGTCAGTTCCCTGTTCTTGTAGACGGGGACAATGAGATCCACTTCGAATCGCCCGTCGTCGATACATTCTGAGCTCACGTCAGTGCTGGCAAGCGGCGGCATCGCAGAATAGGTTGAATTTAGCATATCAGTAGGATCGTTCGTGTTGGTCGGGCTTGAGAAGTTGCTCGCGGTGTGTCGACGATCCAAGCCCCCCAGCGCAGTCCGTGGCGGGACATTCATTCAATGCCCAAATGATGCAGTCGGCCGTGTCTGACCACGACGGTAAGTCCCGTAAAGTCGGCACTGCGCGGCCGACTGGAGATTCGAGCCAGTCCTCGATCGACTGAGCCAGCAACAGTTCGCTGCTGTCAGGAGCGAAGTAGGTGATCCCGAAGCCTGCATGAACTCGGAAGACTTCGAGGTCGCGTGCGAGTATGCGTTTGCCGTGGCCCAGTGCTTCGACCAGTGGCAGGCCGAAGCCTTCCGCGTGTGAGGCGATGATCACACCATCGCATGCTTCATACAGCTTCTGCAGTGCATCGTCACTCACGTCCTTGAGCCAAAACAGAAGGGAACCTTGCAGCGCGTGCGTCTCTAGTGCGGTAATGAGCTCATGGTTCTTCCACCCCGGGCGTCCAACGACCACCAGTCGGTACTTCCTCCCGTGGGCCCACAGCCTCTCGAACGCCTTCAGCACATCGGCGTGGCCCTTTCGTGGCTCAACGGTGCCGACCATGAGCGCGATCCGTTCTTCCTTCAGTTGACAAATGAGCGCTTCGAAACCCTCGGGCATTCCACGACCATGTCTGGCACTTGAAAGATCTGCTCCCATCGGTAGAACGCGTGTGCTGAAACCCGCGGTCAGCGAGTAGCGGCGGGAGAGCTGCTCCCGCAAGTGACGTTCGACGATTGACGAAATGCAGAAAAAGCCATCAGCAACACAAGCCGTTGACCACAGCCAGTTGGCGAAGCGGACCACCAGCCGGTCCGAGAACCAGTCGGGCCGCTGGATGGGGAGTAGGTCGTACATGACGAACCAGACCTTGCATCCCTGGCGCCTGAAGGAGGCGAGCTGCCGGCGATGACGGTACACGGCGTCAAGTGAAAAATCGAGGCCGAGGAACACGTCCCCTGAAACTGGCAGGATGCGATCGCCGCAGTTGGCAATGGCAGACGTTGGCCATAGGACGCGGCGATAAGGGCACTTGCGCGTCGCAGCAACGGGGATCACTGTCCAGCCCGGGGGAGACTCGCTCAGGAGCAAGGCGACAACTGCTCTAACTGTCCGTTGAATTCCTGTTCCCGCATCGTTTTCGCTGATCACGGAAACGTCGACGAACAAAGTGCGCTTCGAACCTCTCGCATCAGTCAGTTTGCGGACGACTGAACGTCGCGTCCATTGCACACGAAGCCTCTCCAGCCAGGCTGGCGACAAATAAGGCTGAGCGCGCTTCTGCAACTCGGACCAGTTCAAGCGCGGCCCTCATAAAAGGCATAGGCTACATCGACATCACTGAACAACGTGACTTGCCCACTGCTCAGGACGCAGACCGTGTGACAGTGCCGTCGAATCATGTCAGGCATATGCGACACCATAATCATCGCTCGGTCACCTCGCTTCTCGAACAACTCGCGCTCGCACTTGGCATGGAAGCGGCTGTCACCTACAGCGATGATCTCGTCTATCAGATAGCAGTCGAACTCCACCGCCATGGAAATGGCGAACCCAAGCCGAGCCCGCATTCCGGAGGAGTAGGTCTTCAGCGGCTCGCGCATATAGCGGCCAAGTTCTGAAAACTCCTCCACAAATGGAATTCGTTCGCTTGCATCCACTCCGTACACACGACAGATAAAACGGACGTTGTCCAGACCTGTTAAAGAGCCTTGGAAGCCACCGCTGAACGCTAGCGGCCACGAGACGCTCATTCGGCGGTCCACCGAGCCACTTGTAGGGCGCTCGGCGCCGCTGAGTAGCCGGATCAGCGTGGACTTGCCCGCCCCGTTCCGGCCCAGAATCCCAAGTTTCTCTCCGGGGCGTACCTGCAGGCTCAGATCTCGGAGCACGGTGACCGGACCACTTCGGGTGGAGTATTGCTTCGTGACGGAGCGCATCTCGATCATTCGGGGGTCACCGTACGGGAGAGAAGGCGCAACTTAGCCATGCCAAGCAGCGAGAGTCCAAGGGCCCACGCAACGAGGTAGGTTACGTCGTAGTGAGCTCGAAGCTGGGAACCGAAGTAGCCATCTCGGAGCATCTCGATCCCGTTCACCATCGGAATCAGAAGCAGCAGGTGCTGCGCCCCCAACGGGGCTGCGTCTACCAGGAACGCAGCTCCCGACAACGGAAACAGAAGATAGGAAATCGGGTGCCAGAGCTTTTCAATCAGGTCGGACTGCTCGCTCGCCGCCCCGACGAGAATCGCTAGTGCTGCGCCGAACCAGGCGAGGAGGCCCCATGCGACGGCAACCTTCAGCAGGTCCTGCGGGCCCCGCATCCAGTCAAGGGATGCAAAGACGACGCACAGAACGACGAATGAAATTGTGGCGCCCCCTGCTTCGAGGAGCAGCCGCGCGAGGTACACGTCGAGCACCTTGACGTTGCGGTGGTTCATCAGGGCAAGATTGGGTTCCAACGCCTTGATACATCTGGCAGGCATGTTCCGCCAGAGGAGCACCGATGAATAGCCGGTCACCGCGAAGGCTACAATCGGCAAGCCTGATCCGTGCACCGTCCGCAGTGCGCTCCAGAGTGCCGTCACGCCGAGCGTGAACATCATGGGCTCTGCGAAAAGCCACAGGAAGCCGATGTTGTGACGGCCATAGCGTGTCAGCACCTCGCGCATCAGGAGCGCGCCGATTACCCTGCGCTGGACGGCCCAGGAATCGAGCAGCGACCCCACTGAGTTCCTCGAGCCCACGTCAGTCCTGATGCTCGCGAATACCTGCCACAAGCATGCTCAGAATCCCCCATGCCACCGCACCCACGATCAGCGCTGCGAACGCGCTGCGGACGCGCCGTGGCTCCTGTGCCACGTCCGGCGTGCTGGGTTGTGCAATACGCTCCAGATACACCTGCTGACGCTGAGCGTCGTTGCGAGCTGTTTCCAGGCTGGTCAGGGCGCTTGCGAGCTGTTTATTCGCGAATTCCATTTCGAGAGCGAGCTGCTGAATACCGGCCGCCTTGTTAGCCAGCGAGTCACGGCCGCCGGCAACGCGCCCGGTTTCCCGTTCGATCTCTTCCCGCAGCGTGGTACTCCGGTTGCGCAGGGCAGGGATCTGCGGGTTGCCTGGAGCGAAGGCCTGCAACTGTGACAACTGGGTCGTGGTCGCGATCAGGTCATCTTGAAGCTTGGCGACCTGCTGCAGCTGGACGGCGGCCTGTCGTTCGGGATCCACAACGTTCTGGGCGTTCCGGTAGTTGGAGAGGTTCAAGGCGGCCGCCTTCGCAGCCTGCTCGGCCTGTGCCACCTCTCTCTCTGCGTAGCGGATCAAGTCACGGCGCCCCCGTTCATTCAGGTGATTTACCAGTTCCTCGCTCTGTTCGAGCAAGAGTCGGTTGGCGTTTGCTGCATTGTCGGCAGTAAACGCCTTCACCGTGAGCGTCACAATCGACGAGTTCGCGTCCGTCTGGACATCTACCTTGTTCTGGAAATACCGGTGCAGGGCCTCGAAGCTGTTGTCGAAATCCAGGCCGGCGAACCGGCTGAAGACGTCAACGTTCTTGCTGCCGTATGCAGCCTTCAGGTTCAGCTTGTCATCGAGAACCCGAAGGGCGTCGCGCGACAGCACGTACTCCCGAACCGTGTAGCTGTCGTCCTGGGTCTTTCCGAAACCAGTACCCTGGAACAGATTGCCCAGCACCGACTGCGAACGACGCTCGGGGCTGCGCACGACGAACCGGGACTCCGATATGTAAACGTCGGAAGCCCAAAACGCGTGGTACGAGGCAGCAAGAAGAGTCGGAGCGGCGACGACGATCAAGAGAACGCGATTCACGTCGCCCAGCTTGGATGTAAACTTAAGTTTCATCTCGGAATCATGTGCTCGACCAACTCATCCTCTGATCGTACTCTGAAGTGAGTCGTGCCCCCTTCACTTGACTTCAATCACGCGCGCCCGTAGTTATCCTCGAATCTCAAGATGTCATCTTCGCCAAGATACTCGCCACTTTGCACCTCGATCATCACAAGGTCAATTCGCCCAGGATTGCGCAAACGATGCTTGTGCCCTGCGGGGATGTAGGTGGACTCATTAGATTTCAAGGTAATCAGTTCCTCGCCGTTTAGTACCTCCGCAATTCCACTCACAACGATCCAGTGCTCGCTACGATGATGGTGCATCTGCAGACTAAGCGCCGCGCCCGGACGCACCTCGATGCGCTTGATCTTGAAACTTCTAGCTTCTTCGAGGACCGAGTACGTCCCCCAAGGCCTATGCACCGTTCGGTGCAGCTTATGAGATTCATGGTCTTTAGCCTTGAGCTGACTGAACACGTGTTTGACGTCCTGCGCCCGGTCGCGATGGGCGACCAGAAGAGCGTCCGGTGTGTCCACGATCACTAGATCCTCTACCCCCACGATTGCGACCACGCGCTCACTGTGCACGAAGCAGTTGCGCGAATCGTGCACAACGGTTTCACCGTCCACACGGTTACCGCTGCTGTCCGCTAATGAAAGCTCGCTCAGCGCCGACCAAGAGCCGATGTCGCTCCAACCAATGTTGTCGCATGGGATTACCGCCGCAAGAGCAGTCCTCTCCATGACCGCAAAGTCAATTGAGTCGGATCGAATGCTCGCGAATTTTTCGCCGGCGAATTCAAGTTGCTCGCCCCGCGGTAGCTCGGCGTGCCGTGCCGTGACAAGTGCGGCTCGGCATCCCTCCAAGATTTCGGGGCAGAGTTGCTCCAACTCTTGAAGCATGGTGCCAGCACGAAAGCAAAACATTCCGGCATTCCATAGGTGCCGGCCGCTCCCCATGTAACGCTGTGCCGTTATCCGGTCGGGTTTTTCAACGAATGCAACGACATCCTGGTCCGAATGCTCGATATATCCGTAACCAGTCTCGGGCTGAGTCGGGCGGATGCCGAACGTGCAGATTCGACCGGCGAGGGCCAATACGATTGCTTGGCCGACTGCCTTGGCGAACGCATCGGCGTTGGTGATCACGTGGTCGGCCGGCATCACCAACATCACCGCGTCGGGCCCCTCGAGTTGTTCGACGCGCAACGTTGCCAGGGCTACGGCGGCGGCGGTGTTGCGGCCCTGAGGCTCCAGAAGATAGGAGGCTGCCACCGCGTTGGCCCGTGTGCTCTCGTACTCTTCGCGAGTGCGGAAAAAGAATTCACGATTGGTCACCGTCATGATGCGACCCACTTGCGGAAGGCCTGCAGCGCGGTCGAATGTCTGTTGCAGCAAAGTCTTACCGTCGGGCAGCCGCATGAACGGTTTCGGGTGCAACTCGCGCGATACGGGCCAAAGCCGGGTCCCGGCTCCGCCGCAAAGGACCACTGGGATCAGTGCAGCCATCAGGAAACTCCTTTAAGAATCTGATTCCAGCGCAGCGGGCTTTCGTATTGGCCGTAGAGGCTGACAGGCACTTGCGTAAGGCTTTTTAGCTGCGCCAAGAAATTCCGAGCGGTGTCTTGGTCCGGCCGAAAACCGGCACACCAGAAAGCGTCGAGGGTTCCTTGGAAGGCCAGCCCGACCCGGTTGTAGAGTGCGTCGCCCATAACCATCAGCGAAGCCCTGCGTTCAATTGCCTGTAGGCCCACGGTGCTGTTGATCAAAACGGTACCCATGGAGTGTTCCGCTAAGTCGGGCGTGTCGCCTTCGCTGATATGGAAGATGCGCCTCTCGACCCCGTGACTCCGCGCGAGGTCTCGGATGTAATCGGCCAGACTGTGGCCCCCTCGCGAATGGGGGTGTTGCTTGAAAATCAGGTGCGTGTCCGCCGGCGCATGCGAGGCAAACGACCGGATGACTTCACTGGCGAATTCCTGGTTGCTGGCAAAACTGCTGTGCGCGGTGAGCTGACTGTCGCTCTCGAGCTGCAGAGGAACGAAGTAGTAGGGCTGGCCGCTGCGAAATAAGATTTTTTGATAGCGCAGGTCCGCCCTATGACGAAACGCCTTGCGCGTCCAGGAGCGTATCCAGTAAGTTGCGTACTCGCCTAGGTCAGTGCTTCGGTGATGCGCGTAGTGAGGGAAAGCGGCACGCCCGCGGTAAAGCTCCACGTAGTGGCGCGTTGCGTGCACCGCCATCTTTACAAAATGATGAGGTGTGCTGTCAGGCGCCGGTGGCTGCGCGCCGCTGAACGGCGGCAACCAGACATACCGGTCCAAGGTGGTGGAGTAACCGTTGACTCCGCCCAGTTCCATGGTCGCGAAACCTGGTCGGAAGTAACCTTCTTCGAACACCACCACGGGAATGCCAAGGTCCTGCAGCACGATCCGAGCGACCTTGTGATGATGGCGAGACTGGCCGAACAGAGCCACACAGTCGGGCTCCCAATTTCGGGCAAGCCGCCGAAGGTATGTGGGCCATTCAGCGGCCGTGGCCTGAAACGGGTCCGCCCGGAGCAATCTCGCGTCAGCAAGATCCCCGGCTTGGAAGGCTATACGTCGAACCTCAGATCCGTGAACTCTAAGCCAACGGGTAAGTCGATCAAAGAAAGGACCCACGGGCCCCTGCAGTAAAAGCACCCGGCGAGCACTTCCGAGCTGCAATAGTGCTGGGTTGACGCTTACGCCGAGAGGAATTCGCGCCTGGCCATTAGTGCTCCCCGCTGCAAAGTCCAGCACACCAGTCACCGCCGCCTCCTGATCGTGCCCCGCTCCGTCAGAAAATCCGACAACTCAACGGGCCGCTGCGGCGTAGTGTAGCTCGACGTTACCGTCGTCGATCAAGGAATTGATGAGTCGTGGCTCACGCCTGCCCCTAATCAGGTGCCACAAATGCAGCTGTCATTCTTTTGAGTTAGGAGTAGGTCCAGTGACGCCAGGATTTGGCGAACGAATGCGGAAAAATTCCAGCCGCCCGCGGTGGGACAGAAGACCTCCTGCGAGGGCTACTTGCTCACGTCATCATGGCTTCCGCGCTGACCAACGTGGCCAGCGACGCCGCCGAGCTGCCGAGCTGCCGCGCATGATCGAGGCGGTTCAAGACTCTCTGAAGTTGGAGTTGACCCGGTTCTGTGGACACATCATTCTTTGTGTTCAAGGAGCCGTAAATGTCCAAGGTGAGACCGCCGTAGCCGGCGGAATTCAGGCAGCAGATGGTGGAGTTGGTCGTGGCTCTGGGGCGGCTTGAGCTGAACGCATTGAGTAGCGAGCCACCGTGCTCTTGCTGGTGCCCGTCTCGGCAGCCAGGCCGCGCGTGCTCCAGTGCGTCGCGCCATCGGCTGGCTTGGTATGCAGCGTCTTGTTGATCAGCTCGGCAACTCGTTCTTCGTCAACAGTTCGAGGCTGCCCGGGCCGCCATTCACCGTACAAGCCTGCGATGCGGTGACGAGTGAGGTTGCCCCTAGAAATCGGAGTGCATAACCCGATCGTCAGGCGGCAGATTTTTGCTGCGCCGCCAACCAGCGTTGTTCGAACTGCATTGGGCTGAGATACCCAAGCGCCGAATGTAGCCTCGAA
>NZ_JADDOJ010000121.1 GCF_015159745.1 Ramlibacter aquaticus | reverse complement strand
GTGGGCAGCAACGGGGGGCGTGAAGCGGTGGCTCACTGTCCGCGGGTCGGCTTGCAAGTCGATTTTATGAAAGGGGCCCTGCCCGTGGCCGTGGCGGGGCGGTTTCGCAGGGCAAAACCCATGCAAAACGTGCATGACTTTATGCAAGGAACGAAGCGAGCCGCCCAAAGAAAAAGCCCGGCCAGGCCGGGCTCTTGCGCAGGCGGAACGCGGGTGCGTCAGGCCATGTAGATCGCGATGAAAGCGAGCAGGAACATCAGCACCCCACCGACGACCGGCAGCACGATGGGAATCATGGGGACGACCGCTTCGACCGCGTCGGTGGATTCCTGGGTGGTGCTGTGTTCGCTGCTGGCCATGGGGTCCTCGGGTGGTGTGCGTTTGTCTCTGGCGCAGATTCTAGCCGCAGGCGGGCGCCCTACAGCAGCGCGCAGGTGACGCTGCTGCGGCTGACGCTCTGGCCATCGTCGGCACCGGTGATGTCGATCTCGCCGAAGGCCAGGCTGCGGCCGGCCCGCAGCACCCGGGCCTGGACGAGCGCGTCCTGGCCGGACAGGGGCTTGAGGAAGCTGGAATTCATCTGCACCGTGGTGCAGGGCCTGAACTCACCGAAGTGGCGGACCAGCGCCAGCACCATGGCGGTGTCGGCAGCGGCCATCATGGCCTGGCCGCTCAGCATGCCGCCCACGCGCGACAGGCGGTCCGACCGGGGCAGCCGCAGCACCACGCCTTCGCCCGCCAGCGGCTCGACCCGCAGGCCCAGGTCCTGCACCCAGGGGGCGAAGTACGCGGCCAGGGCCGCCTGCAGGGTGTCGGCCGTGGCCATCTATTTCTGCTCCTCGGCCTCGAAGCCGCCGGCCCGCAGCGCCTGCAGCACGGCGGCGATGTGCTCGCGGCCGCGGGTCTGCAGCACGAGTTCGATCTCCACGTTCTGCGCCGCCAGCAGGGTGAACGCACGCTGGTGGTGCACCTCGTCCACGTTGGCGCCCGCCTCGCCCACGATGGCGGTGATGCGGGCCAGCGAGCCGGGCACGTCCCGCGCGCACACGCGCACCCGGGCCAGGCGGCCCGCGCGCACCATGCCGCGCTCGATGATGGCGGCCAGCAGCATGGGGTCGATGTTGCCGCCGCCCAGCACCAGGCCCACCTTGCGGCCGCGGAAGCGCTCGGGCTGCTTGAGCATGGCCGCCAGCGGCGCGGCGCCCGCGCCCTCGACCAGGGTCTTCTCGATCTCCAGCAGCATCACGATGGCCTGCTCGATGTCGCCCTCGTCCACCAGCAGCAGGTCGTCCACGTAGCGCTCCACCAGCGCCTCGGTGATGTGGCCGGGCGTGCCCACCGCGATCCCCTCGGCGATGGTGCTGGTCCCCTGCGCCAGGTGCTGGTGCTTGACCGCGTTGTACATGGACGGGAAGCGCAGCGTCTGCACGCCCACCAGCTCGATGCCCGGCTTCATCGCCTTGGCCGCCACGGCGATGCCCGCGATCCAGCCGCCGCCCCCCACCGCGACCACGATGCAATCCAGATCGGGCACCTGCTCCAGCATCTCGATGCCGGCCGTGCCCTGGCCGGCCACGATCTGTTCGTCGTCGTAGGGGTGGACGAAGGTCATGCCCTGCTCGCGGGCCAGGCCCAGCGCGTGCTCGCGGGCGGCGTCCAGGGTGTCGCCCACCAGCACCACCTCGGCGCCGAAGCTGCGCGTGCGCTCCACCTTCACGCCGGGCGTGAAGCGCGGCATCACGATCACGGCGCGCAGGCCCAGGCGCTGCGCGTGGTAGGCCACGCCCTGGGCGTGGTTGCCCGCGCTCATGGCGATGACCCCGCGGGCCGCTTCCTCGGCGGTCAGCTGGGAAAGCTTGTTACAGGCGCCCCGCTCCTTGAAGGAGGCCGTGAACTGCAGGTTCTCGAACTTGAGGAACACCTGCGCCCCCGTGATCTGCGAGAGCGTGCGCGATTCCACGCAGGGCGTCTCCAGGACCTGGCCCTGCAATCGGCGGCGGGCGGCGCGTATGTCTTCGAGCGTGACCATGTGAAAGTGACAGGGTGGTGCGCGATTCTGACGGGATTCGGGGCTCAAACCCGGGCATTTCCCATCATGCGCATCTTCCATGTAGCATGAACCCGCTTTATCGTGGAGGCGACCTATGGGCAAGCGTTCCGCGGACGTGCAGCTGTTTCCCTCGCCGGGCCTTCGAGAGGCGCCGGTGCTGGACCTCATGTGCTCGCACTTCGTCCTGACGCTCGCGGCCAAGCAGGGCGCCAAGTTCAACGTGCGCCGCGACCTGAACGGCCTGCTGTCGCTGGCGGGCCGGCACCTGGTGTGGCCGGCGAGCTCGCTGCTGCGCCTGCGCGACTTCCTCGCCCGCCGCTGCCGCGACAACGAGTTCTGGCGCGACCACGAGGCCCTGGGCCCGCGTGAATTCCTGGAGCGCCACGGCGTGTGGCGCGGCCCCTACGAGGAAGGCACGCTCTTCTTCTACCTGGACGAGTACGCCAAGGACCAGCCCAAGGACCTGCTCTCGGTCCTGGGCGTGACCGGCGACTGGCTGACGCAGGCCCTGAAGAAGCAGTCCACCCTGGTCGAGAAGAACATCGATGCGCTGTCCGGCTTGCTGCAGCTCAACCGTGCCGAGCGCGCGCTGCTGCTCTACGGCACGCTGGCGCGCTACCAGCGCGACCTGCGCAGCATCCTGGTCGAGTTCAAGGTCAACAACGCGCCCGAGGCCTACGCCGCCCTGGCCGACGTCGCCGGCGTCAACGCCACCGAGGTGGGCGAGGCGCTGCGCGCGGGCTCTCGCCTGGAGCGCATCGGCCTGGTCGAGAACCTGATCTCCGAACACAACATCACCGACCTGGCCGACCTGATGAAGGTCAGCGAGAAGCTGCCGCCGGTGCTGATGCGCGAGTACCGCGACGAGAACGAGCTGATGGCGGTGTTCACGCGCCCGTGCAGCAAGACCGGCCTGGGCCTGGTGGATTTCGATTTCGCCGGCGAGGAGCCGCAGGTGCTGTGCACCCTGCTGCGCAATGCCGTGGCGCGCAAGGAGGCGGGCGTCAACGTGCTGCTCTACGGCCCGCCCGGCACCGGCAAGACCGAGCTGGCCAAGGTGGTGGCCCAGGCGGCCGGGCTGGAGCTGTACGAGGTGGAGTACGCCGACCGCGACGGCAACTCCCTGTCCGGGCGCGATCGCTACCGCTCGCTGCAGATCGCCCAGGTCTTCCTCAAGGGCAGCGCGCAGGCCGCGCTGCTCTTCGACGAGGTGGAGGACGTGTTCCCGCCCATCTCCAGCGAGGCGGCGCAGTTCATGGCGCGCGCCGAGCAGGTGGTGGCGCCCACCAGCGGCAGCGTGAGCGGCAAGGCCTGGGTGAACCAGATCCTGGAGTCCAACCCGGTGCCCACGCTGTGGGTGACCAACCGCATCGAGCAGATCGACCCGGCCTTCCGGCGCCGCTTCGCCTACCACCTGGAGCTGAAGTCGCCGCCGCCCGGCGCGCGCGAGGCCCTGGTGCGCAAGAGCCTGGACGGCGTGGGCGTGAGCGAGGCCTTCCTGCGCAAGCTGACCGAGCGCAAGGGCCTGACACCGGCGCAGATCCGCACCGCGGTGCGCTTCGCCGGCCTGGCCGCCGCGGCGCCCGAGGGCATGGAGGCCTTGATCGAGCGCCAGCTGCGCAACGCCGACCAGGCGCTGGGCCGGCGGCCCGGCGGCCATGCCGAGCGGCCGGTGGTCACCACCTGGGACCTGGACATGCTGCACGTGGAAAGCCGCTTCGAGCTGCCGCGCATCGTCGAGGCGCTGCGCGCGCGCGGCCACGGCACGCTGTGCTTCTGGGGCCCGCCCGGCACGGGCAAGACCGCGCTGGCCGAGCACATCGCACGCAGCCTGGACCGGCCGCTGCTGGTCAAGCAGGCCAGCGACCTGATGAGCAAGTACGTGGGCGAGACCGAGCAGAACATGGCCGCCATGTTCCAGGAGGCCGAGGCCGAGCGCGCGGTGCTGCTGCTGGACGAGGCCGACAGCTTCCTGCAGGACAGGCGGGGCGCCCAGCGCACCTACGAGGTCACCGAGGTGAACGAGATGCTGCAGGGCATGGAGCGCTTCAACGGCATCTTCGTGTGCACCACCAACCTGATGGACCGCATCGACCAGGCGGCGCTGCGCCGCTTCACCTTCAAGATCCGCTTCCAGCCGCTCACGGCGGCGCAGCGCGAGCGCATGTTCATCGTCGAGGCGCTGGGCGGCGACGCGGCGGCGCTGACCGAGGCCGCGCGCAGCCGGCTGACGCGCCTGGACCAGCTCTGCCCCGGCGACTTCGCCGCCGTCAAGCGGCAGGTGGAGATCCTGGCGGCGACGATGGACGCCGACGAGTTCCTGGAGCAGCTGGAAGCCGAGCACCGCATCAAGCCCGAAGTGCGCGAGGCCCGGGCCATCGGGTTCACGCAGTAACAGCCCCCACGCCTGCTACTGCGTGGGGTTCGCTGGCCCCCAACCTCGCCACTGCGTGTGCCTCGCTGGTCCCTGAGGGGGCGCTCGCGCCTTGGGACGGGACGGAAGCGCTCTGGGTCCCCGCGCTCGCCGGGGCCCCCGCCCTCAGGCGTTCACCACCCGCAGCACTTCCTCGCCGTAGGCCTCCAGCTTGCGCGCGCCTATGCCGCTGACGCCCTGCAGCGCCTCCAGCGAATCGGGGGCCAGGGCCGCGATGGCGGCCAGGGTGGCGTCGTGGAAGATCACGTAGGCCGGCAGGTTGTGCTCGCGCGCCACCTCGGCGCGCCAGGCCTTGAGGTTGGCGAAGCGTGCCTGGCCCTCGGCCGTGAGGCCGGCCGCCACGGCCGCCGGCTCCGCGCCGCCGCGCCGGGTGCGGGTGCGCGTGCGGCCCTGCGAGACGGCTTCGCGCAGCTGCACCTGCACGCCGCCGCGCAGCACGGCGCGCGAGCCCTCGGTGAGCTGCAGCGTGTTGTAGGCGGACGCGTCCACGGCCAGCGCGCCGGTGGCGATCAGCTGGCGCAGGACGCCGCGCAGCTGCGCCTCCGAGAAGGCCGCGCCGATGCCGAAGGTGGAGAGCCGGTCATGGCCGTGCTGCGCCACCTTCTCGGTCGCCTTGCCGCGCAGGATGTCCATGATGTGGCCGGCGCCGAAGGAGATGCCGCTGGCCTGCTGCACGCGGTAGATGGTGGACAGCAGCATGCGCGCCGCCTCGGTGCCGTCCCAGACCTCGGGCGGCGACAGGCAGTTGTCGCAGTTGCCGCAGGGCTGCGAGGCCTCGCCGAAGTAGGCCAGCAGGCGCACGCGGCGGCAGTCGGTGGCCTCGGCCAGGGCGAGCAGCGCGTCCAGCTTGCCGCGCATCACCTGCTTGAACTCCTCGGCCGCCGGGCTCTCGTCGATCATGCGGCGCTGGTTCACCACGTCCTGCAGGCCGTAGGCCATCCAGGCGGCGGCGGGCAGCCCGTCGCGGCCCGCGCGCCCGGTCTCCTGGTAGTAGCCCTCGATGTTCTTGGGCATGTCCAGGTGGGCGACGAAGCGCACGTCGGGCTTGTCGATGCCCATGCCGAAGGCGATGGTGGCGGCCATCACGATGCCGTCCTCGCGCAGGAAGCGGTCCTGGTTTTCCTGCCGCTGCGCTGCGTCCATGCCGGCGTGGTAGGGCAGGGCGCGCATGCCGGCCTTGGACAGGGCGGCCGCCACCTCCTCGACGCGCTTGCGCGACTGGCAGTAGACGATGCCGGCCTCGCCGGCGTGCTCGGCCTCGATGAAGCGCAGCAGCTGGGGGAAGGCGTCGCGCTTCTCGACGATGGTGTAGGCGATGTTGGGGCGGTCGAAGCTGCTGACGAACTGCCGCGCCTGCTGCAGCTGCAGCCGCTCGACGATGTCCTCGCGCGTGAGCGCGTCGGCGGTGGCCGTGAGCGCGATGCGCGGCACGTCGGGCCAGCGCTCGTGCAGCAGGGCCAGGGCGCGGTATTCGGGCCGGAAGTCGTGGCCCCACTGGCTCACGCAATGGGCCTCGTCGATGGCGAACAGGGCCAGCTTGCCGCGCTCGTGCAGCGATTCCAGCTGGGCCACGAAGCGCGGGGTGGTCACGCGCTCGGGCGCGGCGTAGAGCAGGGTGATCTCGCCGCGCATGAGGCGCCGCTCCACCGCCGCGGCCTCTTCCCCGCTGAGGCTGGAGTTGAGGAAGGCCGCCTCGACCCCGGCCTCGTGCAGGGCGCCGACCTGGTCGTGCATGAGCGCGATCAGGGGCGACACCACCAGCGTCACGCCGTGGCCCGTGCGCTGGCGCAGGATGGCCGGCACCTGGTAGCACAGCGACTTGCCGCCGCCGGTGGGCATGAGCACCAGGGCGTCGCCGCCCTGGGACACGTGCTCGACGATGGCCGCCTGGGGCCCGCGGAATCCGGCGTAGCCGAACACCTCCCGGAGAATCTCTTGCGCTTGCGACATGGATGGCCCGGATTGTCCCCGGCTTTGGGGCGCTCCCTACAATCGAGGGCATGAAGCCCATTGTTTACACCCGCGGGCAGGCGCTGCCCGGCATCCTGGAACAGCGCATCGCGATCCTGGACGGGGCCATGGGCACCATGATCCAGCGCTTCCGCCTGTCCGAGGCCGACTATCGCGGCGAGCGCTTCGCCGGCCACCACAAGGACCTGCGCAACAACAGCGACCTGCTGGGCCTGACCCGGCCCGACGTGATCCGCGACATCCACGAGGGCTACCTGGCCGCCGGCGCGGACATCATCGAGACCAACACCTTCGGCGCCACCCGCATCGCCCAGGAAGACTACGACCTGGCCGGCCTGGCGTACGAGATGAACGTGGCCGCGGCCCGGCTGGCGCGCGAGGCGGCGGACAAGTTCTCCACGCCGCAGCAGCCCCGCTTCGTGGCCGGCGCCTTCGGCCCCACGCCGCGCACCGCCAGCATCAGCCCGGACGTGAACGACCCGGCCGCGCGCAACGTGGACTTCGAGGCCCTGCGGGCCTCCTACTACGAGCAGGCCCAGGCCCTGGCCGAAGGCGGCGCCGACCTGTTCCTGGTCGAGACCATCTTCGACACCCTGAACGCCAAGGCGGCGCTGTTCGCCATCGACGAGTGGTTCGAGGCCTCGGGCGAGCGCCTGCCGGTGATCGTCTCCGGCACGGTCACGGACGCGTCCGGCCGCCTGCTGTCGGGGCAGACCGTCACCGCCTTCTGGTACAGCATCCGCCACGCCCGCCCGCTGGCGGTGGGCCTGAACTGCGCCCTGGGCGCGGCCCTGATGCGCCCCTACATCCAGGAGCTGGCCAAGGTGGCGCCCGACACCTTCATCAGCTGCTACCCCAACGCCGGCCTGCCCAACCCCATGAGCGACACCGGCTTCGACGAGACCCCGGAGGTCACCTCCCGGCTGCTGCAGGACTTCGCCGCCGAGGGCCTGGTCAACATCGTGGGCGGCTGCTGTGGCACCACGCCGGAGCACATCAGCGCCATCCGCCAGGCCGTGGCGCCCCTGCAGGCCCGCTCGCGCCAGCGCGAATTCTTCTACCGCGAAGCGGCCTGAGGGCCGTCCGTCCCAAGACCTGGCACGGCACGTGCTAGGAGATGGACGGTCTCCTCGGTTGGGCGCGTTTGCAAGTTTCTCCTGCCCGACCCCTGCACATCCCCCGGAACGGGAAGGTTCCGGGGGATTTTTTTCGCCTCCTTTAGAATGGGGCCTCCTCAAGGAGCGCTGCAGCGCCCGGCCATCGCGCCGGCGTCAGGCTTGAGATGACCCAACCGCGCTCACCTGAATGCCCCAAGGTGAGACATGCGACACGATTCCC
>NZ_JADDOJ010000120.1 GCF_015159745.1 Ramlibacter aquaticus | reverse complement strand
CGCGCTTGGGTAGGGCTGCGACCTCAGATATTTTTCCGGAAGTGTCCATGTGTCCACGCAAAGTTCGTGGACACAAGCATCTCCGGGTGGAGGTCAAAATTCAATGTGGGATGGCCGGACGGATACACAATTACGGATAAGGGTGCGCCTGGCCGGTGGGCCTCAGGTGATGGCTCAAAGGGCGGGTCCCTGATCACCTTTGCCCTTGGGGAACTCGGCGGTGACATCGGCGCCGTGCGACGAGTTCTTCGCGAGCGGCACTTGATTCAGGACGTGCAGTTCAAGGAAGCGCCATCTCGTGGCCCGGAGCCGCCTGGACCGAGGCGATTCCGGTGATCTTGGGCTGGGCCGCGCGAGCCGTCGTCAGCCCGATAGGCACGAGCATGCGAGCAGCGCCCCATGAGCTCGTCCGCCCTCAGTGAACCCTACTCTTCCTTGAGTGGACCGGAGGCTGGGTCAGCCAGCAGCAACCCAACTGGGATTCCCAGCGCCGTCGCCAGCCTCTCCAGGTTGTCCAACGAGATGTTCCGCACCTGGCGCTCCACATGTGCGACGAAGGTCCTGTGCAGCCCTGCTTGGTGCGCAAGCTCCTCCTGCGTCCACCCCTTTCTTTTCCGAAAGTAAATCATGTTGATGGCCACCAATTCCCTGGCGGTCCTCAACGTTGGTTGCGAGGGCGGTTGAGCTGGCACCGCCCGAGTCTGTTTGTATGCCGCTTTTACGTCAGCCGCTTTTAAGTCACAATAATGGCCGTGGAGGTGCCATGTTCACGACGCGCGAAGACTTCAGAGATACGGCCCCCGATGGGGGTGAGGACCAGCGCTGGCGAAGGGTCGACCTGACTTTTGGGCAGCCGTTGGTGCTGGTGAGACTCCGCTGTCCAGAGACCCGAATTGAACAAACCACCCTGATGGCCCAGGCTGCCGACGTCCTGGATGTGGCTATGCAGCCCGGGCTCAACGGGCTCCTTTCGATTCACCTGCTGCAGCCTCCGAAGTGGTCGCCCTCCGGAAACTGGAGCCTTATTGAGATCGTGGAACTGGGGGTGCGGCCTGTCGGGAACGGGTCTAAGCGCAGATCTGTGATCTTCAAGGACCTCGGCGGCAGCCTCTTCGGCGGCTATCCCATCGTCAAGATAGATGGCGAACCCCAAAGCTTCGAAGCAGTGATTTCATTGCCTGGCTGCGGTCGAGCCTCAGGGCTTCAATGGGTCTGCCAAGGCGCTGCGCTGAGTCCCCAAGACAGGGCCGAGCCGATGCAACCGCAGAGGAGGCGCTGGCTGTGAGTAAGACGAAATGGCCTTCGGACGAAGACAAGGTGCCGGACCCTGAGCCTGAAATCTTTCGCAAGGAGGCGGCCGCACTACATCAACTTGCGATTGGATTGGGTCGCGAAGCCAAGCTCTGGCGCTTAGAGAGGGGACTCAGCCTAGCGGCGGGAGCCGAGTGTGTCGGAGAGCTCCCTACTGTTCTTGAGCAATTTGAGGACGGGTCAGGGGATGCAAGAGTCCTTCTTGCGATCCTGGTGGCGTACGGGGTCCACGACATCGAAGAGGGAACTGCCCTTGGCCAGATCTCGTGGGCGAGATTTCGTTCGAGAGTGCAGGAAGTGGAAAGGCAAGAGCGTGACCAGGTGCTGAGAGCTTACGCGCTGGGGGCCATAGCGCGCCATTCGGCGATGCTCGCATTGGGCACCACCGACTTGGCCGTACTCCTCGATGAACTTGCCGAAGCAAACCTGATGCCGCCCAAAGGCGAACGTATCAGTTCAAAAAGCAAGACGCTGAGCGCAATGGTCACCGCCGCTGGCGCCGCCATGAAAGGTGGGGAGTTGCGCCGCGCAGTTGGGAAGCTAGAGAAGAAGTGAAGAGCGACCTTCGAGCATCCGCACGGCTTCGCGTTCCAGATGAGATAAGCAGGACGAGAAAGCGGAAAGAACTTCGGAACGGCATGAGTCCCTGGTGCGGCCGCACCTCCCACACGCCCGGAGGGCTCGAAGGCCGCTTCAGACGGAACCAGACGTTGGGCGCGCTGACTGGGATGACGGGTCCAGACTGATCTCGGTCATTCAGCATCGGGGCCCTGAGGGCAGTTCGCGGCCAGAAGCGGACATCGACGCCCCATACGGTCAGACGGGGGAAGCTCGCGTTCGCAGCCTGCTCTTGAAGTGACGCAAGGGTTGTTGCCCCAAACCGGCAATGGCCGTCGAACCCTGCTGCCACGGCTCCGCATAAGGCCTCGCCGCGGGCGATGTGCGCTGCGATCGAGGGGTACGTGTCGACCGGCGCCTCTCCCGACCCGGGGTGGGGCACGCCCAGAACCTCCAGGGCCGAGGCCAGGACATTGTTCAGGCTGACCCCGCAAAGTCGCCGCCAGCGCCGGTCGGGCCGCCGCCTTGACAGGGGGTAAACCCCCGTACTTTGTCTTCCGCATGCTTGTATTCTTCTGAAATCCCACCGGGACTTCAACTCGTGGGGCTTTCGACACCTCCGGCGGCAGCGACAGCGGCCGCCCGTCTCATCAAGGAGATTTCCATGCAGCAGCTCACCGGCATCAAGGCCCTGGCCTTCGACGCGTACGGCACGGTCTACGACGTCCACTCGGTCGTCCAGCTCGCCGAGCAATTCTTTCCGGGCAAGGGCCAGGCCCTCAGCCAGCTCTGGCGCGCCAAGCAGATCGAATACATGTACCTGCGCACGCTGATGGGCCGCTACGTCCCGCACGACCAGAACACCGAGTCCGCGCTGAAGTACGCAATGAAGTACCTGCAATTGCCGGGCGGCGATGCCGAGCGCAAGGCACTGATGGCCAGCTATGAACGCCTCAGCCCATTCCCGGATGCGGTGCAGGCGCTGCCCCGGTTGGTGGGCCTGAAGCGTTCCATCCTCTCCGTGGGAACCCCCGACCTCCTGCAAAAGCTGGTCGCCAATTCCGGGCTCGCGGACCAGTTCGACAAGCTGTTCAGCGTGGACGCGGTCAAGGTCTACAAGCCGCATCCCAACACCTACCAGATGGCCATCGACCACTTTGGCGTGGAGCGCCACGAGCTTGGATTCGTCACCTCCAACTACTTCGACGTGGCCGGCGCACGCGCCTTCGGCTTCAAGGTCATCTGGATCAACCGCAAGGGTGACCTGGCTGATGAACTGGGCCTGCTGCCCCACGTCGAGCTGAGCAGCATCGAGCAGATCCCGCAGGTGCTTGGCCTGCACGCAGCCGAACCCGTGTCGGCCTGAGGCCTGCGGGCTCCGCCTACCACTGCATGCCTTCCACCATGTCCAAAGTGATCACCCCCGGCCTGGGCCAGGCCACCGGCAAGGCCTCGGCCGCCCTCAAGGCCTCGCACAGCAAGATCCTGTTCGCGTCCTCGCTGGGCACCGTCTTCGAGTGGTACGACTTCTTCCTCTACGGCTCCCTGGCGGCCTTCATCGCGAAGCACTTCTTCGCTAAGGCCGACCCCGCAACCGGCCTCATCTTCGCGCTGCTGGCCTTTGCGGCCGGCTTCATTGTCCGGCCCTTCGGCGCGCTGGTGTTCGGGCGGCTGGGGGACATGATCGGGCGCAAGTACACCTTTCTTGCAACCATCCTGATCATGGGCATCTCGACCTTCGGCGTCGGCCTCCTGCCCACCTATGACTCGATCGGCATCGCCGCGCCTGTCATCCTCATCAGCCTGAGACTTCTGCAGGGGCTGGCACTGGGCGGCGAGTATGGCGGTGCCGCGGTGTACGTGGCCGAGCATGCACCCAGGGGCCAGCGGGGCCTCTTCACGTCGTGGATCCAGACCACGGGGACGCTCGGGCTATTCCTGTCCCTCCTGGTCATCCTCGCCACCCGTACGAGCGTGGGCGAGGCGCAGTTCGCAGAGTGGGGCTGGCGCATCCCGTTCCTGCTGTCCATCGTGCTGCTGGGCGTGTCGGTGTGGATACGCATGGCCATGCACGAGTCTCCGGTGTTCGAGCAGATGAAGAAGGAGGGCACGACCTCGAAGGCGCCCCTGACCGAGTCCTTCCTGCGCTGGTCGAACCTGAAGTTCGTCCTCATCGCGCTCTTCGGCATCACCGGTGGGCTGGGCTGCGTCTGGTACGCCGGCCAGTTCTACGTCCTGCTGTTCCTCACGCAGACGCTCAAGGTCGACGGCGTCCTGGCCAACATGCTGGTGGCGGCAGGCCTGGCCCTGGCGACGCCCTTCTTCGTCTTCTTCGGTTGGCTGTCCGACAAGGTGGGACGCAAGAAGGTGATCCTGGCCGGCATGGCGCTGGCCGCGCTCACCTACTTCCCGATCTTCAAGGCGCTGACGCATTACGCCAACCCGGCGCTGGAAAGCGCCTTGGCACACTCGCCTGTGGTGGTGGTGGCCGACCCCGCGGAATGCCACTTCCAGTTCAACCTGACCGGCACGAGCAAGTTCACCTCGTCGTGTGATCTCGCGAAGGCGCAGCTGGTGGCTGCCTCGGTGAATTACGGGATCGAGAATGCCGCGCCCGGCACCGTCGCGGTCATCAAGGTCGGCAGCCAGACGATCAAGTCGCTGGACATCTCGCGGATGCCGCCGGATGAAGCGAAGCAGAAGCTGGCCGCCTTTGCCAACGACCTCACGGGAATCATCCGCAGCGCCGGCTATCCGCCCAAGGCCAACCCGGACGCGATGAACAAGCCGATGGTGCTGCTGCTGATCTTCGTGCTGGTGTTCTACGTGACCATGGCCTACGGCCCGACCGCGGCCGCGCTGGTGGAGCTGTTCCCGAGCAAGCTTCGCTACTCCTCGATGTCCCTGCCGTACCACATCGGCACGGGCTGGATGGGGGGGCTGCTTCCCACCACGGCCTTCGCGATGGTCGCGCTCAAGGGCGACATCTACTACGGGCTCTGGTACCCCGTCGTCGCCGCGGCCCTGACGCTGGTGATCGGCCTCGTGTTCCTGCCCGAGACCCGCGACGCCGACATCAGCGCCTGAAGCCCAGGCGGACAGGGGGCGCGTGCTAGACTTTTCTTCGCCGTCCCATGTACGGGGATTCCCAAGAGTGCGCTCCTCCACCTCCACCTCCGCCACGGCCAGCATGCAGGCCTCGCCGCCTGCCGCCCATCAAAGCCTGTCGGAGCGCGTCTACCACCAGCTCGAGGAGCTGATCGTGACGCTGCAGATCCAGCCGGGGCATGTCCTCTCCGAATCGGAGCTGTGCGCGCGGCTGAACGTGAGCCGCACCCCGGTGGGTGACGCGCTGCAGCGGCTCGCGCGCGAAGGCCTCGTGCATGTCATGCCAAGGCGCGGCATCGTCGTCACGGAAGTGAACGCGGTGGATCACCTGAAGCTGCTGGAAGTGCGGCGCGAGATTGCCCGTTATTCCGCGCGCTCGGCGGCGCGTCGCGCAAAGCCCGAACAGCGGCAGGCCATGGAGGCCGTGGCCCGCAGGTTCACGGATGCGGCTGCGGCGAACGACGGGCAAGCCCTGCTGCAGGCCGACAAGGAATTCCACGACCTCTTCTCCCGCTGCATCCACAACGAGTACGCGGCGCGTTCGCTGGATGCGCTGGATGCGCTGTCGCGGCGCTTCTACTTCCTGCATCACGCCATCGACGACGCAGAAGCGTCGGCGTCCCTCCATGCCGCGATCGCACTCGCGATCGCCAAGGCTGATCCCAGGGCAGCCGAAGCGGCGTCCGATGCGCTCTTCGATCACCTCGAAGCCTTCACCCGGGCGACGATCGAGCTCTGAGCCGAGGCCCGCGAGGCCCCTCTGGGCGGCCCGCTCCTGAGACGCCTGCGGCCGCACGGGGAACGCACCCCGGTCCCGCCTGGCGGTCAGCGGCTGGCTGTTTCCCCACGATCTGTTCAGCCCCTGTGCCCGGGGTCCGGGCGCGACTGCGATAGGCATTGCCCCGCTTGCATTCGACTGGGATTTCACTAGTATCCCAGTAGGCCGGAATGCATGGTGCATCCCTCCCAACCCCTGAACCCAATCCAACCCAAGCCATGAGCCAAAAACAGAAGATCACCCATCCCGACGATGTCGAGACCATCGTCACGGACTGGACCACTGCGAAGGTGCTGTGCGGGCCCGACGTCGACGGTTCCGAGCAGATGGGCGCGGTCGCGCTCTTCTTCGAACCTGGACAAGGGCATTCGCGCCACATCCACCACGACGCCGACCAGATCATCTACGTGGTCTCGGGACGTGGCGAACATGTTGCCGAGCGCGCCGATGGCACGTCGGTGACGGAGAAGGTCGCCGCGGGCAGCCTCATCTTCATCCCCAAGGGCCACTACCACTCGACGTTCAACACGGGCTGGGAGCCCATGCGCGTGCTGGCGGTGTTCTCGCCGGCGGCGCCGGTGCAGGCCCTGCGTGCGGTCGGCGATTCGGGCGGTGTCGGAACAGCCGAGATGCGCATCGTGCCGGCGGGCGTGACGCCGGCGCGGAAGTAACCAGCCAACCCAGGAGACATCGATGAAATTCCGCAGGAAGTTGTTGTGCAGCGCGGCCCTGCTCGCGCTCTCCACCGCGGCTGCCGCGCAGCAGCAGGCCAGGGTGTCTGGCGATGTGGTGCGCATCGGCGTGCTGACCGACATGAGCGGCTTCCTGTCGGACATGACGGGCACGGGTGCCGTCACGGCGGTGAAGATGGCCGTGGAGGACTTCGGTGGCAAGGTGCTCGGCAAGCCCATTGAGGTGGTGTCCGCCGACAACCAGAACAAGGCCGACCTCGCGGCCACCATTGCGCGCTCCTGGTTTGACACGCAGCAGGTCGACATGATCATCGACCTGGGCAATTCAGCCACCGGGCTGTCCGCCGCCCAGGTGGCTGCCGACAAGAACCGCATCGCGATTGCCACCTCGCCGGGCACGACGCGGCTGACCAACGAGAACTGCAGTGCGACCACGGTGCACTATGCGTACGACACCTATGCGCTCGCCGCCGGCACCGTGAGCACGCTGGTCAAGCAAGGGCTGGACGCCTGGTATTTCCTGACCATCGACTTTGCTGGGGGGCATTCCATCGAGAAGGATGCCTCCGACTTCGTGAAGGCCGGTGGGGGCAAGGTCATCGGCGCTGCCCGGCACCCGATCGATACGACGGACTTCTCCTCCTACGTGCTGCAGGCCCGCGCCGCCAAGCCCAAGGTCGTGGGATTCGCAACGGCGGGCCAGTCGGCCATCAACGCCATCCGCACAGCCGGGGAATTCGGACTGGGCAAGGACGTTGCCCTGGCAGGGCTGTATGTCTTCATCAGCGATGTGCACGCGCTGGGCCTGAAGACCGCCCAGGGGATGTACGTGACGACCGGCTTCTACTGGGACCGCGACGAGGCTTCGCGCCAGTGGGCGCGCCGCTACTTCGAAAAGACCAGGCGCATGCCGACGATGATCCAGGCGGCCGACTATTCCGCGACCACGCATTACCTGAAGGCGATACAGGCTGCCGGCACGGACGAGGCCGGCGAGGTCATGAAAAAGATGAAGGAGACACCCATCAATGACTTCTTCGCCAGGAACGGGAAGATCCGCGCCGATGGCCGGATGGTCCACGACATGTTCCTGGCGCGCGTGAAGTCGCCGGCCGAATCGAAGTACCCCTGGGACTACTACACCATCAAGGCCGTCATACCGGGTGACCAGGCCTTCCAGGACATGTCCAAAGGCAAGTGCACCATGGCGCTCAAGTAGGAGCGCAAGCTTGGGAAGCGGAATGTCCCGAGGTCCGCTCTGGGTCGGGAGCAGACTCGCGCGTTAGCGCTCCGTTGGCCGTCTGCGATATGTCGTTGCTTTCTAGTGTCCTGTCCCGCTAATTCATAGGCACGAAAACTGCATGGGATGAGGCATCCTCGGAGATGCCTCATGCCCAATGCATATACCCGCACCAGCAACATCGAGCTCACTGACGCGGAGCGCGCGG
>NZ_JADDOJ010000011.1 GCF_015159745.1 Ramlibacter aquaticus | reverse complement strand
CCCACGCCGCCACCGCAGACACCGCAGACACCGCCGACACCGCAGACACCGCAGACACCGCAGACACCGCAGACACCGCAGACACCGCAGACACCGCAGACACCGCAGACACCGCAGACACCGCAGACACCGCAGACACGTCCGATTCGCCCGACACCCACGCCGACGAGGCCTGGGCGCCCGACACCTGGGCCGACCCCGACAGCGAGCTGATCGCGGACGAGATCGTGGAACTGCGCGCGTCGCCCCTGGACGCGCCTTTCTTCCTGGGCCCCACGCCGGTGGAGGCCGGCGGGGCCGCGGTGGACGAGCGCGAGCCCGAGATCTGGTCCCGTTCCGAGCAGGACCCCGACCTTCACGACCTGGAGTTCGTGCGCAAGGCCCGGCGCCGCGCACTGTGGCAGCGCCGCAGCACCCGCCTCGGGCTCGGCCTGGCCGCCGTGCTGCTGGCCCTGCTGCTGGCCGCGCAGTACGGCGTGCAGGAGCGCGACCGCCTGGCCGCCACCCATCCCGGCCTGCGGCCGCTCCTGGCCGGGCTGTGCCTGCCGCTGGGCTGCAACATCGGCCTGCCGCGCCAGATCGACGCGATCGCGATCGACGCCTCGCAATTCAGCCGCCTGCGCGGCGACAGCTACCGCCTCAGCCTGACCCTGCACAACCAGGCGGCCCTGCCGGTGGCCACGCCCGCGATCGAGCTGACCCTTACCGACAGCGAGGACCAGCCGGTGGTCCGCCGCGTGCTGCAGGCCGCCGAGCTCGCGCCCGGCATGGACCTGCTGGCGCCCCATGCCGAGTGGAGCGGCTCGGTCGGCCTGGTGCTGGCCACCGCGGGCCTGCCCGCGCGCATCGCCGGCTACCGGGTGCTCGCCTTCTATCCCTGAAACCCCGCCAGAAAGACAAGAACATGCCCGCCCTCATCTGCGGCTCCCTCGCCTTCGACACCATCATGGACTTCGAGGGCCGCTTCGCCGAGCAGATCCTGCCGGACCAGCTGCACATCCTCAACGTCTCGTTCCTGGTGCCAGCGCTGCGGCGCGACTTCGGCGGCTGTGCGGGCAACATCGCCTACGCGCTGCGCCAGCTCGGCGGCCAGCCCGTGCCCATGGCCACGCTGGGCAACGACGGGGCCGACTACCTGGCCCGCCTGCAGGCGCTGGGCATCAGCACCGAGTTCGTGCGCACGGTGGACCACACCTACACCGCGCAGGCCATGATCATGACCGACCGTGACAACAACCAGATCACGGCCTTCCACCCCGGCGCGATGATGCAGGCGCACACCACGGCCATCGCACCGCGCGCGGACATCCGCATCGGCATCATCTCGCCCGATGGCCGCGACGCCATGCTGCAGCACGCCGAGCAGTTCGCCGCCGCGGGCATTCCCTTCGTGTTCGACCCGGGCCAGGGCCTGCCCATGTTCGGCGGTGCGGAACTGGCCCGCTTCATCGAGCTGGCGAGCTGGGTGACCGTGAACGACTACGAAGGCAAGATGCTGTCCGAGCGCACCGGCTGGGACAGCGCCACGATCTCCTCCAAGGTGCGCGGCCTGGTGGTCACGCTGGGGGCGCAGGGCTGCGAGGTCTGGACCGGGGGCCGCAAGACCCATGTGCCGGGCGTGAAGGCCGAGGCGGTGGTGGACCCGACCGGCTGCGGCGACGCCTGGCGCGGCGCGCTGCTGCACGGCCTGGAGCAGGGCTGGGACCTGGTGAAGTGCGCCGAGCTGGGCAACCGGGTGGGCGCGCGCAAGATCGCCTCGCGCGGACCGCAGAACTGGACCTGGGAGGCCTGAGCCCCAGCCCGCGCGCAGCGCGGCGCCTGGGCGTGACCGGCCGGGCAGGGCGCCCGGCCGCGCGCTTCAGCCGCGCGCCAGCGTGACGCCGCCGTCGACCACGATGGTCTGACCGACCACGTAGTCGCCCGCGCGCGAGGCGAGGTAGATCGCGACGCCGGCCATGTCCTCGTCGCGGCCGATGCGGCCGGCCGGGATGCGCCGGGCCACCTCGTCGCCGTGGTCACGGGCGACGCGGTTCATGTCGGAAGCGAAGGCGCCCGGGGCGATGCCGCTGCAGACGATGCCGTCCTGCACCAGGCGCAGCGACATGCGCTTGACCAGGTGGATCAGGCCGGCCTTGCTGGCGGCGTAGGAGTAGGTTTCCTGGGGGTTCACCGACACGCCGTCGATGGAGGCTACGCTGATCACCTTGGCCGGCTGGCGTGCCGCGCCCTTCTTCAGCGCCTCGTGCAGGGCCTGCGTCAGGAAGAAGGGCGTCTTCAGGTTCAGGTCCACGACCTTGTCCCAGCCCTTCTCGGGGAAGGTGTCGAAATCCTCGCCCCAGGCGGCACCGGCGTTGTTCACCAGGATGTCCAGCGCGGGCTCGCGCTTCATGATCTCGGCCGCCAGCGCCTGCGCGCCCTCGACGGTGGAGACGTCGGCCGGCAGCGAGATGCAGGTGCCCAGGGCCGAGAGTTCGCGCGCCGTCTGGTCGCAGGCCTCGGCCTTGCGGGCCGAGATGTAGACCTTGACGCCACGAGCCAGGAAGCCGGCGGCGATCATGCGGCCGATGCCGCGCGAGCCACCGGTGACCAGGGCCACCCGGCCCTGCAGGGAAAAGAGGTCGTCCATGGAGGCTCCTGCGGAAAAGGGTCAGGCGCGGGCGCGGCGGCGCTCGTACCAGTCGTGCAGCTCGCCGACCACGCCCTTGCGGAAGGCCAGCACGCACAGCACGAAGATGGCGCCGATGATCACCGTCACCCAGGCGCCGACCTTGTCGGCCAGCAGGTCCTGCAGCGCGACCACGACGCCGGCGCCGAACACCGGGCCGAAGAAGGTGCCCACGCCGCCCAGCAGCGTCATCAGGATCACCTCGCCGGAGGTGGACCAGTGCACGTCGGACAGCGTGGCGAAGCCCATGACCAGCGTCTTCATGGAGCCGGCGAGGCCCGCCACCGCGGCCGACAGCACGAAGGCCAGCAGCTTGTAGCGGTCGACCTCGTAGCCCAGGGAGGTGGCGCGCGGTTCGTTCTCGCGGATCATCTTGAGCACCTGGCCGAAGGGCGAGGTGACGATGCGCCGGATGGCCAGGTAGACCAGCACGAACACCAGGGCGGTCACGTAGTACATGACGGTGTCGGAGCCCAGGTCGAAGACGCCCAGCAGCTTGCCGCGCGGGACGCCCTGCAGGCCGTCCTCGCCGCCGGTGAAGGGGGCCTGCAGGCAGATGAAGGACACCATCTGCGCCAGCGCCATGGTGACCATGGCGAAGTAGATGCCCTGGCGGCGGATCGCCACCACGCCGAAGACCAGGCCGATGAGCGCACCGACGACCAGGCCGGAGAGCATCGCGAGTTCGGGCGGCCAGCCCAGCGACTTGATGACGTAGCCGGCGACGTAGGCGGAGAAGCCGAAGAAGGCCGCATGGCCGAAGGAGAGCAGGCCGGTGAAGCCCAGCAGCAGGTTCAGGGCACAGGCGAACAGCGCGAAGCACAGCAGCTTCATCACGAACACCGGGTACAGGCCGATCAGCGGCGCGATCACGATCAGCACCAGCAGGGCGGCGTAGGCCGCGCGGGCGGCATTGGAGGTCTTCTGCATGGCCTCAGGCCTCCTTGCCGAACAGGCCTGCCGGCCGGAAGATGAGCACGATCACCATGATGACGAACACCACAACGCTGGACGCTTCGGGATAGAACACGCGGGTCAGGCCCTCGATGAGGCCCAGGATCAGGCCGGTCAGGATGGAGCCCATGATGGACCCCATGCCACCGATGACCACCACCGCGAAGACGACGACGATGAGGTTGGACCCCATCAGCGGCGTGACCTGGATGATGGGCGCGGCGAGCACGCCGGCCAGACCGGCAAGGGCGGCGCCCGCGGCGTAGGTGAGCATCACCATCAGCGGCACGTTGACGCCGAAGGCCTGCACCAGGCGGGCGTTCTCGGTGCCGGCACGCAGGTAGGCGCCCAGGCGCGTGCGCTCGATGATGAACCAGGTGAACAGGCACACGACCAGCGACGCCAGCACCACGAAGGCGCGGTAGTTCGGCAGGATCATGAAGCCCAGGTTGGTGGCGCCGGACAGCAGGTCGGGCACCGGGTAGGACTGGCCCGAGACGCCGTACTGGTCACGGAACACGCCCTCCAGGATCTGCGCCAGGCCGAAGGTCAGGAGCAGGCCGTACAAGGGGTCCAGCCCGTACAGCCGCTTGAGGAGGGTTCGCTCGATGACAACCCCCAGCACGCCCACGACGAGCGGCGCGAGGACCAGGGCCAGCCAGAAGTTCACGCCGAGCTTGTCCAGCATGATCCAGGCCGCGAAGGCCCCGACCATGTAGAGCGCGCCGTGCGCGAAGTTCACGATGTCCAGCAGGCCGAAGATGACGGCCAGCCCGAGGCTGAGCATGGCGTAGAACGCGCCGTTGACCAGCCCCAGGATCAACTGCCCGAGGAACGCCTGCAGGGGGATGCCGAAGATTTCCAAGATCAGCTTACTTCTTGAGGAGAGAGCACTTCGAATCGGCGACGGTGGTGAAGGCCTGCGCGGCCGGCACCTTCGCCATCAGCTTGTAGTAGTCCCAGGGAGTGGTGGAATCCTTCAGGCCCTTGACCTGGTACAGGTACATGTCGTGCATCATGCGGCCGTCGGCGCGGATGGTGCCCTCGTTGTAGAAGTCCTTGATCTTCATGGACTTGAGGGTGGCCATGACCTTGTCGGCGTCGGTGGTGCCCGCCTGCTGCACCGCCTTCAGGTACTGCGTGGTCACCGAGTAGTCGGCGGCCTGCAGGGAGGAGGGCATGCGCTTGTACTTCTCGAAGAAGCGCTTGGCGAAGGCGCGGCTGGCGTCGTCCTGGTTCCAGTACCAGCTGTCGGCCAGTTCCAGGCCTTCGGTGTTCTGCAGGCCCAGCGAGTGCACGTCGTTGATGAACACCAGCAGGCCGGCGACCTTCATGCTCTTGGTGATGCCGAATTCCTTGGCTGCCTTCATCGCGTTGGTGAAGTCGCCACCGGCGTTCGCCATCGCCAGGATCTGGGCCTTGGAGCCCTGGGCCTGCAGCAGGAAGGAGGAGAAGTCGGACGCGTTCAGCGGGTGCTTGACCGAGCCGACCACGGTGCCGCCGTTGGCCTTGATCACGGCCGTGGCATCGGCTTCCAGGGAGGCGCCGAAGGCGTAGTCGGCCGTCAGGAAGTACCAGCTCTTGTTGCCGGCCTTGATCAGGGCCGAGCCCGCCACCTTGGCCAGCGACACGGTGTCGTAGGCGTAGTGCACGGTGTAGGGGCTGCAGTCCTCGTTGGTCAGCCGGGCCGAGCCGGCGCCGTTGACCAGGAAGGGGCGCTTCTTCTCGGCCGCCACCTTGGACATGGCCAGGGCGGTGCCGGAGCTGGTGCCGCCGACCAGCATGGCCAGGTTTTCCTTGTCCATCCACTCGCGCGCCTTGGAGGCGGCGACGTCGGCCTTGTTCTGGTGGTCGGCCGAGAGCACCTCGACCGGGCGTCCCAGCACCTTGCCGCCGAAGTCCTGCACGGCCCACTTGATCATCTCGGCGCCCGCCGGGCCGTCGATGTCGGCGTACAGGCTGGACATGTCGGTGATGAAGCCGATGCGCACCGGGCCGCTGTTGCTCTGGGCGAAGGCGGACACGGTGCCGAGGCCGATGGCCATCGCCAGGGCGAGGGTCTTGATCTTCATGGGGAGGTCCCTTTCTTTCAATCTGGGCGCCGTTCAGACGCCGAGGAATTCCTGCAGCATGGCCATGTTGTCGGCCAGTTCGGATTGCTCGAATTGCCGCACGATGCGGCCGTGCTCCATGACGTAGAAGCGGTCGGCCAGGGGGGCGGCAAAGCGGAAGTTCTGCTCGACCAGGACGATGGTGTAGCCCTTGGCCTTGAGCGTGAGGATCATCTCGGCCAGCTTCTGCACGATCACGGGGGCCAGGCCCTCGGAGATCTCGTCGAGCAGCAGCAGCCGGGCGCCCGTGCGCAGGATGCGGGCGACGGCCAGCATCTGCTGTTCGCCACCGGACAGGCGGGTGCCGGGGCTGGACGCGCGTTCCTTCAGGTTGGGGAACATGGTGTAGATCTCGTCCACGTCCATGCCGCCGGGCCCGATCACCGGCGGGAGCATCAGGTTCTCTTCGGCCGACAGGCTGGCGAAGATGCCGCGCTCTTCAGGGCAATAGCCCACGCCCAGGCGCGCGATCTTGTGCGGCGGCAGCTTGATGGCTTCTTCGCCGTTGATGCGGATGGAGCCCTGGCGCGTGCCGGTCAGGCCGACGATGGCGCGCATGGTGGTGGTGCGGCCGGCGCCGTTGCGGCCCAGCAGGGACACGACCTCGCCCTCGTTGACGGTCATGTCCACGCCGTGCAGCACGTGGGATTCGCCGTACCAGGCGTTCAGGCCTTCGATGCGCAGGAGTTCTTTGGTCATTCGGGTCTCCGGCTCAGTGGGCGCCTTGCAGCGCGGCATCGGCCGAGCCCATGTAGGCCTCGATCACCTGCGGATTCCTGGAGACCTCCGAGTAGGGGCCGTCGGCGATCACGGTGCCACGTTGCAGCACGGTGATGCGGTCGGCGATGGAGGAGACCACGTTCATGTTGTGTTCCACCATGAGGATGGTGCGGCCGCTGGCGACCTTCTTGATCAGTTCGGTGACGCGACCCACGTCCTCGTGGCCCATGCCCTGGGTGGGCTCGTCCAGCAGCATCAGGTCGGGCTCCAGGGCCATGGTGGTGGCGAGTTCCAGGGCGCGCTTGCGGCCGTAGGGCAGGTTCACGGTCAGTTCGTTGGCGAAGGAGCTCAGGTCGACCGCCGCCAGCAGCTCCTGCGCCCGCTCGTGCAGGGGGTAGAGCGAACGCTCGGCCCGCCAGAAATGGAAGGAGGTGCCCAGGCCGCGTTGCAGCGCGGCCCGCACGTTCTCCAGCACGGTCATGTGCGGGAACACGGCGGAGATCTGGAACGAACGCACGATGCCGCGACGCGCGGTCTGCGCGGGCTTCTCGTGGGTGATGTCGGTGCCGTTGAACGTGATCTTGCCGCGCGTGGGCGGCAGGAACTTGGTCAGCAGGTTGAAGAAGGTGGTCTTGCCGGCCCCGTTGGGCCCGATCAGGGCGTGGATGTCCCCCCGCCGGACCTTCAGGTCCACGTTGTTGACCGCCACGAAGCCCTTGAACTCCTTGGTCAGCCCCTGCGTCTCGAGGATGAACTCACCTGCCAAACGACTCTCCTGCATGCGCGACCGGACCCCTCGCCCGGCGCAAAGTGGCGCAATCCTAGGGAGCCGTGTTGCAGTGCGATACGGGGGAAAACCTTAGGTAATAGTGCGTTGTCAGCCGGCTGACAGCCGGCCGCACGCCGCCCTCACATGTTGCGCCTGTACTGGCCGCCGACTTCGAACAGGGCGCTGGTGATCTGCCCCAGGGAGCACACCCGGACCGCATCCATGAGCACCTCGAACACGTTGCGGTTCTCCATCACGGCCTGCTTCAGCCGCGTCAGCATGGCCGGGGCGGCCTGGGCGTTGCGGGCGTGGAAGTCCTGCAGGCGCTGCAGCTGGCTCTGCTTTTCCTCCTCGGTGGAGCGCGCCAGCTCCAGCTTCTCGGGGATCGCGTCGCCGTGCGGGTTGCGGAAGGTGTTGACGCCGATGATGGGCAGCTCGCCGGTGTGCTTCTGCATTTCGTAATGCATGCTCTCGTCCTGGATGCGGCCGCGCTGGTAGCCGGTTTCCATGGCGCCCAGCACGCCGCCGCGCTCGGCGATGCGCTCGAACTCGGCCAGCACCGCCTCCTCGACCAGTTCGGTCAGCTCTTCGATGATGAAGCTGCCCTGGTTGGGGTTCTCGTTCTTCGCCAGCCCCCACTCGCGGTTGATGATCAGCTGGATCGCCATCGCGCGGCGCACCGATTCCTCGGTCGGCGTGGTGATGGCCTCGTCGAACGCGTTGGTGTGCAGCGAGTTGCAGTTGTCGTAGATCGCGATCAGCGCCTGCAGGGTGGTGCGGATGTCGTTGAACTGGATCTCCTGCGCGTGCAGGCTGCGGCCCGAGGTCTGGATGTGGTACTTGAGCTTCTGGCTGCGCTCGTTCGCGCCGTACTTCTCCTTCATCGCCACGGCCCAGATGCGGCGCGCCACGCGGCCCATCACGGTGTATTCCGGGTCCATGCCGTTGGAGAAGAAGAACGACAGGTTGGGCGCGAAGTCGTCGATGTGCATGCCCCGCGCCAGGTAGGCTTCGACGAAGGTGAAGCCGTTGGACAGGGTGAAGGCCAGCTGCGAGATCGGGTTCGCGCCGGCTTCGGCGATGTGGTAGCCGGAGATGGACACCGAGTAGAAGTTGCGCACGTTGTGGTGCACGAAGTACTCGGCGATGTCGCCCATCACCTTCAGGCTGAACTCGGTCGAGAAGATGCAGGTGTTCTGGCCCTGGTCTTCCTTGAGGATGTCGGCCTGCACCGTGCCGCGCACGTTGGCCAGCACCCACTCACGGATCTTGGCGGCCTCGGTGTCGGTGGGCTCTCGGCCGTTCTCGGCCTTGAACTTCTCCAGGTTCTGGTCGATGGCGGTGTTCATGAACATCGCCAGGATGGACGGCGCCGGGCCGTTGATGGTCATGGAGACCGAGGTGCTGGGGTTGCACAGGTCGAAGCCCGAGTACAGCACCTTCATGTCCTCCAGCGTGGCGATGGACACGCCGGAGTTGCCCACCTTGCCGTAGATGTCGGGCCGCAGGTCGGGGTCGTTGCCGTACAGGGTGACCGAGTCGAAGGCGGTGGACAGGCGCTTGGCCGGCATGCCCTCCGACAGCAGCTTGAAGCGGCGGTTGGTGCGGAAGGGGTCGCCCTCGCCGGCGAACATGCGCGTCGGGTCCTCGTTCTCGCGCTTGAAGGCGAAGGTGCCGGCGGTGTAGGGGTAGCTGCCGGGCACGTTGTCCAGCATCAGCCACTTGAGGATCTCGCCGTGGTCCTCGTACTGGGGCAGAGAGACCTTGCGGATGGTGGTGCCCGAGAGCGATTTCGTGGTCAGGGCCGTGCGGATCTCCCGGTCGCGGATCTTCACCACGTACTCGTCGCCGGCATAGGCCTTCTTCATGTCCGGCCACTGGGCCAGCAGCTTCTTCGCGGCCGGATCCTGGATGGCCTCGCGCTGGCTGGCCAGGTCGTCCGTGGCCTCGGCCGCCCGGGCCTTGTCGGGCTTGCCGATGCGCAGCATTCGGCCGGCCTCGCGCAGCTGCTGGATCTCGCGCGCCAGGGTGGCCTGCTCGCGGGCGCGCTTCTTGTAGCCGCGCACGGTGTCGGCGATCTCGGCCAGGTAGCGCGTGCGCGCCGCCGGGACGATGGGCGTCTGGTTGGTGCTGTGGCGCACCTGCACCCGCGGCAGGTGACCTTCGTGCAGCGACAGGCCCAGCTCCGCCAGGCGCGGCTTCAGGGCCTGGAACAGGGCGGTGACGCCGTCGTCGTTGAAGCGGGCAGCCATGGTGCCAAACACGGGCATCTGCTCCGGCGGCGTACTCCAGGCTTCCTGGTTGCGCTGCACCTGCTTGGCCACGTCGCGCAGCGCGTCGGCGGCGCCCTTGCGGTCGAACTTGTTGATGGCCACGAATTCGGCGAAGTCCAGCATGTCGATCTTCTCGAGCTGGCTGGCAGCGCCGAACTCCGGCGTCATGACGTACAGCGGCAGGTCCACGTGCGGCACGATGGCGGCGTCGCCCTGGCCGATGCCCGAGGTCTCGACCACCACCAGGTCGAAGCCGGCCGCCTTGCAGGCCGCCACCACGTCCGGCAGGGCGGCCGAGATCTCGCTGCCGAAGTCGCGCGTGGCGAGCGAGCGCATGAACACGCGCGGGCCCTGCTGCCAGGGGCCGATCGCGTTCATTCGGATGCGGTCGCCCAGCAGCGCGCCGCCGCTCTTGCGGCGCGAGGGGTCGATCGAGATCACGGCCACGCGCAGGGCGTCGCCCTGGTCCAGCCGCAGGCGGCGGATCAGCTCGTCGGTCAGCGAGGACTTGCCGGCCCCGCCGGTGCCCGTGATGCCCACCACCGGCACCTTGCGGGCGGCAGCGGCCTCCTTCACGCGGGCCACCAGGGCGGCGTCCGCCTTGCCGTTCTCGATCGCGGTGATCAGCTGCGCCAGGGCGCGCCAGGCCATCTCACCGTGGCCCTGGATGGCCTGCAGCGCGGTGGGCGCGTGCGGGGTGAGGTCCTTGTCGCAGCGCATCACCATCTCGCCGATCATGCCGGCCAGGCCCATGCGCTGGCCGTCCTCGGGGCTGTAGATGCGCGTCACGCCGTAGGCCTGCAGCTCGCGGATCTCGGGCGGCACGATGACGCCGCCGCCGCCGCCGAAGACCTGGATGTGGGCGCCGCCGCGCTGGCGCAGCAGGTCCACCATGTACTTGAAGTATTCGACGTGGCCGCCCTGGTAGGAGCTCACCGCGATGCCCTGGGCATCCTCCTGCAAGGCCGCCGTCACCACCTCGTCCACGCTGCGGTTGTGGCCCAGGTGGATGACCTCCGCGCCCATGCCCTGCAGGATGCGCCGCATGATGTTGATCGCCGCGTCATGCCCGTCGAACAGGCTGGCCGCCGTCACGAAGCGGACCTTGTGGGTGGGGCGGTAGTTCGCGAGCGCCTTGAATTCGGCGGACAGGTCGGTCATGGAAATTGTCTCCGGTGGCCCGGCGGGCGGGCGGCATTCGACGCAATGTAGCTTACTTGACGTTTACGTAAACGTCACGGGGCGAAGCCGGCCGGGGCGGGTGCGCTGCGGATCGAGGGTTAACCCTGATTACCTCGGGAAAACCAGAACCCCAAAACGCCCGAAGCGACAGAAAAGCGACAGCCAGCGCAACCTACGATTGCGCGCCGCCAGACAGCCGTTTGGGAACGCCGGCATCCGCCGGCGAGCACAGGCCGAAGTTCCATCCACAGGAGACCATAATGATCCGTTCCTTCAAGCTCACCGTTCTGGGTGCAGCCCTTGCGGTGGCCAGCGTCGCCACCTACGCCGCCGACTCGATCAAGATCGGCGTCGACGGCCCGTTCACCGGCGGCTCGTCCTCCATGGGCGTGTCCATGCGCGACGGCGTGCGCCTGGCGGTTGACGAGATCAACAAGAAGGGCGGCGTGCTCGGCAAGAAGATCGAGCTGGTCGAACGCGACGACGAAGCCAAGAACGAGCGCGGCGTGCAGATCGCCCAGGAACTGATCAACAAGGAAAAGGTCGTCGCCGTCGTCGGCTACATCAACACCGGCGTGTCCCTGGCGTCGCACCGCTTCTTCCAGGAAGCCAAGATCCCGGTGATGAACAACGTGTCCACCGGCTCCATCGTCACCCACCAGTTCGACGACCAGCCCGAGAACTACATCTTCCGCAACGCCGCCGCCGACGCGATCCAGGCGCCCATGATCGTGGAAGAGGCGATCACCCGCCGCGGCTTCAAGAAGGTCGCCATCCTGGCCGACTCCACCAACTACGGCCAGCTGGGCCGCGAGGACCTGGAGAAGGCGCTGGCGCAGAAGGGCATCAAGCCCGTCGCCGAAGAGAAGTTCAACATCAAGGACGTCGACATGACGGCCCAGCTGCTGAAGGCCAAGGAAGCCGGCGCCGAAGCCATCCTGACCTACGGCATCGGCCCCGAGCTGGCCCAGATCGCCAACAGCATGACCAAGCTGGGCTGGAAGGTCCCGATGGTCGGTTCCTGGACCCTGTCCATGGCCAACTACATCGACAACGCCGGCCCCGGCGGTGAAGGCGCGCGCATGCCGCAGACCTTCATCCAGGAAGCCACGACGCCCAAGCGCAAGGCCTTCATCGACGCCTACCTGAAGACCTTCAAGCCCAAGAACGGCCGCATCGACTCCCCGGTGTCCGCCGCCCAGGGCTATGACTCGATCTACCTGCTGGCCGCCGCGATCAACCAGGCCAAGTCCACCGAAGGCCCGAAGATCAAGGCCGCGCTGGAAGACCTGCAGCAGCCGATCGAAGGCGTTGTGACCACCTACAACAAGCCCTTCTCCAAGACCGACCACGAAGCCATCACCGCCAACATCCCGGTGTTCGGCGAAGTGAAGAACCAGCGCGTGGTCTACGCCTACGCCGAGGACGCCAAGAAGGCCTCCGAGGTCCGCCTGAAGGACGTCAACGCCAAGGGCGCCCTGCAGGTCAAGAAGAAGTAATTTTCTGAACGCGAGGCCGCCCCGGGACCACCCCGAGGCGGCCTTTTTTGTGTGAACAAGGGCCGCAGTCCGGCCCATGGGGCGGTGCTTCCATGCAAATCCTTCTGCAACTCGTCTACAGCGGCATCGCGCTGGGAATGATCTATGCGGTGATCGCGTTTGGCTACCAGCTGACCTTCGCGACCTCCGACACCCTCAATTTCGGCCAGGGCGAAGCCCTCATGCTCGGCTCCCTGGTCGGCCTGACCCTGGTGGGCCTGGGCCTGAACTACTGGCTGGCGCTGCCCATCGTGTGCCTCTTCGGCATCGTGCAGGGCGCCGTGGTCGAGCGCATCGGCGTGCGGCCGGCGATCAAGATCAAGAGCGAATTCGGCTGGATCATGTCCACCATCGCGCTGGCCATCATCTTCAAGAACGTGGCCGAGAACGTCTGGGGCCGTGACGACCTCAAGTTCCCCTCGCCCCTGCCCGAATCGCCCATCAAGCTCTTCGGCGCCAACGTGCTGCCCATGGAAATCCTGGTGGTGGTCGGCGCGGTGCTGATGATGGCGGCGGTGGAAGTGTTCAACCGCAAGTCCATCTACGGCAAGGCCGTGGTCGCCACCTTCAACGACCGCGATGCCGCCAAGCTCATGGGCATCAACACCGGCCTGGTGATCACCTTCTCCTACGCGCTGTCCTCCATGTCGGCCGCCTTCGCCGGCGTGCTGATCGCGCCGCTCACGCTGACCGGCGCCACCATGGGCGCTGTGCTGGGCCTGAAGGCCTTTTCGGTCGCCATCATCGGCGGCCTGACCAGCGGCATGGGCATCATCGTCGGCGGCATCATCCTCGGCATCGCCGAGACGACCACCGGCTTCTACCTCTCCACCGGCTACAAGGACGTGCCCGGCCTGGTGCTGCTGCTCCTGGTGCTGGCCTTCAAGCCGGCCGGCCTGTTCGGCAAGTCCGTGATCAAGAAAGTCTGAGCATGAAGCGCAACCCCCTGCTCATGGCGGTCGTCGGCCTGGCGGTGCTGATCGCGGCACCGCTGGTCCTGGACAACCCCTACTACATCCACCTGCTCGAGACGATCTCGATCTACGCCATCCTGCTGTTCGGACTGGACATCGTGGTCGGCTACACCGGGCAGGTCTCGCTGGGCCATGCCGGCCTGTTCGGCATCGGCGCCTACACCGCCGGCGTGCTGGTGATGAAGCTGGGCGCCCCGCTGATCGTGACCCTGGTGGCCGCGGTGGGCATCACGGCCCTGTTCGGCGCCATCCTCGCGCTGCCCGCGCTGCGCGTGACCGGCCCCTACCTGGCCATGGTGACGCTGGCCTTCGGCACCATCATCCAGATCCTGATCAACGAGATGGACTTCCTCACCGAAGGCCCGCTCGGCATCAAGCTGCAGAAGCCCATGATGCTGGGCCACCGCCTGGACGAGCGTGAGTTCTACTGGCTGGTCGCGGTGATGCTCGTGGTCTCGGCGCTCGTGGTGGACCGCATCCTGCGCTCCCACCTGGGCCGTGCCTTCGAGGCGCTTCGCGGCAGCCCGGTGGCCTCCGACTGCATGGGCGTGTCGGTCTATCGCTACAAGGTATACGCCTTCGTGATCAGTGCCGGCTTCGCCGGCCTGGCCGGCTCGCTGTACGCCTACTCCGAGCAGTACATCTCGCCCAACACCTACAACTTCGAGCTGACGGTGCTGTTCCTGCTGGCCATCATCATGGGGGGCCGCAAGACCCGCAGCGGCGCGCTGCTGGGCGCGGCCATCATCGTGATGCTGCCCAAGCTGCTGGACGACATCTCGCTGTTCCGCTGGGCCTCCTGCATCATGGCGGGCGTGGTGGTGCTGGGCGCGATCGCCATGGTGGCGCGCAAGCGCAGCACGCCGGCGCGGGCCGCGATCCCGGTGCTGGGCAGCCTGTTCCTGGCCGGCGTGTCCTTCGTGCTGGACTCCATGACCGACTGGCGCCTGTCCATCTTCGGCCTGATCACCCTGCTGGTGGTGTACTACCTGCAGGACGGCATCGTCGGCTTCGTGCGCGGCCTGCTGGGCCTGCGTGGCAATGCCGCCGCCGCGGCCGAGGCCGCACGCCAGCTGCCCAAGGTGCAGGACGGCATCTCCCGTGCCGACGCCAACGCCCCGGAGCGCCTGCTCGAGGGCAGCGGCATCCTGATGCAGTTCGGCGGCCTGAAGGCGCTGAACAACGTGGACCTGAAGGTGCGCCGCGGCACCATCCACGGCCTGATCGGCCCCAACGGTTCCGGCAAGTCGACCATGATGAACGTGCTCACGGGCATCTACGTCCCCACGGCCGGCAGCATCGAGTTCCAGGGCAAGAGCGTGGTGGGCCGTACCTCGTCGGACATCGCGCTGTCGGGCATCGCGCGCACCTTCCAGAACGTGCAGCTGTTCGGCGAGATGACCGCCCTGCAGAACGTGATGGTGGGCCTGCACCACAGCTACCGCAGCAACCTGCTGGACGTCGCCCTGCACACCCCGCGCTACCGCCGCGAGGAAGACTCGGGCGCCGCCCGCGCGCACGCACTGCTGGAGTTCGTCGGCCTGGACAGCCTGGCCGCCGAGGAGGCGCGCAACCTGCCGTACGGCAAGCAGCGCGTGCTGGAGATCGCCCGTGCGCTGGCCCTGTCGCCGCAGCTGCTGCTGCTGGACGAGCCGGCCGCCGGCCTGACCGCGCCCGACATCAAGGAGCTGGTGGCCATCGTGCGCAAGATCCGCGACCACGGCATCACCGTGATCCTGATCGAGCACCACATGGACGTGGTGATGTCCATGTGCGACACCGTCACGGTGCTGGACTTCGGCCAGAAGATCGCCGAGGGCGCGCCGGCCCAGGTCCAGAACGATCCCAAGGTCGTCGAGGCGTACCTCGGCGCGGCCGACGCCCACGCGTGAGCGCAGGAGCCACAACAATGCTATCGATCCACAACCTCCACGCGGGCTATGGCAAGGTCGAGGTGCTGCACGGCATCTCGCTGGAAGTGCCCAAGGGCCGCGTCGTCACGCTCATCGGCAGCAACGGCGCCGGCAAGACCACCACCATGCGCGCCATCAGCGGCATGATCGCGCCCAAGCAGGGCGAGGTCACCCTGGGCGGGCGCAACGTCACCGGGCTGGAGCCCTACAAGATCGCCAAGCTGGGCCTGGCGCACTCGCCGGAAGGCCGGCGCGTGTTCGCCACCATGACGGTGACCGACAACCTGCTGCTGGGTGCGTTCCCCCGCTTCACCGGCTCGCGCCCCAAGGGCGACATCCAGTCCGACCTGGAGCGCGCGATGGAGCTGTTCCCGCGCCTGAAGGAGCGCCGCAACCAGCTGGCCGGCACGCTCTCGGGCGGCGAGCAGCAGATGCTGGCCATGGCCCGCGCGGTCATGCTGAACCCGGACGTGGTCCTGCTGGACGAGCCCTCCATGGGCCTGGCGCCCATCCTGGTGCAGGAAGTCTTCCGCATCATCCAGCAACTGCGCGACCGCGGCGTCACCATGCTGCTGGTGGAGCAGTTCGCCGCCGCGGCGCTGGCCGTGGCCGACTACGGCTACGTGCTGGAGAACGGCCGCATCACGGTGCACGGCGAAGCCTCCAAGCTGCGCGACGACCCTGCCGTGCAGGCCGCCTACCTGGGCGGCAGCCACTGAGACCCCACACCCGGGAGCAACGATGGACCGCAGGAATTTCTTCCAGGGATCGGCGGCCATCGCCGCCAGTGGCCTGGCCGGCTGCGCCAGCACGGCGCCCGTGGCCGCCGCGGGCCAGCCGCTCTTCGAGGTGCCGCGGGTGGCGCTGCCCATCGTGGGCAGCGCCCAGGTGTTTCCGGTACGCCGCATCTACTGCATAGGCCGCAACTACGCGGCGCACTCGCGCGAGATGGGCTCGGATCCCAGCCGCGAGCCGCCCTTCTTCTTCCAGAAGCCGACCGACGCGATCCAGCACGTGCCGGCCGGCACCGTGGCCGACCACCCGTACCCACAGCTGACCAAGAACTACCACTACGAGGCCGAGCTGGTCGCCGTCATCGGCAAGGGCGGGCGCGACATCCCGGTCGGGCAGGCGCTGGAGCACGTCTGGGGCTACACCCTGGGCCTGGACATGACGCGCCGTGACCTGCAGCGCTTCATGGGCGAGCAGAAGAAGCCCTGGGAGATCGGCAAGTCCTTCGACCATTCCGCGCCCATAGGCGCCGTCCATCCCGTCGCCATGACCGGCCACTTCACCCGCGGCGCGATCTGGCTCAAGGTGAACGGCCAGGTCAAGCAGAGCGCGGACCTGTCGCAGATGATCTGGTCGGTGGCCGAGCAGGTCAGCCAGCTGTCGCAGGCGAACGCGCTGTTCCCCGGCGACATCATCTACTCGGGCACGCCCGAAAACGTGGGTCCGCTGGTGCGCGGCGATTTGGTCGAGATGCACATCGACGGCCTGCCGAACCTGAGCATCCGCATCACCTGAGGCCGCGCCGCACCGGCAGCCTGCGGCCGTGGCACGGCTAAACTGCGAGGTGGTTCTGCGCCACGGAGCGTCCCATGTCCGCACCCCTCCAGCTTTTCGACCCCGCCTCCAGCACCTACACCTACCTGCTCGTCGACGAGACGACGCGCGAGGCCCTGATCATCGATCCGGTCGATGAGCAGCTCGAGCGCGACCTCGGCGTCCTGCGCGAGCAGGGCGTGAAGCTCGCGTGGACCGTGGAGACCCACGCCCACGCCGACCACATCACCAGCGCCGGCCTGCTGGCCGAGCACGCAGGCGCCCGCACCGCGGCACCGCTGGGCTGCCACATCGGCACCGCGGCGGTCCAGCTGAAGCACGGCGACACGCTGACCTTCGGCAACCAGACCCTGCGCGCGCTGCACACGCCCGGCCACACGGCAGGCAGCATGTGCTACCTGTGGAATGGCCATGTGTTCACCGGCGACACGCTGCTGATCGGCGGCTGCGGCCGCACCGACTTCCAGTCCGGAAGCGCGGCCGACCTGTACCGCAGCATCACCGAGGTGTTGTTCACGCTGCCCGACGAGACCGTGGTCTGGCCGGGCCACGACTACCAGGGCCGCAGCCACTCCACCATCGGCGACGAGAAGCGCAGCAACCCGCGCGTCGCCGGCAAGTCCCTGGCCGAGTTCAAGGCCATCATGGAGCAGCTGGGCCTGCCCAAGCCCAAGCGAATCGACGAGGCCGTGCCCGCGAACCTGAGCTCGGGCCTGCGCCACGACGCCGGCGGTGGCGCCAGCGGCGTGCGCGAGGCGCAGGGCTATGCCGGTGACGTCACGCCCGAGACCGCCTTCGAGTGGTGGCGGCGCGGCGAGGCCGTGCTGGTGGACGTGCGCACCGACGCCGAGCGCGAGTGGGTGGGCTTCGTGCCCGGTGCCGTGCCCCTGGCCTGGAAGCAGTGGCCCGGCATGGCGATGAACGCCAGCTTCGACGAAGGCCTGCGCGCGGCTGTGCCGCCGGGCAGCAAGGCCGTCCTGCTGTGCCGCAGCGGCGTGCGTTCCATCGCGGCCGCCAAGCGGGCGACCGAACTGGGCATCAGCGCCTACAACATCCTCGAGGGCTTCGAGGGCGACCCCGACGAGCAGGGTCACCGCGGCCAGCGCGGCGGCTGGCGCCTGCGCGGGCTGCCCTGGCGCCAGGGCTGAGCGTCCCTCTCTCTCCAGTTTCCGTTTTTCGAACCAAGGCATTTCCATGGCCGTGAACCTGAGCGCGCCCCAGGCGCAAGACCTGCACCCCGTTCCCGGCGTGCGCATCGGCGTGGCCGAAGCCGGCGTCCGCAAGGCCCAGCGCAAGGACCTGACGGTGTTCCTCCTGGACGAAGGCAGCGCCGTGGGCGGCGTCTTCACGCAGAACCGCTTCTGCGCGGCCCCGGTGCAGGTGTGCCGCGAGCACCTGGCGCGCGGCGACATCCGGGCCCTGGTCATCAACACCGGCAACGCCAACGCGGGCACCGGCGAGGACGGCCTGGTCCGCGCCCGCGCCACCTGCATCGCACTGGCCCGCAAGCTGAACCTGGCGCCCGAGCAGGTGCTGCCCTTTTCCACCGGCGTCATCATGGAGCCGCTGCCGCTGGAGCGCATCGTGGCCGGCCTGCCCGCGGCCCTGGACGATGCGCAGCCCGGCCACTGGCTGCGCGCGGCCGAGGGCATCATGACGACGGACACCCTGCCCAAGGCCTTCAGCCGCCAGGTGCAGCTGGGCGGCAAGACCGTCACGGTGACCGGCATCAGCAAGGGCGCCGGGATGATCCGACCCAACATGGCGACCATGCTGGGCTTCCTGGCCACCGATGCGTGCGTGGACGCGGCCCTGCTGCAGCCGCTGGCCCTGGAGCTGGCCGAGGGCTCCTTCAACCGCGTCACGGTGGACGGCGACACCTCCACCAACGACTCCTTCGTGGTCATCGCCACGAACCAGGCCGGGCACGCGCCCGTGCGCAGCCTGGACAGCAGCGAGGGCCAGGCCCTGCGCGCCGCCATGATGGAGGTGGCGCGCCTGCTGGCCCAGGCCATCGTGCGCGACGGCGAGGGCGCCACCAAGTTCATCACCGTGCGCGTGGAGGGCGGCCGCAGCGCCGCCGAGTGCCGGCAGGTGGCCTATGCGATCGCCCATTCGCCACTGGTCAAGACCGCCTTCTTCGCCAGCGACCCGAACCTGGGCCGCATTCTTGCGGCCGTGGGCTATGCCGGCATCGCCGACCTGGACCAGGCCGGGATCGATCTCTTCCTGGACGAGGTGCACGTGGCCGAGAAGGGTGGCCGCCGGCCCGACTACCGCGAGGAGGACGGCCAGCGCGTGATGAAGAAGAGCGAGATCACGGTACGCGTGGTGCTGGGGCGCGGCAGCGCCGCCGACACCGTGTGGACCTGCGACTTCAGCCACGACTACGTGACCATCAACGCCGACTACCGTTCATGAGCGACCGCCTCGAGCAATTCCTGGCGCGGGCCGAGCAGCTGATCGCCCGCATCGAAACCATCCTGCCCCAGCCCCTGGGCGCGCCCGACTGGCAGGCCTCGGTGGCCTTCCGCTACCGCAAGCGCTCCTCCGGGCACGGCACGCTGGAGCCCGTCCACCACGTCGCCGCCATTCGCCTGGCCGACCTGCAGGAGATCGAGCCGCAGAAGGAGAAGATCCAGCGCAACACGCTGCAGTTCGTCCAGGGCCAGCCGGCCAACAACGTGCTGCTGACCGGCGCGCGTGGCACCGGCAAGTCCTCGCTGGTGAAGGCCTGCCTGAACGAATACGCGCCGCGCGGCCTGCGCCTGATCGAGGTCGACAAGGCCGACATGGTGGACCTGCCGGACATCATCGACGTGGTCTCCGGCCGGGCCGAGAAGTTCATCGTCTTCTGCGACGACCTGAGCTTCGAGGAGGGCGAGCCGGGCTATAAGGCGCTCAAGTCCATCCTCGACGGCTCGGTGGCGGCGGCCACGCCCAATGTGCTGATCTACGCGACCAGCAACCGGCGCCACCTGCTGCCCGAGTACATGAAGGAAAACCTCAGCTACACCCACACCGACGATGGCGAGGTGCATCCCGGCGAGGTGGTGGAGGAGAAGATCTCCCTGTCCGAACGCTTCGGCCTGTGGGTCAGCTTCTACCCCTTCAGCCAGGACGAATACCTCACCATCACCGCGCAGTGGCTGTCGGCCTTCGGCGTGCCGCAGGCCGCCATCGAGGCGGCCCGGCCCGAGGCCCTGGTCTGGGCGCTGGAGCGCGGCTCGCGCAGCGGCCGCGTGGCCTACCAGTTCGCCCGCGACTACGCCGGCCGGCACGCCGCATGACGCAGCCGCTGGTGGCCGACGGGCACAGGCCGCGCGAAGGCGGCCCTGCGCGGGCGGAGGTGCAGGCGGCGGTGGGCGTGCTGCTGCGCCCGGACGGCGCCTTCCTGCTGACCTCGCGCCCCGCGGGCAAGGTCTATGCGGGCTACTGGGAGTTTCCGGGCGGCAAGGTCGAGCCCGGGGAAAGCGTGGAGCAGGCGCTGCGGCGCGAGCTGTACGAGGAACTGGGCATCACCATCGCCGCGGCCCAGCCCTGGCAGGTCGAGTGCGTGGATTACCCGCACGCGCTGGTGCGCCTGCATTTCTGCAAGGTGCACGCGTGGACAGGCGAGCTGCAGATGCGCGAGGGCCAGCAGTGTTCGTGGGAGCAGCTTCCCGTGCAGGTGAAGCCCGTGCTGCCCGGCACGGTGCCGGTGCTGGCCTGGTTCGCTGCCGAGCGCGGCTTTGCCGGCGCCACGCACGAGCCGCCGCCCGCGGGCTGAGCCGTTACTGCAGCCGGGCGTCGCCGAAGGGCTGGTCGTCCGGCGGTGCCTCGCCGGGCACGCGGAAGCTCTCGCTGGCCCAGGCGCCCAGATCCATGCCCTTGCAGCGCTCGCTGCAGAACGGGCGGAAGGGGTTGCTGCTGGCGTAGACGCTGTCGCCGCCGCAGGCCGGGCAGCGCACGATGCGTGGCTTGACGGAATCCATGGCGCTGGGAGTCAGGCGCAGAGCGTGAGTTCCAGGGGCGTGTCGGCCGTGCTCGGGGCGAGCCGGTCGGTCGCCTCGCGCTGCATGAGGCGCACCGACACCATCAGGCGGTTGCCGCTGATCTCGGGCACCAGGTTCAGGGCCGGGTCCAGCCGCATGCGAAGCAGCTGGAAGGTGCGGCCCTGCGGCAGCGTCTGCTGGAAGTGGCCGGCCGCCGCCATCACCTTCTGCGGCGCGCCAGAGTCGCGCAGCAGCTTGAGCAGCAGCTGCACCGAGGAGGCCAGCGGCGCGAGCGTGGTGGCCCAGCGGTGCAGGTCGGCCTGGCGCTGCGCGGGCGCGTCCTGCTGCCAGGCGTAGTAAGAGGGCAGGTCGAATTCGCAGGTGCCGCCCGGGATGCCGACGCGGCTGCGGATGCTCATCAGCCAGTCGCTCTCGGTCAGGGCCTGGCCGGCCTTGCCGGGCACGCTGTTGAGCTGCTCGAAGCAATGGTCGAGCTGGGCGATCACCTCTTCCAGCGCGGCCTCGGAAATCGCCGGGTTGCCGCGGTAGGCGATCAGGGCCTGCTTCTGCCGGTCCAGGTCCTTCATGGCGTCGGACTTCAGGTCCGCACGCGCGGCCACGTCCATCACTTCGAAGATGGTCGCCAGCGCGAAGTGGTGATCCAGCGGATGCGTGCGCGATATCAGTTCCGTGAGGCGGCGGAACAGGTGCTCCAGCCGCAGGTAGGTCCGTATGCGCTCGTTGAACGGGTATTCGTACAGGATCACGCGCGCCATCATAGCCCGAAGCGCCGCGCCGCCGTGGCCACTTCCTGCGCCAGCTGCGCCATCGACAGGCCCTCGTTGCAGACCACGAGATCGGCGGCCGCCAGGCGCTGGGCCCGCGAGGCCTGGGCGGCCAGGATGGCGCGCACCGCGTCCTCGGCCAGGCCGCTGCGCGCCATCACGCGCGACACCTGGGTCTGCGGCGCGCAGTCGACGACCAGGATGCGATCGAGCTGCGCGCGCCAGCGCCCCGACTCGACCAGCAGCGGGATGTCGAAGACCATGCAGCGGCGGCCTGCGCGCTCGGCGGCCTCGACCTCGCGCGCGATGCCCAGTGCCACCAGCGGGTGCACGATGGCTTCGAGCCGGGCGCGTGCCGTGCTGTCGGCCATCGCCAGCTCGCGCATGCGCGTGCGGTCCAGCGCGCCCTCGGGCGTGATGAAGTCCGGGCCGAAGCTGTCGCGGATGGCGGCGATCGCCGGCCCGCCCGCGGCGGTCGTGGCGCGCGAGATCGCGTCGGCGTCGGCGCAGGCGGCGCCGTGGCCGGCCAGCATCTGCAGCACCGTGCTCTTGCCGCTGCCGATGCCGCCGGTCAGGCCGATGCGCAGCACGGCGGACTCAGAAAGGGAAGGCGAAGGGCATCCAGCGCTCCAGCTGGGCCGGCCCCACGGCCATGGCGACCAGGCCCGCACCGGCGATGAACGGGCCGAACGCCATCGGAATGTTGCGGTTGGCCAGGCGGCCCACCACCAGCAGCCCGCCGCCCACCACCGCGCCCACCACGGAGGAGAGCAGGATGAGCGCGAGCACCATGTGCGCGCCGAACCAGGCGCCCAGTGCGGCCAGCAGCTTGAAGTCGCCGTGCCCCATGCCGACCTTGCCGGTCAGCTTGTGGTGCAGCTGGAAGACGGTCCACAGGCTCATGTAGCCGGCGACCGCGCCCCACACCGAGTCCGACAGGGGCACGGACGCGCCGCTCGCCGCCATCAGCAGGCCCAGCCACAGCAGCGGGTAGTTCAGCGAATCGGGCAGCAGCTGGGTGTCGAAGTCGATCAGGAACTGGGCGATCAGCACGGCGGCGAACACGGCCCAGGCGAGCGCGGTCCAGGTGATGCCGAAGCGGCTGGCGACCAGTGCGAAGGCCACCGCGGTGGCCAGTTCCACCAGGGGGTAGCGCGGGCTGATCGCGTGGCTGCAGGCCGAGCATTTGCCGCGCAGCACCAGCCAGCTGAGCACGGGCACATTCTCGTACCAGCGGATCACGTGGCCGCAGTGCGGGCAGCGCGAGCGCGGCCTGGCGATGTCGAAGGCGGGCAGGGCGTCCAGCGCGGACTCCAGGCGCTTGGATTCGGCGCTGGCGCTGGCCGGCAGGTCCTGGCCGAACACGTCGGCATGGGCCTTGGCGTCGCCCAGGTAGCCGGCGACGTCGCGCCACCACTCGCGCGCCATCATCAGCGGCAGGCGGTAGACGACCACGTTCAGGAAGCTGCCCACGAGCAGGCCCAGCAGGCCGCCCAGCAGGGCGGCGGACATCGGGGTGAAGGGCATCAGACGACCGAACCCAGCTTGAAGATCGGCAGGTACATGGAGACCACGATGCCGCCGATCAGGCCACCCAGGAACACGATGATGATGGGTTCCATCAGGCTGGAGAGGCCGGCGACCATGTCGTCCACCTCGGCCTCGTAGAAGTCGGCCGCCTTGCCGAGCATGTGGTCCAGGGCGCCGGATTCCTCGCCGATGGCGCACATCTGCAGCACCATGGTCGGGAACACGTTCGCGTTGGTCATGGCCGCCGTCAGGCTGGTGCCGCTGGCCACCTCGGTCTGTATCTTCTCGGTGGCGGAGGCGAACACGTAGTTGCCGGAGGCGCCGCCCACGGAATCCAGGGCCTCCACCAGCGGGACGCCGGCGGCGAACATGGTGGACAGGGTGCGCGTCCAGCGGGCGATCACGGACTTGAAGACCAGGTCGCCGAAGACCGGCATCTTCAGCATCGCCCGGTCCATGAAGATCTGCACCTTCTCGCTGCGTTTCCAGGCCTGCATGAAGAAGTAGAAGCCGCCGCCGATCGCGCCGAAGATGATGTACCAGAACTTGACGAAGAACTCGCTGATCGCGATGACGAACAGCGTGGGCGCGGGCAGGTCGGCGCCGAAGGAGGTGAACACCTCCTTGAAGGCCGGGATCACGAAGATCATGATCACGCTCACCACCACGAAGGCCACCACGACCACGGAGATCGGGTACATCAGCGCCGACTTGATCTTGGACTTGATGCCCTCGGTCTTCTCCATGTAGACGGCGAGCCGGTCCAGCAGCGCCTCCAGGATACCGGCCGCCTCGCCCGCTTCCACCAGGTTGCAGTAGAGGTTGTCGAAGTACATGGGGTACTTGCGGAAGGCCGCCGACAGCGAGGTGCCGGTTTCCACGTCGGTGCGCACGTCGTTGAGCAGCTTGGTCACGCTGGCGTTGACGTTGCCGCGGCCCACGATGTCGAAGGCCTGCAGCAGGGGCACGCCCGCCTTCATCATGGTGGCGAGCTGGCGCGTGAAGATGGCGATGTCCTTGGGCTTGATCTTCTTGCCCGAGCGCATGCGGCGCTTCTTGACCTTGGTCGGCGTGACGCCCTGGCGGCGCAGGGCGGCATGGACCTGGTTCTCGCCGCCGGCGCGCGTCTCGCCGCGCACCTGCTTGCCGTTGCGGTCCTTGCCTTCCCACTCGAAGACGAACTCGGTGATCTTGGTTGCGGCCGTGGCCATCCGGATTCCCCTCAGACTTCCTGTTGTATGGCGTCAGACATTGGTGCAGCCCAGCACTTCCTCGAGCGAGGTCACGCCCAGCTTCACCTTGTGCAGGCCCGACTTGCGCAGGCTGCGCACGCCCTCCGCCTCGGCCTGCTTGGCGATTTCCATGGAGCTGCCGTCGGCCAGGATGATGCGCTGGATGTCGTCGCTGATCGGCATCACCTGGTAGATGCCGACGCGGCCCTTGTAGCCGTTGTTGCAGGCGTTGCAGCCCACCGGCCGGTAGGGCGTCCAGCTGCCGTCGACCTCGTCCTCGGTGAAGCCGGCGTCCAGCAGCGTCTCGCTCGGGATGTCGGCCGGCGCCTTGCATTGCGGGCACAGGCGTCGCGCCAGGCGCTGCGCCGTGATGAGGATGACGCTGGAGGCGATGTTGAAGGGCGCGATGCCCATGTTGCGCATGCGCGTCAGCGTCGTCGGCGCGTCGTTCGTGTGCAGGGTGGACAGCACCAGGTGGCCGGTCTGCGCGGCCTTGATGGCGATGTCGGCGGTTTCCAGGTCGCGGATTTCGCCGACCATGATCACGTCCGGGTCCTGGCGCAGGAAGGACTTGAGCGCGGCCGCGAAGGTGAGGCCGGCCTTGTCGTTCACGTTGACCTGGTTGACGCCCGGCAGGTTGATTTCGGACGGGTCCTCGGCGGTCGAGATGTTGACGCCGGGCTTGTTCATCAGGTTCAGACAGGTGTAGAGCGACACCGTCTTGCCCGAGCCCGTGGGCCCCGTGACCAGGATCATGCCGTAGGGCCGGCCGATGGCGTCCAGCAGGCGCTGCTTTTCCTCGGGTTCGTAGCCCAGCGCGTCGATGCCCAGCTTGGCGCTGCTCGGGTCCAGGATACGGATCACGATCTTCTCGCCGAACAGCGTGGGCAGCGTGCTGACGCGGAAGTCGATCACCCGGTCGGGGCCGACCTTGAGCTTCATCTTGCCGTCCTGCGGCACCCGCTTCTCCGAGATGTCCATCTTGGAGATGACCTTGATGCGCGAAGCCAGCTTTTCCTTGATGGCGATGGGCGGCGAGGCGATCTCGCGCAGTTCGCCGTCGATGCGGAAGCGCACCCGGTACTGGTGTTCGTAGGGCTCGAAGTGCAGGTCGGACGCGCGCATGGAGAAGGCGTCCAGCAGCATCTTCTGCAGGAAGCGCACCACGGGCGCGTCCTCGACCTCGCTGGTGCCGGCGGCCTCCGCCTCCTCGGCGGGGGCCTCCAGGCTGGTCTCGTCGAACTCGAAGTCTTCGCCGACGATGCTGTCCATGGCCTCGCCGGCGCTGGTGGCGCCCGCCTCGACCATGCGCGAGAGCTTGTCGTACTCGGCGATGATCCAGTCCACGCCCATCTGGGTGGCGAACTTGATCTTCTCGGCGGCCTGCTGGTCCGACGGGTCGGCCGTGGCGACGATGAGCCGGTTGTTGCGCTTGGACAGCACCAGCACGCGCAGCGCAGCGCAGGTCTTGGGGTCCAGCAGGCCCTTGGGCAGGCGCGCCGCGTCGATCGCGTCGAGGTCGATCAGCGGGGCGCCGAAGGCGGACGAGAGGGTGTGGGCCAGGTCGGCGGCGGACACGGCGCCCGAGCCCGTCAGCTCGGCGACGAAACTGGTGCGGTTGCCATGCGCCTTGCGCGTCAGCTCTTCAGCGGACTTCTGACCCAGCTTGCCCGCCGACACCAGGGCGCGGGCGATGCCGGGCAGGGCCACGGTGGGCGCATCTGCGGCGACGGGATCGACTGCTGCCATTCAGCGGAAAGTTTTGTTACCTTGTGAAACAAACCTCGTCAAGAGGCTCGTTGGATCATCGCCGATTGCCAAGGCTGTGTAAATCCGCGCGCGCCCATGGCGGCCCGGCAGTTGGCACGATGACACAGACGCGTGCGCCGAAGGCACAAACGACAACGGCCGGATGCGATCCGGCCGTTGATTCATCAAACCTGGTCGGGGTGAGAGGATTCGAACCTCCGGCCTCTACGTCCCGAACGTAGCGCTCTACCAGGCTAAGCTACACCCCGATGTCCAACACGCTTCGCGCTGGTGGCGCATCCGAAGGGATTCAGGCGCGCCGCGAAAGCAGTTGAGCCGCCAATTGTAGCAAAGCTTCGGCGTGCGGATTGCGCGGCAGCTGCATCGCTGCATCGATCGCGCGTTGTGCCTCGGCGGCAGCGGCCTCGCGCGTCACCTCCAGGGCCCCTGTGTCCCGCACGACGGCGACGATGCGGTCGAGCTCGTCGACGGCGCCGTTCTCGATGGCGTGGCGCACCAGGTCGCGCTGCGCCGGGGTGCCGCGCTGCATGGCCGCGATGAGGGACAGGGTGGCCTTGCCTTCGCGCAGGTCGTCGCCCAGGTTCTTGCCCATCTCGGCGGCATCGCCGTCGTAGTCGAGCACGTCGTCGATCACCTGGAATGCGGTGCCCAGCGCCTGGCCGTAGTCGGCGCAGGCCTGTTCCAGCGCCGGGGGCGAGCCGGCGAGCACGGCACCCAGGCGCGCGCTGGCCTCGAAGAGCTTGGCGGTCTTGGAGCGGATCACGCGCAGGTAGCCGGCTTCGTCGAGCGAGGCATCGTGCATGTTCATCAGCTGCAGCACCTCGCCCTCGGCGATCACGTTGGTGGCGTCGGCCAGGATCTCCATCACGCGCATCTGGCCGGCGTCCAGCATCATCTGGAAGGCCCGCGAATACAGGAAGTCGCCGACCAGCACGCTCGCCGGGTTGCCGAAGCGCTCGTTGGCCGTGGCGCGGCCGCGGCGCAGCGTGGACTCGTCGACCACGTCGTCGTGCAGCAGCGTGGCGGTGTGGATGAACTCGACCACGGCGGCCAGGTTGAAGCGCTGCGCGCCGGTGTAGCCCAGCGCGCCGCAGACCAGCAGCAGCAGCGCGGGCCGCAGCCGCTTGCCGCCCGCGCTGATGATGTAGCGCGAGACGTCGCCGACCAGCGGCACGCCGGAATCCAGGCGGCGGGCGATCACCGCGTCGACCTGCGCCATGTCGCTTGCGATGAGGGAAAGCAGGTTGCTGCCGGGGTCGCTCAAGGTGGGCCTTCGAGGAAAGGGTCCCGATTATAGGAAGCGGCCCGGGGGCGCCCGCCCTGCAGCGGCCGTGCCCTTGTGGGTGGGCGCTAACAATGGTATGATGGAGGGCTTTTCGGGATTCGTTCCGCAAAAGAACAACGAACTTGCCGGGAAATCCGTCACGGCAAGGGCTCACTCATTTCGAGAGGTCAACATGTACGCGGTCATAAAAACCGGTGGCAAGCAGTATCGCGTTGCTTCCGGCGAAAAAATTAAAGTAGAACAGATTGCTGCGGACGTCGGCCAGGAAATCGTGATCGACCAGGTGCTCGCCGTTGGCAACGGCAGCGAGATCAAGGTCGGCACTCCCCTGGTGTCCGGTGCGACAGTCAAGGCCACGGTCGTGGCCCATGGCAAGCACGACAAGGTGCGCATCTTCAAGATGCGTCGTCGCAAGCACTACCAGAAGCGCCAGGGGCATCGCCAGCAGTTCACCGAACTGCAAATCGGCGCCATCGCAGCTTGATGCAGGAGCTTTGAAATGGCACAGAAAAAAGGCGGCGGCTCTACGCGAAACGGGCGGGATTCCAAGCCCAAGATGCTCGGTGTGAAGGCCTTCGGCGGTGAGCTGATCAGCGCCGGTTCCATCATCGTGCGCCAGCGCGGTACCAAGTTCCATGCCGGCACCAACGTCGGCATCGGCAAGGACCACACGCTGTTCGCGCTGGTCGATGGGCATGTCCAGTTCGCCATCAAGGGCGAAATGAACAAGCAGACCGTGAACGTGGTGCCGGCCTAAGCCGACTCCCCGTCCACAGACGCGAAGCCCCGACCCGTCGGGGCTTTGTTTTTTTATACTGGGCGCAGCCACACCATGAAGTTCGTCGACGAAGCCTTCATCGACGTCGCCGCAGGCGACGGGGGGAACGGCTGCGTGTCGTTCCGGCATGAGAAGTACAAGGAATTCGGCGGTCCCAACGGCGGCGACGGCGGCCGTGGGGGGCATGTCTACGCGCTGGCCGATCCCAACCTGAACACGCTGGTCGATTTCCGTTTCTCGCGCCGCCACGAGGCCAAGCGCGGCGAGCACGGCATGGGCTCCGACATGTTCGGCGCCGCCGCGGACGACATCGTCCTGAAGATGCCCGTGGGCACCATCATCAGCGACGCCGAAACCGGCGAGGTGCTGTACGAGCTGCTGCAGCCCGGCGAAAAGATCATGATCGCCAAGGGCGGCGACGGCGGCTTCGGCAACATGCGCTTCAAGAGCGCGATCAACCGCGCGCCGCGCCAGAAGACGCCCGGCTGGCCGGGCGAGAAGAAGAACCTCAAGCTCGAGCTCAAGGTGCTGGCCGACGTGGGCCTGCTGGGCATGCCCAACGCGGGGAAGTCCACGCTGATCTCCGCCATCTCCAACGCCCGGCCCAAGATCGCCGACTACCCCTTCACCACCCTGCACCCCAACCTGGGCGTGGTGCGCGTGGGCCCGGAGCAGAGCTTCGTGGTGGCCGACGTGCCGGGTCTGATCGAGGGGGCGGCCGAAGGCGCCGGCCTGGGCCACCAGTTCCTGCGCCACCTGCAGCGCACCCGCCTGCTGCTGCACCTGGTGGACCTGGCGCCCTTCGACGACGCGGTGGACCCGGTCGCGCAGGCGAAGGCCATCGTCGCCGAATTGAAGAAGTACGACGCCGCGCTGTACGAGAAGCCGCGCTGGCTGGTGCTCAACAAGCTGGACATGGTGCCTGCCGACGAGCGGGCGGCCCGCGTCAAGGATTTCGTCAAGCGCTTCAAGTACAAGGGCCCGGTGTTCGAGATCTCCGCGCTGACCCGCGAGGGCTGCGAGCACCTGGTGCAGGCCATCTACCAGCACGTCAAGGCCCAGCAGGTCGCCGAGCAGGTGCCTGTGGAGGTCGATCCCCGCTTCGCAGCCGATGAGTGAATCCGCATCCCGCGTGGCCGCCGAGGCCCGCCGCATCGTCGTCAAGGTCGGCTCCAGCCTGGTGACCAACGAGGGCCGCGGCCTGGACGAGGCGGCCATCGGCGAGTGGAGCCGGCAGCTCGCCGCGCTCGCGAAGGACGGCCGCGAACTCATCATGGTGTCCAGCGGCGCGATCGCCGAAGGCATGAAGCGCCTGGGCTGGAGCACGCGCCCGCGCGAGCTGCACGAGCTGCAGGCCGCCGCGGCCGTGGGCCAGATGGGCCTGGCGCAGATGTACGAGACCAAGCTGCGCGAGAACGGCCTGCCTTCCGCGCAGGTGCTGCTCACGCACGCCGACCTGGCCGACCGCGAGCGCTACCTGAACGCGCGCTCCACCCTGGTCACGCTGCTGGGGCTGGGCGTTCTGCCCGTCATCAACGAGAACGACACGGTCGTCAACGACGAGATCAAGTTCGGTGACAACGACACCCTGGGGGCACTGGTGGCCAACCTGGTGGAGGCCGACCTGCTGGTCATCCTCACCGACCAGAAGGGCCTCTACAGTGCGGACCCGCGCCGCGACCCGGCCGCCACCTTCGTGCACGAGGCGCGCGCCGGCGATCCCGCGCTGGAGGCGATGGCGGGCGGTGCCGGCTCCAGCATCGGCAAGGGCGGCATGATCACCAAGATCCTGGCTGCCAAGCGCGCCGCCGGATCGGGCGCCTCCACCGTGATCGCCTGGGGCCGCGAGCCCGACTGCCTGCCACGCCTCGCGCGTGGCGAGGCGATAGGCACCCTGCTGGTTGCGCCCACGCAGAAGAGCCAGGCGCGCAAGCGCTGGATCGCCGACCACCTGCAGCTTCGCGGCGCGGTGGGCATCGACGAGGGGGCCGTGGCCAAGCTGCGCGAGGAGGGCAAGAGCCTGCTGCCCATCGGCATGGTGGCCGTGGACGGCGAGTTCTCTCGTGGCGACGTGATCGCCGTGCGCGATCCGGCCGGCCGTGAGGTCGCCCGCGGGCTGGCCAACTACGCCAGCGCCGAGGCCCGCCTGCTGTGCCGCAAGCCCTCGGCCGAGATCGAGCGCCTGCTCGGCTATGTCGCCGAGCCGGAGATGATCCACCGCGATAACCTGGTGGTGCTCGGCCGCTGACTCAGTGGCCGCCGTAACGCGCGCGGCCGGCCGGGTTGGACAGGTCGCGCAGCAGGCGGTCCACCGGGCCGTTGGGCGTGGGGCCATCGCAGGCGCCCTGCTGGGCGATCACCGTGCTGTGCCGCACCACCGAGCTGCCCATGTCCAGCGGGCGCCAGTCGCCCGTGGCGGGCACCCAGCCGCGCTGCGGGTCGTGCCGCGCGTAGACCTTCACCATGGCCGAACCGCAGTCCAGGCCTTCGTACATTGCGTTCACCGCCCCGGCGCTGCTGGTGGCCACGACCACGTAGCGCACCACGCCGGCCGGCGAGATGCTGACCGACCGGGGGTCGACGCCGAAGCGCAAGGTGGTGGAGGGGCCGACGTCGATGGCGACCAGCCCGTCGGTGTGCAGTGCGGGCGCCGGCGGCGGCACTTCGTCGCGCCAGGTGCTGTCGCGTTCGCCGAACAGCTGGGCCTGGGCCAGGGTCAGGCAGAGCGAGCCGGCGAGCGCGGCCAGGACCTTGATCTCAGGGCGCATGCTTGCCCTTGCCGCCGAACTCGGCCTGCGGATCGGGTTCGAAGGTGGCACCCGGCGGCAGCTCGAACGAGGGCGGCAGCAGGGATTCGTCCATGGGCGAGGCGTGCGGCGTCGCGTGGTGGGCGTGGCCTTCGTGGTGTTCGTGATGCTCGTGCTCGCGCGAGCGCATGCCGCTGCGCAGGTAGCGGTTGCGGTGGTCGTGGCGCGGCACGAACCGCGCCAGTTCCGTCAGCGCCATCTCGTAGACGCCGCGCTTGAACTCCACCACCACGTCCAGGGGCACCCAGTACTCGTTCCAGCGCCAGGCGTCGAACTCGGGGTGGTTGGTCGCGCGCAGGTTCAGGTTCCAGTCCTGGGCGGTGAGCTGCAGCAGGTACCAGATCTGCTTCTGGCCCTTGTAGTGGCCGCGCGCGTCGCGGCGTATATAGCGGTCCGGCACTTCGTAGCGCAGCCAGTCACGGGTGCGCGCGATGATGCGGACATGTTCGGGCCTGAGCCCCACTTCCTCGTGGAGCTCGCGGTACATCGCCTGCTCGGGGGTCTCGCCGCGATCGATGCCCCCTTGCGGAAATTGCCAGCTGTGGGTGCGGATTCGCTTGCCCCAGAACACCTGGTTTTTCTGGTTGAGCAGGATGATGCCGACGTTGGGCCGGAAGCCGTCCCGGTCAAGCATAATCAAACCCCAATTCTTAAACTGAGTTCATTATGCACGCCCATCCACGCGTCGCATAGGCTCAGCGGCAGCGGCCGATACCGCGCAAAAAACCCCCAGCGATGAAAGCCTCCCAGTTCCTCATTTCCACGCAGAAGGAAGCCCCCGCCGACGCCGAGGTGGCGAGCCACCGGCTGATGATGCGCGCCGGCATGATCAAGAAGCTGGGCGCCGGCATCTACACCTACATGCCCATGGGCTTGCGCGTGATCCGCAAGGTGGAGGCCATCGTCCGCGAGGAGATGAACCGGGCCGGCGCGGTGGAGTGCACCATGCCCGTGGTCCAGCCTGCCGAGCTGTGGCAGGAGACCGGCCGCTTCGACAAGATGGGCCCGGAACTGCTGCGCATCCAGGACCGGCACCAGCGTGATTTCGTGATCCAGCCCACCAGCGAGGAAGTGGTCACCGACATCGCACGCCAGGAACTGCGCAGCTACAAGCAGCTGCCCCGCAACCTCTACCAGATCCAGACCAAGTTCCGCGACGAGCGCCGGCCGCGCTTCGGCCTGATGCGGGGGCGCGAGTTCATCATGAAGGACGCGTACAGCTTCGACCGAGACGCCGCGTCCGCCCAGCGCAGCTACGAGCGCATGTCGCAGGCCTACCGCGCCATCTTCGACCGTTTCGGCCTGCGCTACCGCGCCGTCGCCGCCGACAGCGGCGCCATCGGCGGCGACCTGAGCGAGGAGTTCCAGGTCATCGCCCACACCGGCGAGGACGCGATCGTCTATTGCCCGGACAGCGACTACGCGGCCAACATGGAAAAGGCCGAGGCCCTGGCGCCGGCCGGTCCGCGCTCGGCCGCCGCCGAGGCGATGCAGAAGGTCGCGACGCCGGGCAAGAGCACCTGCGCCGACGTGGCCGCACTGCTGGGCCTGCCGCTGGACCGCACGGTCAAGTCGCTGGTGCTGGCGACCGACGAGACCGACGAGCGCGGCGAGGTGCTGCGTTCGCAGGTCTGGCTGCTGCTGGTGCGCGGCGACCACGACATGAACGAGATCAAGGTCGGCAAGGTGCCGGGCCTGGACGCCGGCTTCCGGTTCGCGACCGTGCCCGAGATCATCGAGCACTTCGGCACCAAGCCCGGCTACCTGGGCCCCATCGGCCTGAAGAAGCCGGTGCGCATCGTGGCCGACCGCGAGGTGGCGCTGATGGCCGACTGGGTCTGCGGCGCCAACGAGGAAGACTTCCACCTCCGGGGCGTGAACTGGGGCCGCGACCTGCCCGAGCCGCATGCCGTGGCCGACCTGCGCAACGTGGTCGAGGGCGACCTGTCGCCCGACGGCCGCGGCCGGCTGGCGATCGAGCGCGGCATCGAGGTGGGCCACGTGTTCTACCTGGGCACCAAGTACAGCAAGCCCATGAACGCCACCTTCCTGGACGAGGACGGCAAGCCCAAGCCCTTCGAGATGGGCTGCTACGGCATCGGCATCACCCGCCTGCCCGCCGCCGCCATCGAGCAGAACCACGACGAGCGCGGCATCGTCTGGCCCGACGCGATCGCGCCCTTCACGGTGGTGGTCTGCCCCATCGGCATGGACCGCAGCGCCGAGGTGCGTGCCGCGGCCGAGCAACTCCACGACGAACTGGCCGCGGCCGGGGTGGATGTCATGCTGGACGACCGTGGCGAGCGCCCGGGCGCCATGTTCGCCGACTGGGAACTGATCGGCGTGCCGCATCGCGTGGTGCTGTCCGACCGCGGCCTGAAGGAGGGCCAGGTGGAGTACCAGCACCGGCGCGACAAGGAGCCCACCCGCATGCCCCTCGCCGAGGTGGCCGGCTTCCTGCGCGGCCGGCTGGCTGCGTGATGCGCCGGCGCCAGGGCCTGGCCGCCGCGCTCGCGGCGCTGCTGGGCGCCTGGTCGGGCCTGGCCCGGGCCGGCGCCCAGGTCGAGGAGCCGCTGGCGGACGCGGTGCGCACGGCGCTCAGCTCCGCCATCGCCAACGCGGCGCCCCCGGTGCCGGAATTCAGGGATACCGCGTCGCGGCTGGCCTACCTGCGCTGGCTGGGCGAAATGAGCCAGCGCCTGCGCAAGCGCCAGCCGCTCTGGCTGGACCGCAAGGAATTCCTGCAGACGGTCTGGTACGAGAGCCGCCGGGCCGGCCTGGAGCCCAGCCTGGTGCTGGGGCTGGTGCAGGTCGAAAGCAATTTCCGCAAGTTCGCGGTCAGCGCCGTGGGCGCCCGCGGCTACATGCAGGTGATGCCCTTCTGGAGCCGGCTGATCGGCGACGGCGACGCCGGCCGGCTGTTCCACATGCAGACCAACCTGCGCTTCGGCTGCGTGATCCTGCGCCATTACCTGGACCGCGAGCGCGGCGACCTGTTCATGGCCCTGGGCCGGTACAACGGCAGCCGGGGCCGGCCGGAGTACCCGAACGCGGTGCTGGCCGCACGGCGCAACTGGGAGTGGCGGGACGTGGCGGGAGAGGCCCCGGCGGTGCCCGCCGGCAACGCCGGCCAGGGAATTTGATTCCCTTCTAGGGGCGTTTCGTTCCCATCGAACCGGGGTGCGGTTCCTGAAACCCCGGCCCGCGGGGCACGCGGCAGCATCCCTGCCCATGCCGGGTTCCGATGTTCGGGCCTGGCGCACAGTGCAGGAGTCCAGCCGTGCCGGGCAGCCACCCCCCCTTGTCGAACTGCCTCGCCGCGCGCCGGCGGGCCGGCGGCTTCACGCTGGTCGAGGTGCTGGTGGCGGTGATCGTGGTTGCGGTCGGGCTGCTGGGCGTGGCCAAGCTGCAGGCCGTCGGCCTGTCCGGCAGCAAGAACGGCCGCACCCGCGCGCTCGCGGCCCTACAGGCGGAAAGCCTGGCGGCCAGCATCACGGCGCTGCCCGCCTTCTGGGCCGCCGCACCGCGCGAATACACCCTGGAAGGCGCCCAGGTCTTCCTCACCGGGGCGACGGCCGCCCTGGTGCCGCCGCTGGACTGCGGCACCACGGCCTGTGCCGAAAACGACATGGCCCTGTACGACCTGCAGCGCTGGGCCGCAGGCATGGACGCGCAGTTTCCCGGTTACCAGGCCCAGGTGGCCTGTGACCGCAGCAGCCCGCGCGAGTGCACCCTGCGCCTGTCCTGGAACGAGCGGGTGGTGCAGGCCCGCACGACCCCGGCCGCGTCGTCCGCCGCCGTGTCCCGCCAGTCCTTCGTGCTGCACCTGATGCCATGAAGCCGCAGCGCCGCGAGGCCGGCATGGGGCTGGTCGAACTGATGGTGGCCACGGTGCTGGCCCTCCTGGTGGTGGCGGGCGCCGCGTCGGTCTACGCCGGCCTCAAGAATTCCTGGCAGGCGCAGGACGACCTGGCCGAGATGCAGGACAACGAACGCCTGGCCGTTCTGCTGCTGTCGCAGGTCGTGCGGCTCACCGGCTTCAACCCGGACCCCCTGGGCACGCCTTCGGCCGCCGCGCTGCCGCCCGAGGCCATGGCCGGCTTCGGCACCCTGGCCGCTGGCCAGGCGCTCGTCGGCACGGCGGGCGGCGCCGACACGCTCACCGTGCGCTTCCTCGCCGATGGCAACGGCATCGCCAGCGACTGCACCGGCAGCAAGGCCTACCCGAGGGGCAGCCTGGTGACCAACCGCATCCGGCTCGATGCGGGCGGCAACCTCACCTGCAAGGTCAACGGCAACACCACCCAACCGCTGATGGCGGGGGTCGCGGGCTTCGATGTGAGCTACGGCGTGGACACCGACCCCGCCTGCGCGCCCTGCCAGCCCCGGCAGTACATGGACGCCAGCCAGATCAGCGCGGCCGCCGCGTGGAACCGGGTGCGCGTGCTGCGCCTGGCCCTGCGCTTCACCGTGCCCGGTGGCCGGCCCCCCACGGTGCAGTGGGAGCAGAACGTGGCGGTGATGAACCCATGACCGATCCCAGGACCGGGCGGCTCGCGGCCGGCTACGTGCTCATCGTCTGCCTGCTGCTGCTGATCGGTGCCAGCCTGGCGGCGGTGGCGCTGCTGCGCAGTTCCACCCTGCAGGAGCGGATGGCCGGCCAGACGCGGGAGAAGCAGCGGGCCTTCGAAGCTGCCCAGGCGGCGCTGCGCTTCGGCGAGCGCTGGCTGGATGCCGGCTCAGGGCTCTCGGGCCCCTGTGCGGGCACCCAGCCGGCCAGCGTGCTGCAGGCCTGCACCAATCCCCTGGGCGGCGCGAGCGCCTCGTGTCTCACCACCCTGGCCGGCGCCCAGGCGGACCCCTCCCTCTGGCCGGCCCGCTTCGAATTCACGCCGGCCGCGATGGCCGTGGATGCAGCGGGCGGCGTCGCGGGCGGTGGTGACATCCACTACGCCGCCCCGCCCGGCCTCTACATCGAATCCGCGGGCCCGGCGCCGGGGGGCGCCGGCCAGCTGTATTGCGTCACCGCCTACGGTTTCGGCGGCGCTCCCGGCACGCTGTCCATCGTGCGCAGCCTCTACCTGGTGCCTGGCAGCTCGGGCGGCGGCAGCGGTGGCAGCAGTGGCAGCAGTGGCGCGGGTGCGCCCCCTTCCTAGGACCTCAGCATGAAGCGATTGAAGTGCCTCGCCCTCCGGCTGGCCGCGCTGGCCCTGGCCGCGTCGGCCCAGGCCCAGCCCGTGAACGAAACCCTGTCGGGCACGGCCACCACCTTCGACTGGACGCCGCTCTACGGCGCCTGCCTCACCGCGGGCACCGGCAGCGGCACCATCCCGCCCTGCGTGGGCATGCCCTACTACCAGAACCAGACGCCGCCCAGCGTTCTCAGCGGGGGCCTGCGGGGCCGCCTGGGTTCGGCCACCGACCCCACGGTTCCCGACCCGCCCGGCCGCGGCGCGCTGCGCCTGACCAACGGAGAGATCGGGCCGTCGCCGGAACCGCAATCGGGCCAGCAGCGCGGCGCCGTGGTGTCCAACTTCACCTTCCCCACGCGCAAGGGCCTGCAGGTGCTGTTCGGGACGGTGACCTACGGCGGCAATGCCTACGGCCGCCCCTCGGTCCGCATGGGCGCGGACGGCCTGAGCTTCTTCCTCGCCGATGGCCGCTACCCGCCCAGCATCGGCGCCCCCGGGGGCGACCTGGGCTACCGCTGCGGCGCGGGCACGGGCTACGGCGGCGTGCGCGGCGGCTACCTGGGCATCGGCGTGGACGAGTACGGCAACTTCGCCGGCCAGACCTACGGGCCGGGCCGGGTCTCCGTCCTGGGGGCGGGCGACATCAACTGGGAGGCCTTGTCCACGGGCTGGCCCCAGCTGTACCCGGACACGCTCACCGACGGCCAGCGCCAGGAGGCCGTCCAGAGAACCTGTGTGGACAGCACCGACATCGCCTACCTGTGGGATTACAGCAACCCCGACCAGCCGGTGAAGACGACGCGCCAGGTGCCCTACTACTACAAGCTGATCAGCGACCCGGCGCCCATGCCGCAGGGTGTGGTGCTCGCCAACCAGCAGAATGCCCGGCTGCCGCTGCGCAGCAGGGCGACGGCGCTGAAGTTCAAGCTCGTCATCTCGCAGGACGGCGTCGCCAACCTCAACTTCCGCGTGAACGGCGGCGCGCCGCAAGCCCTGCTGCGCGATGTCGACATCCGCAGCAGCAACGGCCCCGTGCCCGAAACGCTGCGCTTCGGCTTCGCGGGGTCGACGGGCGCCGGCACCAACATCCATGAGATCACCTGCTTCCGGGCGGAGACCCCGCGGCAGGCGGCCGGCTCGGGGGCCAGCGACACCGGCTCCACCGGCCGCGTCTTCGCGGGCTCGCAGATCTTCATCGGCTCCTACGACGAGATGAACTGGGCCGGCGACGTCCGCGCCCTCGCGCTCAACGTGCTGTCCAACGGCTACGTGCAGCCGGCTACGGTGGCGACCTGGTCCGGCAGCTGCACCCTCACGGGCGGCAAATGCCCGGCCCTGGGCACGCCTTCGCCCGCCGTGGACGCCACGCCGTGGTCGTCGCGCGCATTGCTCACCTGGTCGGGCACGGCTGGCATCCCGCTGCAGTGGGCCAGCCTGCCGCAGGACATGCAGGCAGCCCTGGACAGCCCGGCCGGCACCGGGATGTCGCGCCTGGCCTACCTGTCAGGCGACCGCTCGGGCGAGCTCGGCAGCGGAAGCGGTGGCTTCCGCATCCGCGACAGCGTGCTGGGCGACATCATCCACAGCAGCCCGCGCTGGGTGGGCCCGCCCAACGCCGGCTACCCCGACCGCTTTGCCGACCTGCTCGCACCCGGCGCGCCGGCGCCCGAGCAGCCCTATTCCAGCTTTCGCTCCGCCTACGCGGGCCGCACCAGCGTGGTCTACATCGGGGCGAACGACGGCCTCGTCCACGGGTTCCGGGCCGGTCGGGGCAGCTACGACACCGCGGGCAACTTCCGCCTCGGCGATGCTGCCAGCAACGACGGCCGCGAACTGCTCGGCTTCATGCCGCGCCGTGCGCTGATGGGGCTCAAGGGCAGCACGGCCGCCCTGGACTTCAGCTCGCCCCAGTACGCCCACAACCTGTTCGTGGACGCCACCCCCGGCAGCGGTGACCTCTTCTACGGCGGGGCCTGGCACACCTGGCTGGTCGGCGGCTTGGGCTTCGGCGGCAATCCGGGCGGGGTCTTCAACAGCCCGGCCGCGGTCGGCCTGGGCGCCCTGTACGTGCTCGACATCACCGATCCTTCGGCCTTCACGAGCGCGAACGCGGCCACGCTGGTCGTCGACAGCCTGGACAGCAGCGGCCTGGCCTGTGCCTCCGGCCCGGACTGCGCCGCGGCCTTCGGCAGCCAGGTGGGAACGCCCGCCATCACGCGCCTGCACAACGGCCACTGGGCCGTGCTCTTCGGTAACGGCCTGAACAGCAGCGCCGGCACCGCCGGCCTCTTCGTCGGGCTGGTGGATCCTGCCACCGGCAGGCTGCAGGTGCGCTTCATCGACACGGGCGCCGGCCCCGTGGTGAACGGGACGGGCGTGGTCACCCGCAACGGCATCGCCGAAGTGGCCCCCGTGGACCTGGACGGCGACCGCATCACCGACTTCGTGTACGCGGGCGATGTCCTGGGCAACGTCTGGCGATTCGACCTCAGCGCCCCGGACCCTGCGCAGTGGTCGGCCTTCCGCCTGGCATCGACGGGTCGCCCCATCACCACGCAGGTCGTGGTCGACAAGCTTCAGGGCGGGGTGCCGCGGGTCGTGGTCGCCTTCGGCACGGGCCAGGCCTGGCCGCAGACCTCGACGTCCGACGTGAGCTACGCCAGCGGCGCCCAGGCGCTCTACGGCCTGTGGGACTGGAACTTCGCAGCGTGGAACGCCCGGGTGGCTCCGGGTGCCCAGGTGCGCGCCCTGGCTTCCGCGCCCGGCGGCGGCACGCTGCGCAGCCAGACCCTTTCGAGCAACGCCGGGAGCAGCGCGAGCTTCGGCCTGGACTACCAGACCCTGACCCGCTTCGCGGTCTGCTGGTGGGGCAGCAACGCCTGCCCCGCGGCGAACACCGACATCGGCTGGACCGTGCCGCTCCAGGGCGCGCAGCTGATCTACAGCCCCATCCTCTACGGCGGCCTGGTGCTGCTGAACACCACCATCCCGCCCGTGCCCGACCCGCTGTCCTGCGACTTTCTCTATCCCACCGGCTACACGCTCGCGGTGGACATGGCCAGCGGGGGTGGCGCGACCACGCCGCCCTTCGGTGACCGCAGCCGGACCGTGGACGGCGTCGCCCTCAATGGCGTGGGCACCCCGCTGGTGGTGAGCTACGAGGCCCGGCTGACGCTGATCACGCCCGACGCCAGCGGTGCGGGCCGCAGCACCCCGCTCAACCTGGGACCCGGCAATGCCGGTGGCATGGTGGGCCGGCGCCTGAACTGGCTGAAGGTCCGCTGATGCGGCCCCCACCACAGCCCGCGCCACGGGGGTTCAGCCTGATCGAACTGATGGTCGCCGTCGCCATCGTGGCCTTGCTGGCTTCGCTGGCGTACCCGAGTTACCTGCAGCAGATCCGCAAGGGCCGGCGCGCCGATGCCAAGCAGGCGCTGCTGGACCTGGCCGCCCGGCAGGAGCGCTTCTACACGGTGAACAACCGCTGGGCCACCACGCCCGCCGACCTCGGCTATGCGCCGGCCGACTTCCCGCTGGACGTGCAGTCGGCCGGCGGCCTGTCGTACAGGTTGACGATCAACGTCGACAACTCCACCGGCAGCTACACGGCCACGGCCGCACCCCAAGGGCCGCAGCAGGCCGACACCTGCGCCAGCTTCATCCTCGACCACATGGGCCTGCAGTCGGTCACCGGCAACGACGAACGGTGCTGGTAGGGCGCGTGCGCCTCAGTGCACGAAGCCCAGCCGCGACTTGCCTCCCGCGGGCCGGGGCAGGTCGTCCGCCGCCAGCCTGCCGCGGCCGTCCAGCCGGGCGTTGCCGAAGCCGGTCATCAGCGCCCGGCGCATTTCGCGCGGCGGCATGGCCGCGAGAAGGTCCAGCACGTCCTCCCCGGGCTCGGGATCGAAACGCGCGCCCCAGCCGTGCTCGCCCCGGATGCCCGCATAGAGGTTGCGTGCGATGCGGCGCGCAGCCTCGGGCGAGGGCGGCTCGATCTCGAACACGTTCATGCGGTTCAGGATGGGCTCGGGGATGGATCGCTCGTCGTTCGCGGTGAGGATCCAGATGACCTGGCTGGCGTCGATCGCCACCTCGGCGAATTCGTCGGTGAAGGTGCAGGCGGTGTCGTGCTCGAGCAGCGAGTACATGGCGCCCAGCGGGTCGTACTGGGCGTCGGCACTGGCCTTGTCCACCTCGTCGACCACGATCACCGGGTTGGCGTACTGGCCGTCGACCAGGGCCTCGAACACCTTGCCCGGCTTGGCACCCTTCCATTGCGAGGAGGCGCCCGAGAGCAGCCAGCCCGCCGTCATGGAGCTCATGGGCACCAGGTTCATGCCCGTGCCCAGGAGTTCGGCCAGCTTGCGCGCGAAATGCGTCTTGCCGATGCCGGGCTGGCCCAGCAGCAGCATGGGCGTCACCTCGAGGCCGTCGCCCGAGTCCTGGGAGAGGGCCACATGGCGGCGGACGTCGTCCAGGGCTTCGGTGAAGTTGGGCAACTGCTCGTAGAGCGACGCCATGTCCGGGATGCCGCCGGGCTTGACCTGGAAACGCTCCGGGCCGCGCTCCAGCATGCGCTCGTAGGTGGCGCGCAGCGCCTCGTGGTCACGGCCGGAGAGCTTCGCCAGCTTGCGTTCGACCTCGTGCGGGTGAAAGACCCGGCGCACGTTGGCGATGGGCAGGCGGAAGGCCGAAGAAGAATGCGGAACCAGGCTTCGCGTTTCCATGGCACTCCTGAAGAACGTGTCTTCATTCCAGCATAAGCCGTGCCATGGCTCAAGAGTGCCTGTGCCGGGCGACACAGGCTGTAGTCACCTGACTACAGGATCAGCAGCCGGGCCCGCCGGCTGCTGATGGGGCCGGCCTCAGGAGGCCGCTTGCGAGGTGCCCAGCACCTGCTGCAGTTCGCCGCTCTGGTACATCTCCATCATGATGTCCGAGCCGCCGATGAACTCGCCCTTGACGTAGAGCTGGGGGATGGTGGGCCAGTTGCTGTATTCCTTGATGCCCTGGCGGATCTCGTCGTCCTCCAGCACGTTCACGGTGGCGAGGGACTTGGGGTCCACGCCGCAGGCCTTGAGGATCTGGATCGCACGGCCGGAAAAGCCGCACATGGGGAAGCTGGCATTGCCCTTCATGAAAAGAAGGACGTCGTTGCCCTTGACCAGTTGGTCAATGCGTTGCTGGGTATCGCTCATGTCAAATCTCCTGGGGGCGTGCCCCGTTCACCTTGGGCAGGATTATCCCTTTTCAAGCCAGCGCCCGCCCGAACACCGCGCGATGCCCGCCAGGTCGTGGCGCGACTGCACCTGCAGGAACCCGCGCGCCGCCAGCAGGCTGCACACGGCCGCGGCCTGGTCGTGCCCGTGCTCCAGCAGCAGCCAGCCGCCCGCCTCCAGGTGGTCCGGCGCATCCTGCACCAGGCGGCGCAGGTCGTCCAGGCCGTCGGGGCCGGCGACCAGCGCGCCCGGGGGCTCGAAGCGCAGGTCCGGCAGGTGCGGATCGCCCTGGGCGATGTAGGGCGGGTTGGACAGGATGAAGCCGAAGCGGCCCGCGCCCTGCAGCCAGTCGGCCTGTCGCAGCGCCAGGCGCAGGCCCAGGCGCTGCGCGTTCGCGGCCGCCACCGCCAGCGCGTCCGCGCTGGCGTCCACCGCTTCCACGCGCGCGTCGGGCCGGGCGTGGGCGATGGCCAGCGCGATCGCGCCGCTGCCGGTGCCCAGGTCGAGGACGCTGGGCGCCGCCTCGCCGGCCATGGCCTCCAGCGCCCAGTCGACCAGGGTCTCCGTGTCCGGCCGCGGCACCAGCACGCGCGCGTCCACCGCGAGCGGCAGGCCGTGGAATTCCTTCTCGCCGGTGAGGTAGGCCAGCGGTTCGCCCGCCGCCCGGCGTGCGCAGGCGGCCAGGAAAGCCTCGGCCTGCGGCGCCTGCAGCGTGTCGGTGTCGTGCGCGATCAGCCAGGCCCGCTCATGCCCGCCGCGGCCCAGGGCGTGCAGCAGCAACAGCTGCGCATCCAGCCGCGCGAGGCCGAGCGCCGCCGCCGAAGCCAGGGCCTGGGCCAGCGTCATGCGGCGGCCGCTCCCAGGTTCTCGAGCTCTTCCAGCTGCTCCGCGCGCCGGGCCAGCAGCAGTGCCTCGACCAGCTCGTCGAGCTCGCCCTCCATCACGGCGCCCAGTTTGTAGAGCGTGAGGTTGATGCGGTGGTCGGTGACCCGGCCCTGGGGGAAGTTGTAGGTGCGTATGCGGTCGCTGCGGTCGCCGCTGCCGATCAGGCCCTTGCGCGTGGCGGCTTCCCGGGCGGCACGCTCTGCGCGCTCCTTCTCGCGGATGCGCGCTGCCAGCACCTGCAGCGCGCGTGCCTTGTTGCGGTGCTGGGAGCGGTCGTCCTGGCATTCCGCCACGATGCCGGTGGGCAGGTGGGTGATGCGCACGGCCGAATCGGTCTTGTTGATGTGCTGGCCGCCCGCGCCGGAGGCCCGGAAGGTGTCGATGCGCAGGTCGGCGGGGTTGATCTGCACCGCTTGGGCCTCGTCGGGCTCGGGCAAGGCGGCGACGGTGCAGGCGCTGGTGTGTATGCGTCCCTGGGATTCGGTCGCCGGGACGCGCTGCACGCGGTGGCCGCCGGACTCGAACTTCAGCTTGCCGTAGGCCCCGTCGCCCAGGATGCGCAGCACGGCCTCCTTGTGGCCGCCCACGTCACCCGGGCTGTCGCTGACCAGCTCGACGCGCCAGCCCTGCCGCTCGGCGTAGCGGCTGTACATGCGCAGCAGGTCGCCGGCGAACAGGGCCGATTCGTCGCCGCCGGTGCCGGCGCGGATCTCCAGGAACACGTTGCGCACGTCGTCCGGGTCGCGCGGCAGCAGCAGGCGCTGCAGTTCGTCTTCCAGCCGGGGCAGGGCCGCCTCCAGGGCGGCGGCTTCCTCGCGCGCCATCTCGCCCATCTCGGGGTCGTCCTGCAGGGCGCGCGCCTGCGCCAGTTCCTGGGCCTGCTGGCGGTAGCGCTCGAACAGCGCGGCCACCTCGCTCACCTCGGCATGCTCGCGGGAGAGCGCGCGGTAGCGCTCCATGTCGCCGGCCACCTCGGGCTGCTGCAGGTAGAAGTCGAGTTCCTGCAGACGGACCGGGAAGCGCTCGAGCTGCTGGCGGAAGAAGGGTTTCATCGGAGGCGAAAAAGGGCAGGGCAGACGGAACGCAGGCCCGCCCCGGCGTGGGTTGCCGGGCGGGGCCGCGCCAGCGCGGGCGCTAGCGTTCCTTGCGCAGGAAGAAGTGCTGGACCGCCGCGGTGGCGCGATCGCGCGTCGCGGCGTCGGCGCCGTGCAGCTCTGCCAGGGCGCCGTGCAGCATCTTCTGGGTCAGGCCCCGGCTCAGGGCCTCCAGCACGGCGTCCACGTCGTCGCCGCGGGCCAGCATGCGCCGCGCGCGCGCGAGCTCGGTGGCCCGCCACTCGTCGGCCTGTGCGTTCAGCTGGCGGATCAGCGGCACCGCATGGCGCTGGTCCATCCAGTGCAGGAAGCTCTGCACCCCGGCGTCGATGATGGCCTCGGCCTGCGCGACCGCGGCCTGCCGGCTCTCCTGGCCCTGCTGCACCACGCCGGCCAGGTCGTCCACGGTGTACAGGTAGATGTCTTCCAGGGCCTTGACCTCGGGCTCGATGTCGCGCGGCACGGCCAGGTCGACCATGAACATGGGGCGGTGGCGGCGGGCCTTGAGCGCGCGTTCCACCGCGCCCAGGCCGATGATGGGCAGGGTGCTGGCGGTGCAGCTCACCACGGCGTCGAACTCGTGCAGGCGGTTGGGCAGGTCGGCCAGACGCACGGTTTCGGCGCCAAAGCGGGCCGCCAGGCTCTCGCCGCGCTCCAGCGTGCGGTTGGCGATGGCCATCTTCTTGGGGCTGCGGGCCGCGAAATGGGTGGCGGCCAGCTCGATCATCTCGCCGGCGCCCACGAAGAGGATGCGGATCTGGCCCAGGTCCTCGAAGAGCTGGCCGGCCAGGCGGACGGCCGCGGCGGCCATGCTGATGGAGTGCGACCCGATCTCGGTGGAGCTGCGCACCTCCTTGGCGACCTGGAAGGAACGCTGGAAGAGCTGGTTCAGGGTGGTGCCCAGGGCGCCGGCCTGGTCGGCCATGCGCACCGCGTCCTTCATCTGGCCCAGGATCTGCGGCTCGCCCAGGACCATGGAATCCAGCCCGGCCGCCACCCGAAAGGCGTGGCGGGCCGCCTGCGCGTCCTCCAGGGTGTAGGCGTGCGAACGCAGCTCCAGCGGGGAAACGCCGCCCGAGCGGGCCAGCCAGTCCAGCGTGGGTTCCAGGTCGCTGCGCTCGCCGGCGCAATAGATCTCGGTGCGGTTGCAGGTGGAGAGGATGGCCGCCTCGGGCTGGCGCGCCAGCGAGCCGCGCAGGGCGGCCAGCGTGGGCTGGATCTGGTCGACGGCGAACGCGAACCGGCCGCGCAGGTCCAGCGGCGCGGTGTTGTGGTTGATGCCCAAGGCCCAGACTGCCATCGCTCGATTATAAAATTTGCGTTGGATCAAGCAGTTGCGCTGCGTCAAGCGCAAAAAAGAATGGACGCCCTCACCCTTGCCTGGCATCTGACCACATTTGCCGCTCCTGCGCTAGCGCTGGGGCTGGGGGTGGCCTGGGCCGGGCCCTGGCTGTTGCGCCGGCCCCGCAGCCTGGGGCTGGGCTGGCAGTTCCTGGTCAATGCCGCCGCCGGCCTGGCCGCGCTGGCGGCGGGCCTGCTGCATTTCGGCGTGGACGGCAAGATGGCCAGCTATGCCGGCCTGGTGGCTGCGGTGGCCAGCTGCCAATGGTTGTCCAGCCGGGGCTGGAAGGGGTGAGAGCCATGATTGTCCGGGACTTCCGATGAGCGCATCGAACACGCAGCCGATCACCCCACAGCTGAGGCAGTGGATCGTGGAGCAGGCCCAGGCCGGCTTCGCCGCTGAAACCATCCTCAAGTCCATGGTCGCCTCCGGCTGGGCCGAGGACGTGGCCGTCGAGGCCATGGAAAGCACGCTGCGGGGCCACCTGGAGCAGCAGGCCCAGGCCCAGGGCCTGCCGGCCGCGGTGCCGGTTCCCGAGCCCGAGCTGGACGAATCGCCCCTGTACCTGGACGCCGGCGACCGCCAGGTCTGCGTGCTGCAGTGCATGGTGCAGCCCCGGGTGGTGGTCTTCGGCGGGCTGCTGAGCGAGGCCGAATGCGAGCAGCTCATCGCCCTGGCCAAGCCGCGCATGTCGCGATCGCTCACGGTGTCCACCCAGACCGGCGGCGAGGAGGTCAACGCCGACCGCACCAGCAACGGCATGTTCTTCCAGCGCGGCGAGAACGAGCTGGTGCGCCGCATCGAGGACCGCATCGGCCGCCTGCTGCGCTGGCCGGTGGAAAACGGCGAGGGACTGCAGGTGCTGCAGTACCGCCCCGGCGCCGAGTACAAGCCGCACTACGACTACTTCGACCCCAACGAGCCGGGCACGCCCACCATCCTGCGCCGGGGCGGCCAGCGGGTGGGCACCCTGGTGATGTACCTGGGCGAGCCCGAGAAGGGGGGCGGCACCACCTTCCCCGACGTCAGCCTGGAGGTCGCGCCCAAGCGCGGCAACGCGGTCTTCTTCAGCTACGAGCGGCCCCACCCCTCGACCCGCACCCTGCACGGCGGCGCGCCGGTGCTGGCGGGCGAGAAGTGGATCGCCACCAAGTGGCTGCGCGAGCGCCGCTTCGAGTGACGCCCGCGTGAAGGTTCAGGCCAACGGCATCGCCTTCGAGGTGGAGGACCGCCCGGCGCCGGGCGAGCCGCGCGGCACGGTGCTGCTGGTCATGGGCCTGGGCATGCAGCTCATCGCCTGGCCGCCGGCCCTGCTGGACGCCCTGGCGGCGGACGGCTTTCGGGTGATCTGCTTCGACAACCGCGACTGCGGCCTGTCCACCTGCCTGGACGGCCTGGGGGCCCCCAACCTGCCCCTGGCCGCCCTGCGCCAGCGGCTGGGCTTCGCGCTGCGTCCGCCCTACACCCTGGCCGACATGGCCGCCGATGCCCTGGGCGTGCTGGACGCGCTGCAGGTGCAGCGCGCCCATGTGGTGGGCGTCAGCATGGGCGGCATGATCGCCCAGCGCCTGGCGCTGGCGGCCCCGCAGCGGGTCGCCAGCCTCAGCAGCATCATGAGCTCCAGCGGCGCGCGCAAGCTGCCCGGGCCGCGCCCCGCGGCGCTGCGAGCGCTGTTCTCGCGGCCGAAGGGCCGCGGCGAGGAGGCCGTGGTGCGGCACACGCTGGGCCTGCTGCGCGCGATCGGCAGCCCCGGCTTCCCGGCCGACCCCATCGCCCAGCGCGCCCAGGTGCAGCGGGCCGTCCAGCGCAGCTTCACGCCGGCCGGGACGCTGCGCCAGATGCTGGCCGTGATGGCCGACGGCCGCCGTGCCGACGAGCTGCCGCGCATCGCGGTGCCCACCCTGGTCGTGCACGGCAAGGACGACCCGCTGGTGCCGCTGGCCTGTGGCGAGGACACCGCGCGCCGCATTCCCGGCGCGCGCTTCGTGGCCGTGGCCGGCATGGGCCACGACCTGCCGCCCGGTGTGGTAGACATGCTGCTGGCGCCCCTGCTTTCGCACCTGCGCTCCCACCCATGAACAGCCCAGAACAATCCCAGCTCGGCAAGGCCTCCAGCTACGCCGACCGCTACGACCCCAGCCTGCTCTTCCCCATCCCGCGCCAGCCCAAGCGCGAAGAGATCGGCATCGGCAGCCGCCTGCCCTTCTTCGGCGCCGACCTCTGGACCGCCTTCGAGCTGAGCTGGCTCACGCCGCGGGGCAAGCCGCAGGTGGCGATCGCGCATTTCACGGTGCCCTGCGAGACGCCCAACATCATCGAGAGCAAGTCCTTCAAGCTCTACCTCAACAGCTTCAGCAACGAGCGTTTCGCCGGGCCGGACGCGGTGCGCGAGCGGATCCGCGCCGACGTGGGCGAGGCCCTGTCGCGCGGCGGGGCGCCGGTCTCGGTGGGCGTGAAGCTGCTGCTGCCCGAGCTGTTCGACCGCGAGCCGGTGCACGAGCTGGACGGCCTCAACCTCGACCGGCTGGACATCGAGTGCACGCAGTACACCCCGGCGCCCGAGCTGCTGAAGGCGGCCTTCGACGAACAGCCGGTGGAGGAGGTGCTGGTCAGCCACCTGCTCAAGAGCAACTGCCTGGTCACCGGCCAGCCCGACTGGGGCAGCGTGCAGATCCGCTACAGCGGCCCGCAGATCGAGCAGGGCGGCCTGCTGCAGTACCTGGTGAGCTTTCGCAACCACAACGAGTTCCACGAGCAGTGCGTGGAGCGCATCTTCACCGACATCATGGCCCGCTGCCGCCCGGTGAAGCTGGCGGTCTATGCCCGCTACACCCGCCGCGGCGGGCTGGACATCAACCCCTTCCGCAGCAGCCACCCCATGGCGGCGCCGCCCAACATCCGCACGGCGCGGCAGTAGGCCGAAGCGCCCGCCTGGCGGGGCCCTGCGGCGTCAGGCTCACTGGCGCCGCACAGCGGACAGTGCGGCGCCCGGGCTCAGCCGCGCTCGTTGAAGGTGCCCAGCGCCGGCAGGTCCGCGTAGCGGGCCGGGCGCTTCTCCTTCATGGCCGTGATGGCTTCGGCGACGTTGGCGTTGCTCCAGACCTGGCCCTGCAGCCAGCCCATCTGCCGCAGGCTGTCGTCCACGCCGTGGTCGCGGGCGTAGTGCAGGGCCTGCTTGGTGCCCCAGATCGCGACCGGCGGCTTGGCGGCGATCTCGCGCGCGCAGGCCAGGGCCGCCTCCACCATGGCGGCCTGGGTGTCGAAGACCTCGCTCACCAGCCCCCACTGCAGCGCGCGTGCGGCGGGCAGGCGGCGCCCGGTGTAGGCCAGCTCCTTGACCACGGCCATGGGCATGAGTTTGGGCAGGCGCTGCAAGGTGCCCACGTCCGCCACCAGGCCGATGTTGATTTCCTGGATGCAGAAGAAGGCGTCCGCGCTCGCGTAGCGAACGCAGCAGGCGGTGACCAGGTCCACGGCGCCGCCCACGCAGCCGCCGTGGATCGCCGCGATCACCGGCAGGCGCAGCGACTCCAGCTTGCTGAAGGTCGCCTGCATGTCGGCCAGCTGGTCCGAGACGGCGGAGCGGCCCTCGGCGCTGCGGTCGTCCAGGAGCGGCCCCTCACCCGAGAAGGTGTCCAGCGCCATGCCGGCGCTGAAGTGCTTGCCGGTCGACGAGATGACCAGTGCGCGGGCCCGGCCCTCGCGGTGCAGGCGCGTGAGCACCTCGTCCAGCTCGCGCCAGAACGTGGGGTTCATGGTGTTCATCGCCTCCGGGCGGGACAACACCAGGTGGGCGACGGGGCCGTCGTGCGAGAGGGCGAAGCATTCCATGGTCGGTTCTCCGTGGGGAACCGCCAATGTAGCCCGGGGCGGGGCCGCGGTCAGCGGGGGAAATCGCCAACCCAGTCGCAGCGCAGCCGGCCCAGCCGGTGCGCCTTCAGCCGCCAGGCCGCATAGAGGCTGGGCGCGCTCATGGCCGCCACCAGCACCGGCAGGCTCCAGAAGCTGCCGAGGATGCAGGCCGGCACCCAGCCGACCCAGCCGATCACCCACAGCGTGAGCATGGCGTCCCAGGCCTGGCATTCCACCGGGTGGCTGCTGCGGTGCGCCGCGTGCCAGCGGCGGATTCGTTGCAGTTGGTCGAGGTTCACGGTCGCGTCTCCCGAAGGCTGCACCCAGCCTAGGGGAGGCCACGCGCCCCGCCTGTCAGCCGCCCGGTTCGTCCCCGGTAGGACGCGGCTCCTGCAGGCTGCCAGCGGCGGCGAACAGGTCCAGGGTGCGGTCTCCGGGGTCGGGCTCCCGGGCCTGCAGCGCGGTGGCGGCCGCCTCTTCGCCGGCGCGGGCCAGCTTGCCCACGCGCACGCCCAGCAGGCGCAGCCGCCGCTCCAGCGGCACGCGCTTGAGGCATTGCCCGGCGACGCGCCGTATGGTCTTGGCGTCGGCGGTGAAGGTGTCCAGGGTCTGGTCGCGCGTGGCGATGCGGAAGTCGTCGTAGCGCAGCTTGATGCCGATGGTCTTGCCCACGTAGCCCTTGCGCTGCAGGTCCTGGGCGACGCGCTCGCACAGGTCGGTGAAGATGGCCCCCAGCTCGGCCCGGTCGCGCACCGCGTGCAGGTCGCGCTCGAAGGTGGTCTCGCGGCTCATGGACACCGGTTCGCTCTCGGTCACCACGGGCCGGTCGTCGCGGCCCCAGGAGGCGTCGTGCATCCACGCGCCGTAGGCCCGGCCGAAGTGCTCCACCAGCCAGTCGCGCTCGCGCGCGGCGATGTCGCTGATGGTCTTCAGGCCCAGGCCGTGCAGCCTGGCCTCCGCCTTGGGGCCAATGCCGTTGATCTTGCGCACCGCGAGCGGCCAGATCAGGGTCTGCAGGTCCTCCTCGTGCACGATGGAGATGCCCTTGGGCTTGTTGAATTCGCTCGCCATCTTGGCGATGAGCTTGTTGGGCGCCACCCCGATGGAGCAGGTGAGGCCGGTGCGGTCGAAGATGGCCTTCTGGATCAGCCGCGCCAGCACCCGGCCGCCTTCACGCTGGCCGCCGGGCACGTCCGTGAAGTCGATGTAGACCTCGTCCACGCCGCGGTCCTCCACCACCGGCGCGATCTCGGCGATGGTGGCCTTGAAGGCGCGCGAGAAGCGCCGTACCTCCTCGAAATCCACCGGCAGCACGATGGCCTGCGGGCACAGCTTGGCCGCCTTCATCATGCCCATGGCCGAGCCGACGCCGAACTGGCGCGCCGGGTAGGTCGCCGTCGTGATCACGCCCCGGCCCACGTAGTCCTTGAGCAGGGGGAATTCGGCCGCCGGGATCTCCGACAGGGGCCGCCCGCCATGGCGCTCGCGCACCATCTCGTCGACCTTGCGGCGGCCACCGCCGATCACCACCGGCAGGCCGCGCAGCTGCGGGTAGCGCAGCAGTTCCACGGAAGCGAAGAACGCGTCCATGTCCAGGTGGGCGATGCGGCGTCGGTTCACGGCGCCGATTGTCGGCCATGGCGGGGCGGGCTCCGCCACTTCGCGATCCCGCGGCCTGCGCGCCGCGGCCCGCCCGTGCGTGCGCTCAGGCCCGGTCGTGCCCCGGCAGCAGGATGCCGCGGTCCACCTGGCGGATGTCCGTCTTGCCGCAGAAGGCCATGGTCAGGTCCAGCTCCTTGTGGATGATGGACAGCACCTTCTCCACGCCCTCCTGCCCCATGGCGCCCAGGCCGTAGAGCATGGAGCGGCCGATGTAGGTGCCCTTGGCGCCCAGGGCCACGGCCTTGAGCACGTGCTGGCCGGAGCGCACGCCACCGTCCATGTGCACCTCGATCTGGTGGCCCACGGCGTCCACGATGTCCGGCAGCGCGGCGATGGAGGAGGGCGCGCCATCGAGCTGGCGGCCGCCATGGTTGGAAACGATGATCGCGTCGGCGCCGGTCTGCACCGCGATCTTCGCGTCCTCCACGTCCTGGATGCCCTTGAGGATGAGCTTGCCACCCCAGCGCTTCTTGACCCACTCGACGTCGTCCCAGGTCAGGCGGGGGTCGAACTGGCTGGCCGTCCATTCGGAGAGCGAGCTCATGTCGGCCACGCCCTTGACATGGCCCACGATGTTGCCGAACTGGCGCCGCTTGGTGCCCGCCATGCCCAGGCACCAGCGCGGCTTGGTCATGAGGTTGATCATGTTCGCCAGCGTGGGCTTGGGCGGCGCGGACAGGCCGTTCTTGATGTCCTTGTGGCGCTGGCCGATGATCTGCAGGTCCAGCGTGAGGACCAGCGCCGAGCAGCGGGCCGCCTTGGCGCGTTCGATCAGGCGCTCGATGAAGTCGCGGTCGCGCATCACGTACAGCTGGAACCAGAACGGGTGGCCGCCGGTGCCCGCCGAGACGTCCTCGATCGAGCAGATGCTCATGGTCGAGAGCGTGAAGGGGATGCCAAACTTCTTCGCCGCCCGGGCCGCCAGGATCTCGCCGTCGGCGTGCTGCATGCCGGTCAGCCCGGTGGGCGCAATGGCCACCGGCATGGCGACCTCCTGGCCGATCATGCTGCTGCGGGTGGAGCGGTTGTCGATGTTCACCGCCACGCGCTGGCGCAGCAGGATCTTGTCGAAATCGGCCTCGTTGGCGCGGTAGGTGCTGCCGGTCCACGAGCCGGTGTCCGCGTAGTCGTAGAACATGCGCGGCACGCGCTTCTGGGCCAGGACGCGAAGGTCCTCGATGGTGGTGATGACGGGCACGGGCTGATCTCCTCGAGGCTGGAATGCTACCCAAGCGGCCTGGCCGCGGCTTGAGCAAATTTGAGGGGCCGGCGAAATTTGCTCATGCCCCGCGTGAAAGGCGGGCGTCCCGCGGGCCGCCACGGGCCCCGGGGCCCACGCCCGCCGGCGCGCCCGGCCTCAGGCCGGCCCGAGCCGCTCGCGGTGGCGCGCCACCTGCGCGCGCACCTGCACCGGCGCGGTACCGCCCAGCGTGCCGCGCGCGTGCAGCGAGCCGTGCAGCGAGAGCACGTCGTACACGTCCTCGTGGATCGCGGGGTTGAACTGGCGCAGCGTCTCCAGCGGCAGCTCCGACAGGTCCAGGCCCTGCGCGGCCGCGGCCTTGACCGCGTGCGCCACGGTTTCATGCGCGTCGCGGAAGGGCAGTCCCTTCTTCACCAGGTAGTCGGCGAGGTCGGTGGCGGTGGCGTAGCCGCGCCGCGCCGCCGCCTCCATGGCCGCCGGCCGCACCTCGATGCCGGCCATCATCTCGGCGAAGATGCGCAGCGTGTCCTTGAGCGTGTCCACGGTGTCGAACAGCGGCTCCTTGTCCTCCTGGTTGTCCTTGTTGTAGGCCAGGGGCTGCCCCTTCATCAGCGTGATCAGGCCCATCAGGTGGCCGACCACGCGGCCGGCCTTGCCGCGTGCGAGTTCGGGCACGTCCGGGTTCTTCTTCTGCGGCATGATGGACGACCCGGTGGTGAAGCGGTCCGGCAGCGCGATGTAGCCGAAGTTCTGGCTCATCCACAGCACCAGTTCCTCCGACAGCCGGCTGATGTGCACCATGGCCAGCGAGGCGGCCGCCGTGAACTCGATCGCGAAGTCGCGGTCGCTCACCGCGTCCAGCGAGTTCTGGCACACACCCTCCATGCCCAGGCTGCGGGCCACCATCTCACGGTCCAGCGGGTAGCTGGTGCCCGCCAGCGCGGCGGCGCCCAGCGGCAGCTGGTTGACGCGGTGGCGCACGTCGGCCATGCGGGCCGCGTCGCGCGAGAACATCTCCACGTACGCGAGCAGGTGGTGGCCGAAGCTGACCGGCTGCGCGACCTGCAGGTGGGTGTAGCCGGGCATGACCACGTCGGCGTTCTTCTCGGCCACGTCCAGCAGCGAGCGCTGCAGGCCCACCAGCAGTTCCGTGATGGCGTCGATCTCGCCGCGCAGCCAGAGCCGGATGTCGGTGGCGACCTGGTCGTTGCGGCTGCGGCCGGTGTGCAGGCGCTTGCCGGCGTCACCCACCAGCTGCGTCAGGCGCGCCTCGATGTTCAGGTGCACGTCCTCCAGCGCCAGCTTCCATTCGAAGGCGCCCGATTCGATCTCGGCGGCGATCTGCGCCATGCCGCGCTCGATCGCCGCCAGGTCGTCCTTAGGCAGGATGCCCACGTGGGCCAGCATGCGGGCATGGGCCAGGGAGCCGTCGATGTCGGCGCGCCACATGCGCCGGTCGAAGTCCACGCTGGCGGTGTAGCGCTGGACCAGTTCGCTCATGGGCTCGGAGAACAGGGCGGACCAGCCTTGGGATTTCTTGTCGAGTTGGCTCATCGGGGTGCGGGGCGGAACCGAGGGGTCGCCCCGGGAGTGTTGGCGGCAGGGATCACCAATAATCGGCAACCAGCCGACCATGGACGATTCCCAAATTTTATCGACCTTCCAGGACCCGGCCCCGCGCCCGCCCGCGGCGGCCCGGGCGCTGGTCTTCGACGCCTGCCACGTGGGCGTGGTCCTGCGCGCGGTGCTGTTCGTCGAGGCGGTGCTGGCGGTAGGCGCCCTGTTCGGGGCCGCCTCTCCCCAGGCCTGGCTGCTGCGCCTGGCCTGGCTCAGTGGCGGCGCGCTGCCGGCCACGCTGGCCTGGCTGGTGGCCGGCTGCCTGCTGAAGAAGCCGCTGGCCCGCCTGGCGCCCCTGGGGCAGCAGGTGGCCGGGGTGCTGTTCGGCGCCGTGGCCGGCCTGTACGCCTGCCTGATGGTGGCCCTGGCCGATCCCGTCGGCGCGCCGCCCTGGCTGGCCAGCGCCAGCGCCGGCGCCCTGCTGGCCGCGGCGCTGGTGGCGGCGCTCGTCCTGCGGGCCCGGGGCCGCGCGCCCGCCGAAACCGCGGCCCGGCTGGCCGAACTGCAGGCCCGCATCCGGCCCCACTTCCTGTTCAACACCCTGAACAGCGCGATCGCCCTGGTGCGCGAGGACCCGGCCCGGGCCGAGGCCATCCTGGAGGACCTGGGCGACCTGTTCCGCCATGCCCTGGCCGACCGCAGCGGGCCCGCGACCCTGGCCGAGGAGGTGGAGCTCGCCCGCCGCTACCTGGACATCGAGCAGGTGCGCTTCGGCGCGCGGCTGGCCGTGGAATGGTCGCTGGACCCCGAGGCGGGCGAGGCGCGGGTGCCGCCGCTGCTGCTGCAGCCGCTGGTCGAGAACGCCGTGGTGCACGGCGTGGAGCCCAGCCCGGAGGGCGCCCAGGTGCGCATCAGCACGCAGCGGCGCGGCCGTACCGTGGTGCTCAAGGTGACCAACACCCTGCCGGCCGGCCCGGGCGCCGCCGGCCATGGGGTGGCCCAGGCCAACGTGCGCGAACGCCTTCGCCTGCTGCACGACGTGGAGGCGCAGTTCCAGGCCGGCTTGCGGGATGGGGTCTACCAGGTGCGCATCGAGGTGCCGGCATGAGCCTGCGCCTGCTGGTGGTGGACGACGAGCCGCTGGCACGTTCGCGCCTGCGCACGCTGGTGGCCGGCTGCGAGGCGCCGCCGGCCCAGGTGGTGGCCGAGGCGGGCACCGTGGCCGAGGCGCAGGCGCGGCTGCGCGAGGCGCGCTTCGACGCCGTGCTGCTGGACATCCACATGCCCGGCGCCGACGGCCTGGCGCTGGCGCGCCTGCTGGGCAGCCAGCCGGGCGGGCCGGCCGTGGTCTTCGTCACGGCCCATGCGGGCCATGCGGTCACCGCCTTCGAACTGGAGGCGGTGGACTAGGGCGTGTTAACACTAATAGACTGGTCAGAAGAAAAGCGCGAGACTGCTGCGCATGGAAATCACGCCTGAGCAGTTTGCCCTCATCGAGCATTGCCTGCCCACGCAGCGGGGCAACGTCAGCTTGAGCAATCTACAAGTGGTCAATGCCATCCTGTATGTGGCCGAGCACGGGTGCAAGTGGCGCGGCTTGCCCAAACGCTTTGGCAACTGGCACACCATCTACACGCGCATGAATCGCTGGACCAAGGCGGGCGTGCTGGACAAGATGTTCGAGCAGTTGCAGCGCGAGCAGGTGGTGCGCATCAGAATCGAGGCGGTTTCGCTGGACAGCACCAGCATCAAGGTACATCCCGACGGCACCGGTGCGTTAAAAAAAACGGACCGCAGGCCATTGGAAAATCCAGGGGTGGATGGAACACCAAGATTCATATGGTTGCCGCGGATGCTCGAACGGCCGTGACGTTCAGCCTTTCGCCCGGGCAGGCTCATGACGCCCCTGAAGGCAGGCGGCTGCTGGAGAGCCTGGGCGCAACGAGCCGCCCGATTCACCTGCTCATGGACCGAGCGTACGAGGGCAACGAGACACGCCAGCTCGCGCTCGACCTTGGATTTATCCCGGTGGTGCCGCCGATGAAGACCCGCATCGAGCCGTGGGAGTACGACCGCCAGATGTACAAGCGGCGCAATGAAGTAGAACGCTTGTTCCGGCGCCTCAAGGGCTTCCGGCGCATCTTCTCTCGCTTCGAGAAACTCGATGCGATGTTCCTTGGCTTCCTCAGCTTCGTCCTGGTAGCCGATGGTCTTCGCAGTTTGTGTTAACAGGCCCTACCTGACCAAGCCGGTGCGCCAGGAACGGCTGCAGGCCGCGCTGCAGAAGGTGGCACGCCGCGCGCCGGCCCAGGCCGTGGCGGCGGACGCGCTGCTCATCCAGGACCGCGGGCGCACCGAGCGCGTGCCGCTGGCCGAGGTGCTCTACCTCAAGGCCGAGCTCAAGTACGTGACCGTCCGCACGGCGGCGAAAAGCTATATCCTCGATACATCGCTCAGCGAACTGGAGGACCGCCACACCGCGTTCTTCCTGCGGGTCCACCGCAACGCGCTGGTCGCCCGGCGTGCCATCCGCGCGCTGGTGCGCCACGAGGATGCGGACGAGGGCGAAGGCTGGGCGGTGCGGCTGGACGGCATCGACGAAGTGCTGGCGGTCTCGCGCAGGCAATTGGGAGCGGTGAAGGAGGCGATGGGGCGTCAACCGTAAAGGCCGGATGAACCACGAGCACATCGCGCAACCACACAGCGACACACCCACCGCCGCACCCACGCCAACGCCCGCCGACCCGGCTCCGCCCGCGCCCTCGCCGCTGCCGGCCGACCCGGACGACCCGACCCACGTGCTGCTGCACATGCCGCTGCGCGTGCGCAGCGCCACGCTGGCCGTGCTGATGGTGATCATGGTGGTCGCCACGCTGCGCTGGGCCAGTGCCTTCTTCATTCCCCTGATGCTGGGCTTCATGCTCAGCTACGCGCTGGGGCCCATCGTCGATGCGCTGCAGCGCTGGCGCGTGCCGCGCGCGCTCAGCGCCGCCGTCCTGATCCTGGGCCTGCTGGGCGGGGCCGGGACCGCCGCCTGGTCGTTCAGCGACGACCTGAATGCCTTCGTGGACACGCTGCCCAATGTGGCCAGCCGCCTGCGCGAGGCCCTGCACAAGCGGGGTGGCCAGGGCGCCACCATGGACAAGGTGCAGAAGGCGGCGACGCAGCTGGAGCAGGCGGCCGCCGAGGCCGGCCCCAACCCGGGCGCCGCGCGCAACGTGCAGCGCGTGGTGGTGGAAAAGCCGCGCTTCGACATCCGCGACCACCTCTGGTCCGGCACCCTGGGCCTGGCCAGCTTCGCCGGGCAGGCCACCGTGGTGACCTTCCTGGCCTACTTCCTCCTGCTCTCGGGCGACACCTTCCGGCGCAAGCTGGTGAAGGTGACGGGCCATACCCTGTCGGAGAAGAAGATCACCGTGCAGGCGCTGGACGAGATCACGGAACAGATCCAGCGCTACCTGCTGGTGCAGCTGGTGGCCGGCGTGATCGTGGGGGTGGCGACGGGACTGGCGTTCTGGGCCCTGGGCCTGAAGCATCCCGGTGTGTGGGGTGTGGCCGGTGGCGTGCTGAACCTGATCCCCTACATCGGCTCGGGCGTGGTCACCGCCGCCGCGGCGCTGGCGGCCTTCGTGCAGTTCGGCGAGGTCGACCACGCGCTGTACGTGGCCGGCGCCTCGCTGCTCGTGCACGCGCTGGTGGGCAACCTGCTGGTGCCCTGGCTCACCAGCCGGGCCAGCCGCATGAACCCGGTCGCGGTGTTCATCGGCGTGCTGGCCTGGGGCTGGCTCTGGGGCGTCTGGGGGCTGCTGCTGGGCATCCCCATCCTGATGATCGTCAAGGCCGTGTGCGACCGCGTCGACCACCTCAAGCCGGTGGGCGAGCTGCTGGGCGACTGAAGGCGCCGCCTCAGCCGGTGTTGCGCAGCCCGGCGGCAATGCCGTTGATCGAGATGTGGATGCCGCGCCGCGCGCGGTCGTCCAGCAGGCCTTCGCGGTGGCGCCGCACCAGCTCGACCTGCAGGTGGTGCAGCGGGTCGATGTAGGGGAAGCGGTGGCGGATCGAGCGCTGCAGCGCGCTGTTGCCCGACAGGCGCTGGCGCTCGCCCGTGATGGTCGCCAGCGCGTCCACAGTGCGATGCCACTCGGCCTCGATCATGGCGAAGATGCGCTTGCGCAGCCGCGCATCGGCCACCAGCTCGGCGTAGCGCGAGGCGAGGGCCAGGTCGCTCTTGGCCAGCACCATGTCCATGTTGGACAGCAGCGCGCGGAAGAAGGGCCACTGGCGCACCATCTTCTGCAGCAGCGCGAGGTGGGCCTTGGGGTCCTCGGCCAGGAAGGCCTGCACCGCGCTGCCGAAGCCGTACCAGCCGGGCAGCGTGAGGCGGCATTGGCCCCAGCTGAAGCTCCAGGGGATGGCGCGCAGGTCCTCGATCTTCTGCGTCGCCTTGCGCGAGGCCGGGCGCGAGCCGATGTTCAGCTCGGCGATCTCGCGGATCGGGGTCGAGGAGAAGAAATACTCGGTGAAGCCGGGCGTCTCGTACACCAGGGCCCGGTAGGCGGCCATGCTGGCCTGAGAGAGCTGCTCGGCCGCGGCCAGGAAGGACCGGGGCGCCGGCTTGGTGGGCTGCAGCAGCGTGGCCTCCAGCGTGGCGGCCACCAGGGTCTCCAGGTTGCGGCGGCCGATCTCGGGGTTGGCGTACTTGGAGGCGATCACCTCGCCCTGCTCGGTCAGCCGGATCTGCCCGCGCACCGTGCCGGGCGGCTGCGCCAGGATGGCCTGGTAGCTGGGGCCGCCGCCGCGGCCCACGGTGCCGCCGCGGCCGTGGAACATGCGCAGTTGGATGTCGTGGCTGTTGGCCAGTTCGTCGAACAGGTCGACCAGCGCGATCTCGGCCCGGTACAGCTCCCAGTTGCTGGTGAAGATGCCGCCGTCCTTGTTGCTGTCGCTGTAGCCGAGCATGATGTCCTGCTCGGCGCCCGAGCGCTGCACCAGCCGGGCGATGCCGGGCAGGGCGTAGAACTCGCGCATGATGGGCGCGGCATTGCGCAGGTCGGCGATGGTCTCGAACAGCGGCACCACGATCAGCTCGGCCACCGCCGCATCGTCCAGCGTGCCGTGCAGCAGCCCGCATTCCTTCTGCAGCAGCAGCACCTCCAGCAGGTCGCTCACGGCCTCGGTGTGGCTGATGATGTAGTGGCGGATCGCCTGCAGCCCGAACTGCTCGCGCATGCGCTTGGCCGTCTCGAAGATGGCCAGTTCCTTGCGCGTGTGCTCGCTGTAGCGCGCGCCGATCACGCGCAGGGGCCGGGCGTCCGACAGCAGCTGCAGCAGCAGGGCCTGGCGGGCGGGCTCGTCCAGCGCGGCATAGGCCGGTTCCACCCGGGACGTGGCCAGCAGTTCGGCCACCACGCGCTCGTGCTGGTCCGAGCTCTGGCGCAGGTCCACCGTGGCCAGGTGGAAGCCGAACACCTCCACCGCGCGCAGCAGCGGGGCCAGGCGCTGGTGCACCAGGGCCTGGCCGTGGTGCGCCAGCAGCGAATCGCGGATGGTGCGCAGGTCGGCCAGGAAATCCTCCGCGCGCAGGTAGGGGTTCTGCGGCGGCACCGCATGCCGGGCCGCGTCGCCGCCGGTGAGCTGCTTGAGCGTGGCGGCCAGGCGCGCGTACATGCCCGCCAGGGCGCGCCGGTAGGGCTCGTCCAGCCGGTGCTCGGTCATGTCGGGCGAGATGTCGGCCAGCGCGGCCATCGTGGGCGTCACCTGCACCAGCATGGCCGACTGCGAGAGCTCGCCGCCCAGGTAGTGGACCTCGGTCAGGTAGTGGCGCAGGGCGACCTCGCACTGGCGGCGCAGCGCGTAGTCCAGGGTCTCGGCGCTCACGTTGGGGTTGCCGTCGCGGTCGCCGCCTATCCACTGGCCCATGCGCAGGAAGGGCGCCACCGGGTGCTGCGGGCCCAGGCGGGCCTCCAGGTCGGCATACAGCCGCGGGATCTCGCGCAGGAAGGTGGACTGGTAGTACGACAGCGCGTTGTCGACCTCGTCGGCCACGCTCAGGCTGGAAAAGCGCAGCAGGCGGGTCTGCCACAGCTGCAGCACCCGGGCGCGTATGCGCGTCTCGTTCTCGGCCAGCTCGCGGGGCGCCAGCGCATCGCGCGGCAGGGCGCGGGCCTTGATGTCGTCGCGCTCGGTCAGCAGGTTGGCGATGTCGCGCTCGGCGTCCAGGATGCTCTTGCGCTGCACCTCGGTCGGGTGGGCCGTCAGCACCGGGGAGACGAAGGCCTGGGCCAGCGCCTGGGAGATGCTGCGCGGCGTGATGCCGGCCCAGCGCAGGCGCGAGAGCGCCACGTCCAGGCTGCCCTCCTGCGTGTCCCCGGCGCGCTCGTGCACGATGCGGCGGCGGATGTGGTGGCGGTCCTCGGCGAGGTTGGCCAGGTGGCTGAAATAGGTGAAGGCCCGGATCACGCTCACCGTCTGCTGGCCCGTGAGCGACTTGAGCAGCGACTTGAGTGCGCGGTCGGCCTCGTGGTCGGCGTCGCGCCGGAAGGCGACCGAGAGCTTGCGGATGCGCTCCACCAGGTCGTAGGCCTCCACGCCTTCCTGCTCGCGGATCACGTCCCCCAGGATGCGGCCAAGGAGACGGATGTCCTCGACCAGCGGCTTCTCGTTGTCGCGGGCGCGGCGCGAGGGGGAAACAGGGGTGTCGTGCGCGGCAGGTCCAGGGGGCATCGGGGCACTTCCGGGGGTGCAGGATTGGGAGGCCTGCATGCTAGCATCGCCCGCTACGAACTCCTGCGGAGACCCACGCCGATGACGGCAGCACGCAAGCTGGTGATCGCCACGCGAGAAAGCCGCCTGGCCCTGTGGCAGGCCAACCATGTGAAGGACCTGCTGGAGCAGCGCGGCCACGCCGTCGAGCTGCTGGGCATGACCACCCGCGGCGACCAGATCCTGGACCGCGCGCTTTCCAAGGTGGGCGGCAAGGGCCTGTTCGTCAAGGAACTGGAAACCGCCCTGGAGGAGGGACGCGCCGACCTGGCCGTGCACTCGCTCAAGGACGTGCCCATGGAGCTGCCGCCGGGCTTCGAGCTGGCCTGCGTGATGGAGCGCGAGGACCCGCGCGACGCCTTCGTCTCGCCGCACTTCGCGTCCGTGCAGGACCTGCCCCAGGGCGCCCGCGTGGGCACCTCCAGCCTGCGCCGCGTGGTGCAGCTGCGGGCGCTGCGCCCCGACCTGGTGATCGAGCCCCTGCGCGGCAACCTGGACACCCGCCTGCGCAAGCTGGACGAAGGCCAGTACGACGCGATCGTCCTGGCGGCCGCGGGCCTCAAGCGCCTGGGCCTGGCCGAGCGCATCCGCGCGGTGTTCGAGCCCGAGTCCATGCTGCCGTCCGCCGGCCAGGGGGCCCTGGGCATCGAGATCCGCGCCGGGCGCGCCGACGTGGCCGCGGCCCTCGCGCCCCTGGCCCACCAGGCCACCTGGCTGGCCGTCGCCGCCGAGCGCGAAGTGAGCCGCGCCATGGGCGGCAGCTGTTCCATGCCGCTGGCGGCGCACGCGCGTTTCGACGGCGGCATGCTGCACCTGGCGACCGCCTGGGGCGATGCCGAGCAGCCCGGGCCGCTGCTGCGGGCGGCCGGCGGCGGCACCATCGCCGACCTGGGGGAGGCCGTGGCCCTGGGTGCCGAGGTCGCGTCGCGGCTGCGCGCCGCCGGCGCGCGCTGAGCGGACGGGGGCTGCCGTGCGCGTCTGGGTCACCCGGCCCGCCGCCGAGGCCGCCTGCTGGGTGCAGGGGCTGCAGGCGCTGGGTTTCGACGCGCAGGCCCTGCCCCTGATCGAGATCCAGCCGGTGGCCGACGGCGCGCCGCTGGCGCAGGCCTGGGCCGGGCTGGCCGGCCTGCGCGCCGTCATGTTCGTGAGCGGCAATGCGGTGCGCGGCTTCATGGACGCCGCGCCGCAGCCGCCGCGCTGGCCGTCCGGGCTGCGCGCCTGGGCGACGGGCGAGGGGACCCGCCAGGCCCTGCTGCAGGCCGGGGTGCCCGCGGTCCAGGTGGACGCGCCGCCATCCGATTCACCGCAATTCGATTCTGAAGCCCTGTGGATGCAGGTGCAGGCCCAGGTCGGCGCGGGCGACCGCGTGCTGCGGGTGCGCGGTGCCGAGGCCGGCGCGAGCGAGGGCAGCGGGCGCGACTGGCTGGCCCAGGTGCTGGAGGCTGCGGGGGCGACCGTGGACACGGTGGTCGCCTACGTGCGGGGCTGCCCGGCGTTGCCCAGCGGCCGGCGGGAACAGCTGCGAGACGGGATGGAGCGGGATGCCTGGGTGTTCAGCAGCTCGCAGGCCATCGCCCACCTGCGCACGCTGCTCGGCGAGGGCAGCTTCGCCCACGGGCGTTGCGTGTGCACCCATCCACGCATCGCCCAGGCCGCGCGCGACGCCGGCTTCGGTGTTGTGCGCGAGTCACGACCCGGGCTGCCCGCGGTGGCCGCCATCCTAGAATCGATTCGATGAGCGCAGCGCAGGATGGCGGAGCGGTGCCGGCGGAAACGCCGGTGGCCGCGGTGGACGTGGCACCCCCGGTGCCGGGGGCGGGTGCGCCCGCGGGTGTTTCGCGGGCGGCTTTCCTGGCCACCAGCGTTGTGGCCGGGCTCTCGCTGGTGGCTGCGCTGCTGTTGTGGCAGAAGCTCGCCAACATCCAGGAGCAGCTCGCCCGCCAGAGCCAGGACGCCGGCAGCAACGCGGTCGAGGCCCGCACCCTGGCACGCCAGGCCCAGGACCTGGCGCGTGACACCGCCGCCCGCCAGGCCGTGCTGGACACCCGCCTGGGCGAGGTCGCGCTGCAGCGCGCGCAGGTCGAGGAGCTGGTGCAGAGCATGTCCCGCTCGCGCGACGAGAACCTGCTCGCCGACATCGAGTCCGGGCTGCGCCTGGCGCAGCAGCAGGCCCAGCTGACGGGCAGCGCCGAGCCCCTGCTGGCCTCGCTGCGCACCGCCGACCAGCGCCTGGAGCGTGCCGGCCAGCCCCGCCTCTCGCGCGTGCGCGCCGCCGTGCAGCGCGACATCGACCGCATCAAGGGGGCCAGCGTCGCCGACGTGCCCGGCCTGCTGGCCCGCATCGACGAGCTGGCCCGCCAGGTGGATGAGCTGCCGCTGGCCAACGCGGTGTCCGCCGCCCATGCGCAACCGCTGCCACGCAACGCCGCCACGCCTGCGCGCCGCTGGTGGGACAAGGCCCTGGCCGACATCGCCGACCAGGCCCGCGCGCTGGTGCGCGTGAGCCGCATCGACACGCCCGAGGCGGCCCTGGTGGCGCCCGACCAGGCCTTCTTCCTGCGCGAGAACCTGAAGCTGAAGCTGCTGAACGCGCGGCTCTCGCTGCTTTCGCGGCAGGTGGAGTCGGCGCGGTCGGACGCGGCCGCCGCAGGCGTCGCCCTGCAGAAATACTTCGACCCGGCTTCGCGCCGCACCCAGGCCGCCCTGGCCCTGGCGCAGCAGGTGCAGGCCCAGCTCAAGTCGGTGGAGATCCCCCGCGTCGACGAGACGCTGGCGGCGCTGACCACCGCGCAGGCGGGGCGCTGAGTGCGGGCCGCGCTCTGGCTCCTGGCCCTGTTCGCCGTCGCGGTGGCGATCGCGCTGTTCGCGGGCAACAACCAGGGCACCGTCACGCTGTTCTGGCCGCCCTGGCGGCTGGACCTGTCCGTCAACCTCGTGGTGCTGTTGCTGGTGGCGGGCTTCGCCATCGTGCACTTCGCGCTGGCGGCCCTGTCCGCGCTGTTCGACATCCCGCGCCAGGCCCTGCGCTGGCGCGTCCAGCAGAAGGAGCGCACCATGCACGGCGCCATGCTGGATGCCGTGTCGCACCTGATCGCCGGCCGCTTCCTGCGGGCGCGCAAGTCGGCCGAGACCGCGCTGGCGCAGGCGCATTCGCTGCACGCCGGCGGCCATGCCCCGGGCAATGCGGCGCAGCTGCGCACGCTGGCGCACCTGCTGGCGGCCGAAGCCTCGCAATCGCTGCAGGACCACGCGGCCCGCGACGAGCACCTGCAGCAGGCGCTGGCCGAAGGCAGCGCGCGCGATGCCCAGGAAACGCACGAGGGCGCGCTGATGCGTGCGGCCCGCTGGTCGCTGGACGAACGCGATCCCGACGCCGCCATCGGCTGGCTGCGCATGCTGCCGCACGGCGCGGCCCGGCGCACCCTGGCGCTGCGCATGCGGCTCAAGGCCGCGCGGCTGGGCCGGCAGGTGGCCGAGGCGCTGGAGATGGCGCGCCTGCTCGCCAAGCACCGGGCCTTCTCGCCCAGCGCGGCGCAGAGCATCCTGCGCGGCCTGGCCATGGACCTGCTGGACGGCGCCCATGACCCGGCGCAGCTGCTGCGGGCCTGGTCCCTGCTGGAGCCTGCGGAGCGGGACATGCCAGACGTCGCCATCCATGGCGCCCAGCGGCTCGCCACCCTGGGGGGCGACCCGCAGCTCGCGCGCGGCTGGCTGCTGGCCGCCTGGGAGCAGCAGGCCACGCTGGGCGACAGCCAGAAGGTGAAGCTGGTGCGCGCCCTGGAAGGCGTGATGGACACGCTGGACGCCGGCTGGCTGGCGCGCATCGAAAGCGCGCAGCGGGCCGACCCGCGGGACGCCACGCTGCAGTACCTGGCGGGCATGGCCTGCATGAAGCGCCAGCTCTGGGGCAAGGCCCAGCAGTTGCTGGGCCAGGCGGCCATGGGGCTCAAGGACGCGCGCATGCACCGCAGCGCCTGGTCGGCCCTGGCGCAGCTGGCCGAACAGCGCGGCGACGCGCAGGCCGCGGCGTCCTACTGGAAGAACGCCGCCGGCGGCTAGGCGCGCACGCCGGACACGGCGGCCTGCCCGCTGCGTCCACCATGAAAAAAGCCCGGGCGAGCCCGGGCTTTTTCGTGGGTGCTGCGGCCGATCAGCGTTCGAAGGGCAGCTGCATGTCGCGCAGGTCGCGCCGGGTCTCGACCAGGACCAGCGGGCCTTCGTCAAGCTCGACCACCGGCGGCCGCTCGCGCGGCACGTGGACCGGCTTGGGCTCGGCAGCCATCGCGGCCTGGGCGGCGGCGATCTTGGCGGCGTCCGAGTTCACCCACTGCAGGCCGGAGGACTCAGCCACGCGGGCCAGGTCGTCCACCGGCAGGCTGAAGGACCGCACCTTGGGCAGGCCGTTGCCTGCCTGCGGGGCTGCGGAGGCCGTGGCCGCCGGGGCCTGGACCGGAGCGGGCACGGGCGCCGCCACGGGAGCCGCAGCCACGGGAGCCGCAACCACCGGCGCCCGTGCCCGCTCCGGTCCAGGCC